>JAMOPL010000028.1 GCA_027064515.1 Sulfurimonas sp. | reverse complement strand
ATAGGCATATTTAATTTTGAATAGTTAGCACACACTTTTTCAACATATTTCCAATATAAAAATGCTTTATCAAGTGGAAAGTTTTTTGAGTATGGTAAAAGGTAGGTAATAGGTCCACCCTCTATCTCAAAAATTCCAGAAGCGATAGCAGTTTCTATAAGAAGTCTTGCATCAGGTGTACCGTGTCTTAAACTTACAGGCTTATTAAAGTGAGTAATCATTTTTCTTGTAGTTCTATAACCATGATTCACAAGTGGATAACCATTTAACATATCGTTACCACTCTCTTCACTCAAACGAAGCATCTTTTTGGCAGTTGCATAGTCGTTGAGTCTAGTGTTAGAATCTATTGTTAAAGGTAAAACATCAACATTAGCATTTACAAAAAATTCATTTAAAGCAAATTGTTTCTCATAAGTTGGAAACCCTCCACGAGGTTGAACAAGCATCTTTTTCTTTTTCTGTGCAAAATGATGAGATATAAAAAGCTCTTTATCAGCACCCCGTACAAACTCCTCAACCTCTGCGAAATCAAAGTTTTCAACAAATTCATTATTGAGAATAATCTCTCTCTCTTCTTGTAGTAAACTCATTATACTTTTCTCTCTTTTAGATATTTCTCTATGGTGTCAAGACCAGTGTTTAAATCAACTTGATGAAAAACCAAATCAAAACCGTAGTTTTTATATCGAGGAACAATCTCTTCAGCCAAGGCAGTACCAACCACAAGGTTTCCACCAATTACAAGAATAAGATTATCAAGAGTTTTATATTTTGATTTTAGAAGTTTAACCTCTCTAGCCCAACCCTCTGCTTCACCATTGAGTGAAGAGATAAGTAAAACATCAGCACCAGTCTCAACTGCTGCATCGAAAAACTCCTCTAAGTATGTATTTACACCTAGATTAAAAACCTCAAAACCTCTTGCATTAAGCGAGAGTTCTATCAGTCTATTTGCAACAACATGAATATCATTTCCAACTACACCAGTTACTACTTTCATATATTTAAAAACCTATTAATTATTTGTGGAGGAGGATAACAAGTTTTATGTAAGAGATAGATTAATATCGCTATAATCTAAATTACTATTAAAGGATAAAATATATGTTAATTCCATCAAATCTATTAAAAAATAAAAAAATACTTTTAGGTGTTACAGGCTCTATCGCTGTATACAAATCACTAGACTTAGTAAGATTATTTGTGAAAGCTGGAGCTGATGTAAGAGTTGTAATGAGCCAATCTGCTAAAAAGTTTGTAACTACACTTAGTTTTGAAACATTAACATCTAACAAGGTTTTAGATGATACTAATGAATCTTGGGCTGATGATAATAACCATATAAAAATCACAGAGTGGGCTGATATTTTTGTAATCGCTCCTGCTACGGCAAATACAATCGCTAAAATAGCAAATGCGATAGCTGATAATATGCTTTTGCAATGTGCCTTAGCCTACCCAAATAAAAAGCTTCTAGCACCATCAGCAAATACAAATATGATAGAGAATCCCATCACAAAAGCAAATCTTAAAATGTTGGCTATTGCAAACTACGAAATTGTAGATACTCAAACAAAAGAGTTAGCATGTAAAGTTGTTGGAAATGGTGCAATGGCAGAACCAATGAATATATTTTGGGCAACATCAAGAATCTTACTAAGAGATGAATTTTGGAATGATAGAATGGTGATGGTAACTGGTGGTGGAACTATTGAAAAGATAGATGATGTAAGATTCATCTCTAATTTTTCAAGTGGAAAAATGGCTTCAACACTTGCTACTGCACTTTATTGTAAAGGTGCTGATGTAAACCTAATCGCTACAAAATTTGATGAAGATTTACCTAGCGACATTCATACTATTGATGTAGAAGATTCTTCTGAAATGATGGAGTATCTTGTTGATTCTATTAGAATCGCCAAAAAAGGGAAACTCTCTAAACCATCACTAATGGGTAGTGAACAGATTCAACTTATTGCAAAAAAACCTTATCTATTTATGGCAGCAGCTGTAAGTGATTATATTCCTGAATTTGTGCAAAATGGAAAAATGAAAAAAGATACACTAGGTGATAAATTTAAACTAAGCCTAAAGAAAAATATTGATATTTTAGATTCTGTAAATAAAGATGGAATCGTAACTGTTGGATTTAAAGCAGAAATAGACAAAGCTAATGCTATCTCTAATGCTTCAAATATGTTAAGAGATAAAAAACTAGATGGTGTTTGTCTAAATATATTAGAAAATTCTAAAAGCTTCGGTACTGATACTAATGAGATTGAATTTATTAATGAGAAAGAGGTTCAAAAGATTCCAAATAATGATAAACTAAGTGTTGCATTTGAGATTCTTAATTATTCTAAAAGTTTGTAGATAATTACTTTTTACTCATTTACAAATAAAAAAACAGTACAATAAGAAAAACAAAATTAAAAGATAAAAATTATGAATAATGCAACACATATAGCAATTATTATGGATGGTAACGGTAGATGGGCTGAACTTCAAGATATGAAGAGAGTTAAAGGGCATGAAGCTGGGGCTAATGTTGTAAGAGAAATAACCACTTACTGCTCAAACCATAAAGATATAGAGAGATTAACACTTTATGCTTTTTCTACTGAAAATTGGAAAAGACCAAGACTAGAGGTTGAATTTTTAATGAAACTTTTAGAGAGGTACTTAAAAAAAGAGTTACCAGAGTATTTAAAAAATAATATCCGTTTTGAGCCTATTGGTGACTTAAGAGCATTTTCTAAATCTCTTCAAAAAACCATTAGTGATGTAAAAGAGAAAACTACCCATTGTGATGGACTTGTTCAATCTCTTGCTTTAAACTATGGATCACAAGATGAGATTCTTCGTGGTGTAAATAAGATAAAAAATTGTGAATATGATATTACTCAAGAGATGCTTAGTAATGCACTTGATTGCAAACATAATGTAGATCTCTTGATTAGAACAGGTGGGGATCATAGATTATCAAATTTTTTACTTTGGCAATCTGCTTATGCTGAACTATTTTTTTGTGATACTCTTTTCCCTGATTTTACAACAAATGAACTAGAGAAAATACTTAAAAAATTTAAAAAGATAGAGAGAAGATTCGGAGGATTAAAATAGATGGAAATTATTATATTTACTGTACT
Source organism: Sulfurimonas sp. (assembly GCA_027064515.1). Lineage (GTDB taxonomy): Bacteria > Campylobacterota > Campylobacteria > Campylobacterales > Sulfurimonadaceae > Sulfurimonas. The sequence goes on along the minus strand of JAMOPL010000028.1, from coordinate 16,028 downwards.
TGGTGTACTTTTAGGCTCATTTTTAAATGTAGTTATTCTTAGAATTCCAAAAGATGAGAGTATTGTACATACATCTTCTCACTGTTTTTCTTGTAATACACCACTAAAACCTTGGCACAACATACCTATCTTATCTTGGGTGTTTTTAGGTGGAAAATGCTCTTTTTGTAAAACAAAAATTTCTATGCAATACCCTATTATTGAGTTTTTATCAGGATTGATTTTCTTCATATTAGCTACAAAATCTCCTATTGGATTCCCTTTACTTTTTATAGGTTTTAGTTTTTTAACTTTACTAGCTTTAACTATGATAGATTTCAAATACAAAATGATTCCAGATAGTTTAAATCTACTTGCTATTTTATTCGCTATTTTTGGTGCTGGAAGTATTAGTGGTATTTTTACAAATCTACAAAATGCCCTACTTTTTGCAGGTGGATTTACTCTACTTAGATTTTCTTTGTCTTATATTTTAACTTCATCTGTAAAAAGAGAGGTTAAAAAAACAGAAACATCTTGGAGTAAAAACTATCATACATACCCTTTCATAGAGGCGATGGGAGAGGGAGATATTATGGTTGCTGCTACAATGGGAGCTTTACTTGGCGTTGAACTTACACTTGTTGCTATATTTTTATCTTCTGTTTTAGCACTTCCTGTTCTTTTAGCAGTCAGAGATGGTTCTGCTGAGGATAAAAGAGTACCTTTTGTTCCATTTTTAGCCATTGCTACTTTTATTGTATTTGTTTTAGATAAACCTATATTATCTTATATTCAAGCGAATTATTAACTATGCGTAAATTAGAAAAATATATTATTAGCAACCTTTCCATACTATTTTTCTCGATGCTATTGCCATTATTTACAATAGCATCAATAGTTTTTTTAATTAAACTCTCAACAGCTACGGCTGTAATTGATATAAGTGCTTTTGAGATGTTTAAACTTTATCTGTTTGTATTTCCAGAGATACTTTTTTATACTATGCCTTTAACATTTTTTGTAGCTGCTTCACTTGCTATATATAAACTCTCAACAGATAATGAGATGGTTGTTCTTTTTTCATTAGGGATAAATCCAAATATTATTATAAAGATTCTTTTCAAACCTGCTCTCTTTCTTTCTATCTTGACACTATTTAATTATCTACTTATATATCCACACACAAAAGTTTTATCGGATAATTTTATAGAACAAAAAAAGAGTAATGCTCAACTAAATCTATCTGCATCAGAGTTTGGAAATAAGTTTGGAGAGTGGTTAGTCTTTATAGAGAAAAATAATCCTGATGGAAGTTATGAAGATGTGGTTTTATTTAAAAAGACAGATAAAGAGGAGATAATTATTGGGGCTAAAAGAGCTGAGATTATTAACGAAGCCAATATCTTAAAATTAGAATTATTTAATGGTAAAGGGTATAACTACTCAAAAAATAAATTTTCAGAGATAAGTTTTAAAGAGATGAATATTAACAACAAATTAGATTCTGATTATATGCAATATCGTTCTGCTTATGGCTACTGGACATCTGAGGAGAAACATAAAAGGAAAAAAACTATGCTTGTTGTAAATACAATGTTTAGTTTATTTCCTATTTTTTCACTATTTTTAGTTGCTAGTATTGGGATTGTTCATGCTAGACACCAAAAAGGGATGACATATTTATATATTTTTCTTGGTATTTTAGCTTATTATGGAGCAACTTTAAGTTTAGAAAAGACAATAGGATTTTACACTATACCTTTAGTATTTAGTGTTTGGATTAGCATTACATACTTTATCTATAAAAGAAAAGTTCTTTCAAGATTCTAAATGAGAGTTGCTATAATTATCGCCTATAATGGTGCTTCATATCTTGGATCACAGATACAAACAGAAACAAATAATACTATATTTGGTCAACTTGAGCATATACTTTCTAAAATCAATATAAAGTTTAGAGTAGTTGCTTCTGGTAGAACCGATAAGGGTGTTCATGCTACTGGTCAAGTTTGCCATATAGATATTCCTGAATATTGGGATGATTTAGTAAAATTTAAAAGAGTTTTAAACTCTATGCTTCCTAACACTATAAAAGTAAAAAAAGTAAAAAAAGTAGATTATAATTTTCATGCTAGATACGGAGCAAAAAAGAGAGTTTATAGATATATAATAAAAGAAGATTTTTCAAACCCTTTTGAAGATCAATTCATCACATTTATAGAAGATGTTAATATAAAAAAACTGCAAAACAATATAAAACTTTTTATTGGTGAACATAACTTTACACAGTTTATGAAAACAGGTAGCGATACCACAAGTAATACAAGAATTATATATAAAGCTTTTGCATATAGATATAAAGGGTATATTATATTAAATTTTGAAGCAAATGGTTTTCTTCGTACACAAATCAGACTTATGGTTGGCTCACTATTTCAACTAGATTCTAGACAAATAAAAGAGCAACTAAAATGTACAAATACCCACAAAATAAAACCAGCTCCCAGTAATGGCTTATACTTAGCAAAAATTAAATACTAATCTGCTATCCTCTTCTCTCGTAAACAAAATTAACTATAAAGAATTAAAATGTATAAAGATGTAAAAATGCCGGATGGAATGAATCACGAAATACTAGAACACCTAATGAATCCAAAGAACTATGGAAAATTAGATGAAACAAGTGGAGTTGGTGTTGCACTAGATGAAAAAACAAAAGAGTATGTAATTTTTTATACTCTTCTCGATGGTGATGTTATTAAAAATGTAAGCTTTGCTACAAATGGGTGTCAAGATACTTTAGTTATAGGCTCAATGTTTACAGAGATGATAAAAGATAATGATTTAGATTATGCAAATGGTGCTATTCAAAAAATGCATGAAAAATTAGGTAAGATGAGTAAACAACAACAAGCTTGTGCTGACATTGTATTTAGCTCATTTATAGCTTCTATGAAAAACTTTGAAAATCTTTCTAATGGAAAAGAGGAAGAGTTACACATACTAAAAATGAAAGAGAGTTGTGAAGCCACAGGGATGGAATCTAAAGGTAAAAACAATGAGTAATCTATACCAAATAAAACACGAATTATGGCTACATATTACATTCTCATCATTTGCAATTGAAGATGAGAAGATAAAATCTAGACTTTATGATTTTTCTATAATTGCATTCAGACATATGAAATGGCTAGGCACAGAGATTCTAGAATCTGGCGATAATTACAATTATGATAGAAAGATGCAACTATATAAACAAGATTCCGTTTTTGATGTTTTAGAATCTCTAAAATCAAAAATAGAGGATGCACAATCTTTTTATGGCGATAATGTTTTAGCCAATAGAATTAAAACAGATGAAATTTATCTATTAGAGTATTTATCTGAAATTCTAAAAAATAGTGCTAACAATAAAAAAATTACAGCATTTAATATGGAAAGAAAATGGCTAGATAAAAATCTTGCTCAAGATCAGATTGATGCACTTACTATGTTTTTATTTGATGAATCTTATAAAGAGTATGAACTAATTTTAGTTTATGCCTATATGCAAGCTAGAACTATTGATTTAGCTCAGTTTAATGTTTATCAAGACCTTATTGACGAATCACATTTTCACCTTAAATCATTTGGAAATATGATGGCAAAACTTGGAATACTTGCACTACCGAGAGAGCTTCATGAGATGACTTATGTAGTTAAAGACTTACAACAGTTTATTATTGATGGAATCGCCGAAGAGGAAGCTGCAAAAATAATGTGTAAAGAGCTTAGTGATGCTATTAAAGATGAAGAGTTATCAAAGTTTTTTGATTTTATCAATTATCAAGAAAATTATCATATTGAACTTATGAAAAAACTAATCAAATAAAAGATTTCATATGCACTACCCTTATGAAAATTTAAAAGATTTAACACTTAGTAGTTTTATTGATAGAGCAGTATCTTTACACTCACAAAATCAACTTTTTGCCTATGTTGGAGAAAAACCATTTAACTATTTAGAATTTGGTAATAAGGTTCAAAATATGGTGAAACTACTCCAAGAAAGTGGAATAAAAAAAGATGATAAAGTTATGCTACTTAGTGAGAATATGCCTCACTGGGCTGTTGCTTATTTTGCTACTACTTATTTTGGTGCTGTTATTGTCCCAGTATTGACTGATTTTCATAAGGAGGATATACATAGAATCCTTGAACATTCTCAAGCAAAGGCTGTTTTTGTATCTAAAAAATTTGAAAAAACTATCAAAGATAGCCAAATTAATGAGTTAAAAATAGCTATTAATTTAGATAAGTTAATACTAATAGATGAACTTAGTGATAAAATATATTTATCACAAGAAGATAAGAATTATGAACAAACAAAACCCAAAGAGGATGATTTAGCTACTATTATCTATACATCTGGTACCACTGGTAACTCTAAGGGGGTGATGTTATCTCATAAGAATCTTATAACAAATACACTTTCTACATTTGAAAAAATAGATATAAATCAAGATGATATTTTCTTATCTATTCTCCCCCTCGCACATACTTTTGAGTGTACAACGGGGATGCTACTACCTATCCTTAATGGTGCTTCAGTTCATTATATTAAAAAGCCCCCTACTCCATCTATCTTGATGAAAGCTTTATCTAGTGTAAAGCCAACTGTTATTATTTCTGTTCCTCTTATAATAGAAAAAATTTATAAGAGCAAAGTTTTACCAACATTTACAAACTCCCTCATAATGAGAATTTTATACAAGATTCCATTCATAAGAAAAAGATTAAATATACTTGCTGGTTCAAAGCTTTTAGAGAGTTTTGGTGGAAAACTAAAAATATTTGGAATTGGTGGAGCTCCTCTATCTCCATATGTAGAAAAATTTTTAAATGAAGCAAAATTTCCTTATATGGTTGGTTATGGTTTAACAGAAACTGCTCCACTTTTAACTGCTGGTATATTTACAGAAAAACAAAAAATTAAATCTGCTGGAACATCTTTTTATGGTGTAGAGATAAAGATAAAAAACCCTAATCCTAAAACTGGAGAGGGTGAAATTATGGCTCGTTCACCAAGTGTAATGATGGGTTATTATAAGAATGAAAAACAAACTGCTGAAGTTATGGAAGATGATTGGTTTTTAACTGGAGACTTAGGATATTTGGATAAAGATGGTTATCTTTTTATAAGTGGAAGAAGTAAAAATGTTATTCTTGGTTCTTCAGGTGAAAATATATATCCTGAACAGATAGAATCCCTTATAAACAAAGATGAAGATATTTTAGATTCTCTTATGATGATGTCAGATTCTAAGTTAATAGCTAGAATTCATCTTGATTATGAAAGATTTGCTGATGATATTACTCAAGAGGAGATTGAAGATATTTTAGAGAAAAAAAGAGTTAAGATAAACTCTCAGTTATCATCTTTTTCTAAAATGAATAAGTTTATAGAACAAAAAGAGGAGTTTATAAAAACTCCTACTAAAAAAATCAAAAGATACCTATATGCTAACTAGGTTCTTTTGGCTCTCTTTTTAATTTAACATTTATTTTTCTTCCAACTTTTGAAGGAGCATCATACTTGTCTTTTGCTGTTCCATCATAACGATGATTTCTATCACCACTTTTTCCTGAAAATATCGCTTTCCCATTTTCATCTTTACCTAAAAACTTATTTTGAGTTTTATTCTTTTTTGCCCATTTATCAGAAGAATCAGATTTTTTAAAATCCTTCTTATCTCTAGGTTTATACTCTTTTTTTCTATCATCTTTATCATATGACTTTTTATCATTGCTAAACTCTTTTTTCGGTTTATCTTGAGTTTTATCTTCATATCTTTTTTTAGCAACTTTTTTTATATCTTCTCTTGATAATTTTTTACCTTTAAATGCTGGTTCTTCTACAACTTTTTCAACCGTATACTCAAAACCTTCAATTATGTCTTGTTTAATCACTCGACCTAAAAGCATCTCTATTGGGTATAATTTTTTTTGTTCAGCTTTATCTACTAAAGCGATAATTTTTACAGTTCCCTTAGAAGCTCTAGCCATATACATTATAGCTTTGTCCGGAATATCAAAACTAATTAATACCTCACAATTAAGATCTTTTGATTGATAAAGCTCTTTATCTTCCATAACTTTTACACTTTTATCATCTAAAGCATCTTTTAATGCAAATGAATTTTGTAAACAAACAACAATTATATCTGATGAAGATTCTTCAGCAATTAGTTTATTAAGAAGCTCTAGTTTTTTAGAGTTTTCACAAGGATGAATACGATGGTTGTTTGGTTTTACAGTTATAGTAGTTGATGACATTAAAGTTCCTGATTAAATATATTTGGATTATATCCCATATTCCCATAAATTATGCTATTATGAATAAATATTAAGAAATAGGAAATTTATGTCATTTGAAAAATTAGGATTATCAACACAACTACTAAAGGCTGTTAAAGAACAAGGTTACACAAAACCTACACCTATTCAGGAACAAGCAATTCCTGTAATTTTAGAAGGAAAAGATGTTCTTGCCGGAGCTCAAACTGGAACTGGAAAAACTGCTGGATTTACACTACCAATGTTAGAGTTGTTAGAGCGTTCAAAACATTTAAAACATCATAAGGGCTTATATCCAGTAAAAACTCTTATTCTTGTTCCAACAAGAGAGTTAGCTTCACAAGTTGCTGAAAGTGTAGAGTTGTATGGTAAATTTCTTCCATATAAATCTGCTGTTATTTTTGGTGGTGTAAAAATAAATCCTCAAATTGTAAAACTTCGTAAAGGTGTAGATATTGTTATCGCAACACCTGGTAGATTACTAGACCATATTTCACAAAAAACTATCAACCTATCTCATGTTAATTTTCTTATACTTGATGAAGCAGATAGAATGTTAGATATGGGATTTATTAACGATATTAAAAAAGTTATAGCTATATTACCAAAAGAGAGACAAAACTTATTATTTTCAGCGACTTACTCGGATGAGATAAAAAAACTATCTCAAGGGCTTTTAAAATCCCCTGTTCTTATAGAAGTAGCTAGAAGAAATACATCTAGTGAAACTGTAAAACAAGCTGTTTACCATGTAGACAAAACAAGAAAAAAAGAGCTACTTACACATCTAATTACAGATGGTTCGTGGAAACAAGTTCTTATTTTTACAAGAACTAAACATGGTGCAAATCGTCTGTGTGGACAATTAGAAAGCGATGGTATAACAGCAGCCGCGATTCACGGAAACAAAAGTCAAAATGCAAGAACAAAAGCTTTAGATGATTTTAAAAAAGGTAAAGTAAGAGTTTTAGTTGCAACAGATATTGCAGCAAGAGGTATCGATATAGACCATCTTCCACATGTTGTAAACTATGAATTACCAAATGTTAGTGAAGATTATGTACATAGAATTGGTCGTACTGGTCGTGCTGGAAAAAGTGGTGAAGCAGTATCTTTAGTTTGTGTTGATGAGGAAGAATTTTTAGTAAATATTGAAAAACTTATAAAAAAAGATATTCCTAAAGTTTGGTTAAAAGGGTTCAAACCAGATCCATCAATAAAAGCAGAACCTGTTAATCTTGGTGGAAATAGAGGCGCTAGAAGTAAACCAAGAGGTGGTGGACACTCCAGAAATAGAAATAATTCAAATTCTCGTTCAAGAAGATAGATTATTTTGGGATTTAATCCCATATAATCTACCTATCCAATATAGTTTTAATATTATCCTTAATATCTTCAACTAACTCCTCTTCTACACTAATAGTAATTATACTTTTTCTGTCTTCTATATATTTTGTTAGTTTCTCTTTAACATTTAGAATTTTTTCTTCACTAAGAATCATAAAGTCATCACCCTCTACTCTAAAAACAACTCTATTTTTATACTCATTATGTAAAAAATATGCAAACTCAATTAAAAATTTATCACCATCTCTCCAACTATTAAGCCTATTAAACTCTGAAAAATTATGTAGTTTTATATTATAAGTATAAACATCTTTTGCCATTATATAATACCTAACTATTAGCTCTAAATAATCTATAATAAAAAGATTTGTTAATCTATCTTTGTAAAAATATGAAAATCTTTGCTCCTCCATATCTGTTTTAGGAAGTTGAGAAATACTTAAATCTATCTCTATATCTTTTAAAACAACTATCGCCGAATCAACAACATCAGGATGAAAATGAACTGCACTTAGCTCTTGAAGTTCTGCTAATGCAACCTCTACACTTTTTCTTGGCTTATATACTCTATTTGTTGTCATTGCATCAAAAGCATCAGCAACAATCATAATTCTACTTAATGGTCTTATCTCCTCAGCTTTTAAACCTTGGGGATAACCACTACCATCATATTTCTCATGATGCTCTCTCATAATTTCAGATATAACTTTGTACTGGTCTATCTTATTTAACATCTCATAACCTGAGTTTAGATGTTCTTGAATTAACTTATACTCTGTAAAATCTAACTTACTTGGTTTAAGTAAAATACTATCTGGTGTGGATATTTTTCCTATATCATGTAACCATGCTGCATTTTTAAGTAGTTCTATCTCATATTTACTATAACCCATCTCCGTAGCTATTAAAACACAATAATGTGCAACTCTTCTTGTGTGTCCAGCAGTGTAAGAATCTCTAGCTTCTATCATATCTATCATAGAGTGTATTATCTGCTCTTGATTTTTAATTTTCTCATCTTCTAAAATAAGAATCTTATTTTGATTTGTTTTATCTCTAAAAACTGTCACAGAACCTACTATATAGTTTTCTATATAGAGAGGTGTTGTCGTTATAGAAACATTTAGGATAGAACCATCTTTTTTTACTAAAACTTCATTATCACTTTTATATATTTCTCCATCTATTAAAGTTCTATGCACCTTACAATCTTTAGCTAGTATTGGTTTATCATTAGAATCTTTGTAATGAATATAATCATGAATCGTCTTATTCATCAACTCATTTTTATTAAATCCAAGCAATATTAGTGCTTCTTTATTAATAAATGTTGTTTTATTATTAGTATCTAAAGTATAGATACCATCTCCTATACTTTGCGCTATGTCATAAAATCTTTTTTCACTATGCTTTAGTTTATTTTGTTGTTCAAATATTTTCAGATAAAGGGTGATTTTATTTAATAACTGATTATCATCTATCGGTTTTGTTATGTAATCAACAGCACCTATCTCAAAACCTTGAGCAATAAATTCCTCACTTTTAAATACAGCTGTTACAAAAATAATAGGTATATTTTTTGTTTTTTTATTAGATTTTATCATTTTAGCTAATTCAAAACCGTTAATATCAGGCATCTGAATATCACATAATATTAAATCAATATGCTTAGTTAGTAAAATATCAAGAGCCCCTTTTGCTCCTAAAACTTCAATAGAGTTGATATTTGACACTGTACTTAAAAGTGCATTTAATGTAAATAAATTATTTTGATTATCATCAACACATAAAATACTATATTTATTATCTATACTTGACAAACCCTATCCCTTCCACTCTCTTTAGCTTTATAAAGTGCTTCATCTGCTCGTTTAGTTATATTTTTTAATGTATCACCTTGTTTAAACTCTGTAACTCCAAAGCTACAAGTGATAGAACCAACTATATCAAACTTTTTATTCTTAATATACTTTCTCAAACTATTAGCTATCTCTATCCCTTTTTCAAAACTTACATCAAAAGTAAGAACAAACTCTTCTCCACCCCATCTAGCAAAAATATCACTATCTCTAGTATGATTCTTAATTAATTTTGATAAACCTCTTAATATGTCATCACCAACTAAATGACCATATTTATCATTTATTTTTTTAAAAAAGTCAATATCCATCATTATAAAAATAAATGATTTTTTTTCTGCTTTAGCAATAGTTATTTTTCTATCTATTAGCCTATGAAACATATTCCGATTATATATACCAGTTAGAGAATCATAATTAGCTTCATGCTTATACTCAAGTGTCTGCTGAGATATATGTGTAATATCTGTTAATGTTATAATATATTGACTATAAAAAGGTGTTGCTTTTATAATAAAAACATATTCATTCTCATCTATACTAATTTTTACAAGAACATCCTCTTTTAATGAAATATTTATAATAGATTCAAGCCATAAATTATTATTTTCTTTTTTATTGTAAAAATAACCCTCATCATTAATAAAAGTTGTATATATACATCTATGCTTATCTTGAAACTCTTTTAAACTTTTTAAATCAAAAAAGTCAAGAAGTGCTTTATTTACATTAATAGCTTTTTCTCCATCACTAACCAATATCATATTATTTTGTAAATCTAATATATTTTGAGCATACTCTTTTTCTTGTTGTAATAGTTTATCTTTCTCTTTTAATTTTAGATGAAATGCTAAACGAGCTAGTAGTTCCACATGGTTGAAAGGTTTATTTATATAATCATCTCCACCTACACTAAAACACTCCTCTATTGTTTCATCATTTTTTTTAGCTGTTACAAATATTATGGGAATATCTTTTGTTTTTTTATTAGATTTAATCATCTTACAAGCTTCATAACCGTCTATCTCAGGCATCATAACATCAAGTAAAATTATATCTACTTTATGACGAAGTAAAATAGACAGACCCTCACTTGCTGATGAAGCTATTAATACATTATATAAATTACCTGCAACACTCTCTATAACACTCTCAAGAGTAAACAAGTTTGTTTTAATATCATCAATACACAATACAATTTTCTTCATTATTTCACTTTCCTAAAAACTTTACAATTATCACTACACCGTTCAAATTTTTCTTGAAATGGTTCTATAATAGATTCACTCTCACCCAAAACCAAATGACCACCAAATTTCAATGAATCATAAAAAAGTTGAAAAACTCTCTTCTGTAAATCTTTATCAAAATATATAATTACATTTTTACAGATTATAATATCAAACTCATTAAAAGAGCCATCTTTTATAAGATTATGTTGGAAAAATAGTGTTTTTTTCTTTATCTCTTCATTTATAACTACATAATTATCATTTTCAACAATATAATCCTCTAGTTCAATATCAAAACCTATCTCTTTGCAGTTCTCTTTTGCTTTAAGATAGGTTCCTTTTGAATAAATTCCATTTTTTGCCTCCTCTAAAACTACACTATTAAAATCTGTTGCATAAATGATAGATTTATCCAATAATTTTAAACTATCCAATAAAATAGCTGTTGAATAAACCTCCTCCCCACTACTACACCCAGCACTCCAAAGTTTAATATTATGTGAATTCTTATAAAACCTATTTAAAAATTTAATCATAGTCACAAATGATTTTGGTTCACGAAATATTTCTGTTACATTTATGGAGACATCAAGAAAAAAAGCTTTAAAAATAGTTTTGCTAAACAAAATCATAGCAACTGCATCTTTAATATTTTTTATCCCATGTTTTAACATAAATATATCTACTCTACGATTTATCATATCTCTATGATACAATCTAAAATCATATTCATAATTTATAAAAATCATCTCTAAAAGATAATCTATCCAACTATTTTTATCCATCTTTTTATTTAATAAGTTTATATAGCTACTAATTTTATCAGTAGTTAAAATATAATCTTGTAGATTCAAAGCTAAGGCATTTTTCACCATAGGCTTCGCTTCACACTCATCAATATTTTGAATTATTAATTTAGAATTATTTCTTTTAATCAACTCCATCTTATCCACACCATCATTAGCATATCCACACTCTTGTATCACTAATAATCTCTCTTTATAATAATTAGAAAAAGACTCATAACTAATAGATACCGATGGTTTAGAAAAGTTATATTTTTGCTCATCACTAAGAGTAAAATAGCCATCTATAACTTTTAAATGTTTATTATTAGGTGCTAAATATATTTTACCTTTTTTAACAATTTGTGCCTCTCTCGCATAACAAACCTTGTGCTTTGTATATCTTTGTAAAATTTCATCAAAATAACCATTCTTTTTAGGGTCTATATGTTGAACAAAAATCAAAGCCATATTATCTAAATTGATTTTTTTTGCTATCTCTATAATTTTTTCAGAAGAGTTAGCACTCCCACCAATCAACACTATATCAACATCTTTTATCTTTACAATATTTTTATTAAGAAGTGATTCAAAAATTACTTGAAATCCAAGATCATAAAGATAATGGTTAAGCTTAGCTTTATGCGTAGTTATATATATTTTTTTAGAATTTACAAAAATTTCTTGATATAAAATCTGCACAAGCCGAATGTCAATATTATATATTCTTCCAAATTCAAGATGATAAGCAAGATTTTTTTTAGATAAAACTGTTTCTAAAATATCTATATCACTACTTGTTACTGAAGATTCTAAAAGAATATGACAAGAATTATGTGAATTAAAATATTTAATCATCTATTTTATCCATGCTTTTAACATAGAGATTAATGCACTATGTTGTATAGGTTTTGATAAATAATCATTAGCACCTGCATCTAAACATTTTTGCTTATCTTCAGGCATTGTTCTAGCAGTAATCGCAATAATTGGAATATCTTTAAATCTATCATTTGATTTAATATTTTCTATGGCAACCAAACCATCCATAACTGGCATCATAATATCCATAAGTATTAAATCAATATTATTTCCAGCCTCTAAAATCTCTATCGCCTCTTTCCCATTAAAAGCACTAAAAACCTCAGCATCCATAGTCTCCAATGTAGATGTCAATGTAAATATATTTCTACTATCATCATCCACAATAAGTATATTTTTACCTAATAATTCACTATCATAAGATATTTCATCCTCCTCTTGGAGAATTGTTACAGTATCTGGTGAATTGCTTGTTGGTGTTGAGATAACTGTTGGTTCTATTATTTCAACTGTTTCACTTTTCACCAACTCTTTTGGATGTTTTTCTATTTTAGAACCAGCCATTAAAGGCAAAGAGATACTAAATATGGTACCCTTACCTAAGCTACTCTCAACACTTATGCTTCCACCCATCAAATCAACAATAGTTTTACTAATCGACAATCCTAGACCTGTCCCTCCAAACTCTCTACTAATAGTTCCATCCACTTGTTTAAATGCTTCAAAAATTGTTGCTAGTTTATCTGATGGTATCCCTATCCCACTATCTTTTACACTAAAAATTAAATTATCACCTTTTACTCCAATATCAATGGTAACATCTCCATTCTTTGTAAATTTAAAGGCATTGCTTAAAAGATTTTTCAATACTTGAGAAAGTTTTGTTTTGTCCGTAGAAAATGAAGATTTGAAGTTGTCATTAATAATAAAATCTAAACCTTTATCATCAGCAACTGCTCCAAAAAGACCTTTCATCTCATCAACTATTTCACTTGTTGCTACATCTTCATAAACAAGTTCCATATTTCCAGATTCTATCTTGCTTAAATCTAAAATATCATTTATAAGCAACAATAAATCATTACCTGCTCTATGAATCACAGATGATTTTTCTACATCTTTTTTACTTAATGTATTATCATGATTCTGAATAAGCAATTTTGATAATAAAATTATAGAATTTAAAGGTGTTCTCAACTCATGGCTCATATTTGCTAAAAATTCACTTTTATAGGTAGAAGCTTTCTCTAATTCTTCTGCTCTTTTGTCTATCTCCTCTTTAGCTTGTGCCAAAGTATCATTTTTTATTCTTAGTTCTCTTGATTGAAGTTTAAGTTGTTGTTGTTGCTCCTCCATCTGAACATTTGATTCTTGAAGCTCTTCACTTTGAGTTTGTAACTCCTCATAAGCCTCTTGAGATTTTTCTAATAAAACTTTTATTTGCCCATTTTGACTTGTGGTGTGAAGTGCTGTTGCAAGAAGAGAAGCAATTTTTGCTAGATAATCTTTATGCAACTCTGTAAAACTCTCAAAACTCATAATCTCAACTACACCAAAAAGTTCACCATCATGCATCAAAGGAAATGTAAATACCTCTTTAGGTTTAGAGAGTGTTGTGCCACTCTGCACTAAAAACTCATCATCCCTTATATTTTTTAATAAAATAGATTCTCTCTCAAGTGCAACTTGACCAATAACACCCTCACCTAGTTTAAACATATTAGATAAACTATCACGATTACTATAAGCAAAAGAAGCAATTAGTTTTAACTCTTTTTTATCTTTATTAAAATCATATAAAACACCACTACTAGCACCTACATATCTACTAGCCATAGTGATAGCCTCTTTCGCTAATTTTACTGTATCGGTAATACCTGTCAACTTATCACTAAATTTCCCAACACCCTCACTAAAGTATAGCTCTTTCTTATTTTTTGTACTAGAATCTTGTAACATATTTGTCATTGTCATAAGAGCTAATCCCAACTCATCATTTTTAGACTTAACCTCTATTTTATATGAAAAATCCTCATTAGCAATAGAATCTGCTTGTTTTAAAATAGTTTTCAAATATTTTATCATCTGTAAAATAGCACGACCTAATCTATCATCTTCACCCTTAGCTTTATAGTGTACATTTAGTTCTCCACGAGCAATAGATTCTGCCACCTCTGTAATAGTCTCAAGATACTCAACCATAGCAAGAAGGGAAAGACCCAATTTATCATCAGAACTCTTAGCAACTACATTTACATCATAATTGCCCTTTGAAAGATTTTGAGACAAATTAGTCATCTCTTTTAACCTTTTTGTCATATTAGCAATAGCTAAACCTAAGGCATCATTTTCATTAAGAACTCTTATCTCTTTAGTAAAGTCTCCATCAGCCACTGCATTTGCTTGTCTAATTGTTATCTCTATCGCATCTACAAGGATAGATGTAGATTTAACTATCTCTCCCACCTCATCTTTAGCATCATAAACAATAGATTCTTTTCGTATCTCACCACCAGAGAGAGCTTTGAGTTGCTTAGTAACTTGACTCAAAGGATTCATAAGTTTTGAGATATACCAGTTGATGAGTAACAAACCAAAAGTAAGGACACTCAATAAAATTAAAAAGAATATATTTATAAAAGTATCTAAAGATAAAAGAGCAGTATTCGTATCAATCTCGGTTACTAAATACCAAAACCTATATGGATTATTCACTCTATCTGGATAGATTTTATTCATAGAGAATATCTTTTTATCTTTTATGAATGTCGTTTCATCCTTATCTTTAAAATTTTCTAATATCCCCTCGTAATCTTTATTAAAATTATATTCCGTTCCTAGTTGAAAACCCCATCTTTTTATCTTATCACCAATAAAAAGATAATATCCATCTTCATTCAAAAGATAATATTTTTGTACATCTTTCGTTTCATCAAGAGCTTTTGCAGCTACAATCTCATCTAAAATATCAGAAGCATCTAAACTAATAACAATAACCCCTTGAAGTATTCCATCACGATCAATTATAGGTGAAGAATACCTCACAACAGGAACAAATGGTTTTATAATTTGACCATATTCCATATTGAGATTCATCTCCGAAATATAAAATTCCCCTTTTTTTAATTTGATTGCTTCTTGAAAATATTTTTTATTAAATTTATTTTGAAGTTTTTCAAACTCCATCTCAACAGTTTTATGATTCTTTTGGTCTAATCTAATTGATATTCTCTCTAAACCATTCGTATCGATAATACGGATTTTATAATAAAGCTCTTTACTCAGTAGATAATCTTTCAAAGCTGAAACATATATATTTTTCCAGTATGTAGTTTTTCTTTTATCTTTTAGATCACTCCAAACTAAAAATTTCTCTAAAGCATAAAAATTAGTATTATAAACCACATCTTCTGGTACTGTCCCCAAAAGCCCTTTTATTTGATTTGATAAAGCCTTAATTTCACTTGCATTAACTAATTGTGCTGAGTTTATATAAGATTCTTTTGCACTCTTAAAACCAAACCAACCAACAGCACTTACAGCTATTACCAACACAACAACAAATATGGAAAATATTTTATTTTTAACTGATAAGTTCATACTATCTACCTTTATTTATAGAGTGAATTAGATTAAGTTTTCTCAAGTTCCAAGAGACTAATTGC
>JAMOPL010000027.1 GCA_027064515.1 Sulfurimonas sp. | reverse complement strand
CATTTCGTTGTAGCTGGTGGTGGGATAATGGGAGATACTTTACTTCAACCTAAATATAAATCAAAGTTCTTGTTTCCTGTAAAAGCTATGAGTAAAGTATTTCGTGGAATATTTATAGCTAAACTTAGATATTTATCACCTGACCCTTAAGATTCCTAACCACCTATAACTCAAATTAGAATTGCACTAAGTATAAATATATTTAGATATAATTACATCCATAATTTTAAAAGGAAATTTAGTGATTACATTAAAAGAAGCTCTAAAACTTAATAAAGAAGAATTAAATAAATTTAAAAAAGAATTAAAAACTAAAATTGAAGCTAATCCTATGCTTAATGCTTATATAGATGTAAACAATGTTGGTGATGGTGTGCCTATCGCTATCAAGGATAATATTCAGGTTAAAGATTGGTCTGTAACATCTGGTTCTAATATCTTACAAGGTTATATCGCCCCATACAATGCTACTGTTATTGAGAAGATGGCTAAAGCTGGACTTTCACCTTTTGGTAGAACAAATATGGATGAGTTTGCTATGGGTTCAACAACAGAATCTAGTTTTTATGGTAAAACTCAAAATCCTCACAATTCTGATTATGTACCTGGTGGTAGTTCTGGTGGTTCTGCTGCTGCTGTTGGTGCTGGTCTTGCTATCGCTGCATTAGGTTCTGATACTGGTGGATCTATCCGTCAACCAGCTAGTTTTTGTGGAATCGTAGGGATGAAACCAACTTATGGTCGTGTTTCTCGTTATGGTTTAGGAGCTTATGCTTCGAGCCTTGACCAAATAGGTCCAATGACTCAAAATGTTGAAGATGCTGCGATTCTTTATGACATCATTAGTGGAACAGATGACAAAGATTCTACAAATGCAAGAATGGATGATAAAGTTACTCCAAAGCTAAATATAGATAGAAAACTTACTATTGCTGTACTTCCAAAATATATAGAAGATGCAAGTGACGATGTAAAAGATGCTTATGCTAAAGCTATCGAAGCATTAAAAGCACAAGGGCATACTATCGTTGAAAAAGAGATGACAGATGCAAAATTTGATATCTCTGCTTACTATATAACTGCAACTGCAGAAGCTACAACAAACTTAGCTAGATATGATGGTATCCGTTATGGTAATCGTGTTGATGGAAAGAATCTCGAAGATACTTTTACACAAACTCGTAGTAATGGTTTTGGAGATGAAGTAAAAAGAAGAATTATGCTTGGAAACTTTGTTTTATCGAGTGGATATTATGAAGCTTATTATGTAAAAGCACAAAAAACTAGACATATTATTAAAGACAACTACAACAAAATCTTTGAAGAGGTTGATTTAATTCTTTCACCTATTGCCCCAGGAACTGCACCAAAATTTGGAGAACTAGATAATCCAATGGATATGTATCTAAGTGATATTTATTCAATAAGTGTAAATCTTGCTGGGTTACCTGCACTTTCACTTCCTATCTCAAAATCAGCTAATGGGATGCCAATTGGTCTTCAACTAATAGCTAAAGCATATGATGAACAGACTCTTTTTGATGGTTCATTAAGTTTAGAAAAAGAGATAGCTTATATTAAATAATTTTACTTTTTACTATTACAAATTTTAATTTGTAATAGTTTAAATTATTAAGAAAGTCTACCTTTATAATCTTCATATCCAAACTCTTTCATTATCTCTAATTCACCACTTTTTCTAAGAATCGCCAATGATGGTAGTTTTATCCCATTAAATGTTGTACTTTTCACAAATGTATAATGAATTTGATCTTCAAATATAACCTTATCCCCTACCCTAAGATGCTTATCAAATGAGTAGTCACCCATTATATCACCAGCTAAACAAGTATTACCACCTAGTCTATAAGTATATTTTTTTTTACCTATCTCACCACCTCCTCTTACATCAGCACGATAAGGCATTGCTAAAGTATCTGGCATATGAGCTTCTGCTGATGTATCTAATATGGCTACTTTTATCCCATTATCAACAATATCTAATACTGTTGATACTAAATAACCAGTTTCCCAAGCAACTGCTTCTCCAGGTTCTAAATAAACTTCTAGATTATATTTTTCTCTAAAAGTTTTTATAATATTTATTAGTTTCTCTACATCATAATCTTTTTTTGTTATATGATGTCCACCACCAAAATTTATATATTTTAGTTTGTTAAAATATTTACTAAAATTCTTTTCAAATACAATCAAAACATCTTCTAGAGCATCTACATCTTGTTCACATAAAGCATGAAAATTCAAACCATCTATATACTCTAAAACATCCTCATCAAAATTATCTAATGTTGTTCCTAAGCGACTATATAGTCCACATGGGTTATATATATCTTTTGGAGATGCTGATACTTCAGGATTTATTCTAAGTGATAAACTAATTTTTGGATTTATATTTTTTACAATATCTTTATATTTAAAAAGTTGGTTTGGTGAGTTAAAAACAATATGATTTGAGATTTTAGCTATCTCTTTTATATCTTCCTCTTTATAAGCAGGTGAATAAGTGTGAACTTCACCATTGAAGCACTCTTTAGCTAATTGTGCCTCATGAAGTCCACTTGCTGTACACCCTTTTAAGTATTTTGAAACTAGTTCAAAAGTACTCCACATAGCAAAACCCTTAAGAGCTAAAATAATTTTAACTCCACTTTGTTTTTGAATATCATCTAATATAATTAAATTTTTTTCTAATAATTTTTCTTCACAAATATAAACTGGTGTATCAATTTTCTTAAACACTTTTATCTCTTCTAATATTTTTATAATCATCTCTGACTTTTTTTGCCATCTCTGTAAAATGTTCTTTATCTAAATCCATCTGTTAAAAAAGTATCTTATAATAACAGTTTTTATAACATCTAGAGTATCTATATAGTATTCCAATTTCGTGCTTACCATGTCATCAATGAACTCTGTATATTACACATATCATTAAATTTATTAATATTTATATTATAAACACTAATATTTGCAATTAACAAAGCACCCGATTCTATAACTCTT
Source organism: Sulfurimonas sp. (assembly GCA_027064515.1). Classification (GTDB taxonomy): domain Bacteria; phylum Campylobacterota; class Campylobacteria; order Campylobacterales; family Sulfurimonadaceae; genus Sulfurimonas. The sequence goes on along the minus strand of JAMOPL010000027.1, from coordinate 774 downwards.
TTACCTGCCAAGGAAGACCTTGTTTATTTAACTCATCCATAAAATCATCAGGATTAAACTGTTCCATATTATACACACCCTCACCACTCCATCTACCCTCTAACATAAGCTTTGCACCTATCATCGCTGGAACACCAGTTGTATATGAAACTGCTTGTGAATTTACCTCAGCAAAACATTTTTCATGGTCACTCACTTGATAGATGTAGATTTTTTTTCTCACACCATCTTTGATTCCATCTGCTACGATTCCGATGTTTGTTTTCCCTTTCGTTCTGCAACCTAGAGTTGATGGATCTGGAAGAAGAGTTGCTAAAAACTCCATAGGAACAATCTTTTGCCCCTTGTGTTCAACCTCTTTGATTCCTAACATCCCAACATTTTCTAAACACTTCATATGAGTCAAATAACTCTCACCAAAAGTCATAAAGAATCTAATTCTTTGTAAACCTTTAATATGTTTCACTAAAGATTCCATCTCTTCATGATAAAGAAGGTAAGAATCTTTCTCACCAACTTCTGGATAATCCCAAACCATTTTAATCTCCATAGGTTGAGTCTCTATCCACTCACCATTTTCCCAATATCTACCATTTGAAGATACTTCACGAAGATTTATCTCAGGGTTGAAATTTGTTGCAAAAGCGTAACCGTGGTCACCAGCATTACAATCTAATATATCGATAGTGTGAATCTCGTCGAAATAGTGTTTTTGAGCATAAGCACAAAATACATTTGTAACCCCTGGATCAAATCCACTTCCAAGAAGCCCCA
>JAMOPL010000026.1 GCA_027064515.1 Sulfurimonas sp. | reverse complement strand
ACTGGTAAAACTATTATGGCAGATATTAAAAGAAATTGCCATTATCGTGATGATTTTACTGCTGAATTATTTGAGCAAAAGGTTGATGGTTAAGGTTTCTTTTATATTTCGTGGGATTTACCTACATCAGTTGTCAAAAAATCATAGAATTATAAAAAAAATAGTAAAATTTAGATAGAATGGATATGTAAAATATACTTATTTATATTTTATAAATTACACAAGGAAATAATTATGGGTTCAAAAAGAGATATGCTAGATTCTGAGCTAAATGATAATAGTATTGATGAGATAGTTCATGAAGATAGAAGAAAAATGAAAAATGAAAATAAAAATGAATCAGATAAAAGAAATAAAAATAGTAAATCTAAAAAAGTTGCTGTTTGGATAAAAGAGGAAGTGATTCAGTATGAGGATGAACTTAAAAAGCTCCAAATTGAAATTTTAAAGATGCAAAACCATATTAAAGAGACTGGGCAGAAAGTGTTGATGATTTTTGAGGGTCGTGATGCTGCTGGGAAAGGTGGTACTATTAAAAGAATTACTGAACACCTTAATCCTCGTGGAGCTAGAGTAATAGCACTTGATAAACCGAGTGATATTGAAAAAACGCAATGGTATTTTCAAAGATACGCGCACTATTTACCATCTGCTGGAGAGATAGTTCTATTTGATAGAAGTTGGTATAACCGTGGTGGTGTTGAGCCAGTTATGGGGTTTTGTACACAAGAGGAGCATAAAGAGTTTTTACATGAGGTACCAGAGTTTGAAAAAATGCTAATAAACTCAAATGTAAAAATATTCAAATTTTATTTCTCTGTATCAAAAGAGATGCAAGAAAAAAGATTCGAGAAAAGAAGAACCGATCCTCTAAAACAATATAAACTTTCGCCTGTTGATGAACTATCACAAGGGCTTTGGGATAAATATACAATCGCAAAATACTCAATGCTGTTAGCATCTCATACCGAATATGCTCCATGGACAATTATCCGTTCAGATAATAAGAAAAAGGCTCGCATAAACTGTATAAAACATATACTTACTAACTTTGATTATCCTAATAAAATAAAATATAAAAACCTTAAAGTAGATAAAGAGATTCTAATCGATGCAAATGATGAGATTAGAATTATGGAAACAGAGATGTCTTTAAAAAAGAACTCTTAAAATATGCTACCTAACTTTTAGGTAGCCCAAATTTTTGAGTAACTAGTTCACCCTCATCATTAAAAAACAGATAGTAAAGTTTATCTTTTTTAACACTAAGACCAGCTAAATATCTAAGTGCCAAATTTGATTGAAGAGATGCTATATGCATAACTATTGGTGCAGCTATCCCCTCTGGGGTTTTATCTACTATTTTAAAGGAATCTCCAAAAGAAGATTCATCTATAAAAGCTACTTGACCATGAAATGCTTCAACACTTCCATAAACCCAAGGAGTACTTTTACTTTTTGCATATTTGTCTATCTCAGCTCTTGTAGGGAGATTATCAGTGGCATCTATTATTAAATCTACCTCTATATTTTTTTCACTCCAAACATTAAAATCACAATTATGAGCTATTGCTGTTACAAATGGGCATCGCTGTTGGAGAATCTCTACATTTACTAATGCTTTGTTTTTTCCCTCATCACCAATTTTAAAGGCAATTTGTCTATGAATATTATGATGACTTACTTCATCAAAATCAACCATATGAATCTCACCTATTCCACTAGCACCCAATGCAAAGGCTATTGAACTACCAAGTCCACCAGAACCAATAATAACAATTTTTTGAGTTTGAAGTTTTTTTTGAGTTTCTTCTCCCCATAGTTGTACTTGCCTATGAAAATAATTCATCATAAATTTATCCTTTTTATGCTCTCTTGAAATCCCCAAATTCTACGAGATTCTACCACTTCTGTATGGCTAATATCAACAAGCATTAACTCCTCTTTATTACCTAAATGTTCAAGTAATTCACCATTTGGTGAAGCTAAAAGAGAATCTCCATAAAATTTCCAAGTAAAATTTTTATCTTGATATTCACCTATTCTATTTGCTCTTAAAATATAACAATTATGTGTAAATGCACGAGATAAAATTAAATTTTTCCATCTATCATAAGATTCAAATGTTGAGATACTTGGTAATAAAACACAATCAATATTCTTAGATGATATTTGGGTAAACATCTCATCAAAATGTAATTCAAATCCACACATCAAAGCAAATTTAATACCATCTACTTTAAAGATTAAAGGTGATTCTAACTCTTTCTTTTCATTTGCAAAAAATTTATCTTCATTCCAATGTGGATAATTTATAAAAAGTTGTTGATGATAATATGATGTTGATGATGGAGCAAATTTAACAATAGTTTTATAAACCATCTGTTTTTTTACTATAACCAATGGAGCAACCAACACCATCCCATATGTTGTTGATAACTCTTTTAAAATTTTAATCTGATGATTTGCTTGTTCTTTGATCATACTAATAGACATCTGTTCAAGTTCTTTGAAGAATGGATTTAAAATATACTCACCAAGTACTAAAACTTTTACACCCTGTTTATGAGCGATTCGAATAAAATTATATAATTTTGTAGAACTCATCCCTTGTGATGGGAGTTGAAGTACTGCTATACGCATTTAGATACTCTTTATTTGAGTTATTTTGATTTGTGCATCTTCTAACATCTTTTGAGCATCAGACAACTCTTTCATACCTTTTTCATAAGCTTTTACACTCTCTTGAAGTGTGATTTCAGGATTCATAAGTGTTTCTAAAATCTTTTTTGAACTCTCTAATTTTGTTTCAAAATCTTGCTTAGCCATCTAATACATCCTTAATATATTTATCAAATTTTTCTAACTCTACTAAAAAAGCATCATGCCCATAACCACTATCTACATCCGTATAATAATGATTTTTATTGCCAATCTCATTTAAAACATTATCAATCTCTTTCATCTCAATATTTTTAAATAAAAGGTCATTTTTAAAACTAATGAGATGAAGTTCAGCTTGGATTTTTTTCATAGCCTCTTGAAGTGAATCAAAACCTCTTGATAAGTCAAAAATATTTATAGCTTTTGTTATATAAAGATAAGCTAGAGGGTCAAACCATTTCGTAAAATTATGCCCATTATACTCTAAGTAAGATTCCACTTGAAACTTACCAAAAAGTTCATAAAGACCATCAGTTCGCTTATACTCTCTTCCAAATTTACTCTGCATAGATTCATGAGATAAAAAGCTAATATGCCCAGCCATACGACCAATAGCCATACCCGACAATCCATCTTTGGAAATAACCTCAGGATCATAATAACCCTGTTTAAAATCAGGATCTTTTAAAATCGATTCTTGAGCAACCTTATTAAATGCTATTGCCCACGGTTGAGTTGCATAAGTTGCAGCCATAGAGATGATTTTTTGAGCAAAGTTTGGGTAGTGAATCGCAAACTGAAGAGCTTGCATCCCACCCATTGAACCACCAATTATTGCATATACTCTATGTATATCTAATCTATCAAAAAGGATTCTCTGTGCTTTTATCATATCTTTTATAGTTACTACTGGAAATGTATAACGGTAATGATTTTGATGTGGTTGTTGCAAACTCATAGGACCAGTAGAACCAAAACAACTTCCAATTACATTGGAACATATTACAAAATACTTATCAGTATCTATCGCTTTACCTGAACCAATCAGTCCATCCCACCAACCAGCCTTTGTCTCACCCTCATAAACCCCTGCACAATGGTGTGAACCAGTAAGGGCATGACAGATAACAACTACATTACTTTTATCTTCATTTAGTTCACCATATGTCTCATAAGTAATATCATATGGCTCTAAAATACGACCACTCTCTAAGTAAAGTGGATTAGTAAAATGCTCTGTATGTGTTTTTAGATTTAAAGACAAATTTGTAGCTCTCCGTAAGAAATAATTGTGACATTTTAGCGAAAATGACTTAATACTAATTTGATTAGTTTAATTAATGTCACGATAAAAAGAATCAGGTGATAAAAATCCACCACTTTTACAAAAAAATCAAAATAGAAAGATAAGCTTTTAAAAGCCTATCTTTCTATATTTAATCCTCTCTTTTATAATCCAAAACACCTGCAACAGATTCTTTATCATTTATAAGAAGTTCTATCTGTTGTTTTACTTTTTCATATCTATACTGCTCTTTAAAGCCCATAATTCTACCACCAGAAGCATTAGGATGCCCACCACCATTTGCCCACTCTTTTGCTATTAGTGCAACACTTACTTTAAAGTTTGCTCTTAAACTCATAGCACCTCTAAAACTAATATCTACAATAAAATCATACTCAGGATAAGCAAGTAAAAAGCCATTTCCAATTATAGATGTATTTCCAACTCCATAACTAAGGTAACCTTTATATCCTTTGTAATAGATAGTATTTGTTTTTCTTTTGCTACCAAGAAGTTCAACAACATATTTTGTTGCTAAATTATCTAAAGTATTATCTTCATCTATTTGAAAAAACTGTTTTTTTAGTTTGTGAATCTTACAATCAAGTAATATAGGTGCATTCTCTTCATTTTGATATTTACTTGCTTCTATTAAAAGAGAAATTTTGTAGTCAGAATCTTCCTTTGCAAACATTACACGACTTAACTCTCTCGTTTCATTGATAAGTCTCATACAAACCTTACCATATTCAAAGTTCTCAACCTCATCAAGTTTCCATAAATCAACAGCATTTACAACATCTACAAATTTTTCTAACCACTCTGGTTCATTAAATTCAAAGTTTTCTTTTACATAATCATATACAATTTTAGTCGCACATCTCTCAACATCAAGATAATACCATTTATATTTTTTTGCACTCTCTTCACCACTTCCATGATGGTCTAGTAATGTTAAAATTACACTATCTTTTTTAGCTTGATTAAGTTTTATAACCTCATTATTTAACCATCTTGATTCATCAGCAGTAAGATTCAAATCACTTATTAAAATTAAAGCATTTTTCTTATTTTTCCTGATGTTATCTAGAATCATCTCTAGCTTTTGCTTTACCTCTGCACCATAATTTGCATTATAGTTTGTTATTGTATATGGAGTAAATTTCATCACTAATTGACAACTGTAACCATCTAAATCAATATGTGACAGATGGTGTACTTCTCTATTTTTCATTTTTTTCCTTTAATTTATTGAATTGTTATAGAACCCATAACTTCAAATGTTGCACTTGAATCTATCTCTGCATGTGATAATATCACAACATCAAGAGAGAATCTTTCATAAATATCTGCTATCCCTTTTCTTAGAGATGGGTCAACAATTATGACAACTGGAGATACACCTTTTTGAAGTAACTCTGCTGCTTTTGTACTTGTTGCTTGTATAAGAGCATTAATCTCATTTACATTAAGTAAAAGATTCCTAACACCATCTTGCTCTTGTGATTTTTCTAACATCATCTGTTCTGAGTTAGTATCAAATGTTAGAAGTCTGATAACTCCATCTTCACTAGAATACATCTGTGTAATAACTCTTGCTAACTTAGCTCTTACTTGTTCAGTAATAATATCTACATTTTTTGTAAACTCTGCTATATCGGCGATTGTTTCCATAATAGTAAGCATATCTTTTAGAGGAATCTTCTCATGAAGAAGTGCTTTAAGTACTCTTTGAATGAGTCCAATTGAAGCAACTTTTAGAACATCATCAACAATAACAGGAAAATCAACCTTAATCTTATCAATAAGAACTTGAACCTCTTGACGAGTAAGAAGATCCTCTGCATTTTTCTTTATAAGTTCACTCATATGAGTAGATATAACAGTAGATGGATCAACAACTGTATAACCATTAATTATAGCATCCTCTTTTTGATCAGGAAATATCCATATAGCATCTAGCCCAAAAGCTGGTTCTTTTGTAGCCTCACCTTGAATCTCACCAGTAGCCATTCCACTATCCATAGCAAGAAATTTATCAGGAACAATTTTACCCTCACCTATCGAGATACCTTTTAGCATTATTTGATACTGTTGTGGTTCAAGATGAAGATTATCTCTAATCCTAACCTGTGGCATTAAAAAACCAAAATCACTCGCTATTTTTCTCCTCATTGACCTAATTCTCTCTAAAAGATCTCCACCTTGACTATTATCTGCAAGTCGTATAAGTTGATAACCTAGTGTTAGCTCTAACATCTCTACTTTTAAAATATCCTCTAGTGCTTTCTCTTCATCTTTAGCTATCTCTTCATTACTCTTTTGAGGTTTAGCATGTTCTTGCTCTTTTTTCATCTGCTCTTTGGACTTAGTACCTAAAATATTTTCTACATCTAAAATACTCAATTCACCTTTTTCATACTTATATATAGACCAACCAAGAACAGCAAATAAAATACCTACTAATCCCATAGAAGCAGTAGGAAGACCAGGAACCATAGCAAATAGAATCATAATTGCACCAACTATCATCATAATTTTTGCATTACCCATCATCTGGTTAATTGCACCCTCTGCAAAGTTATCATCTTTATCACCAGATGAACGAGTAATCATAATACCTGTGGCTGTTGACATTATAAGTGCTGGAATCTGACCAACTAAACCATCACCAATAGTTAAAAGAGTAAAAGCTGAGGCACTATCTCCAACACTCATATTATGTTGAAAAACTCCAATAAGAAATCCACCAATGATGTTAATAAGTGTAATAATAATTCCGGCAACAGCATCACCTTTTACAAATTTAGAAGAACCATCCATTGCTCCATAAAAATTGGCATCTTGTAGAATCTCTCCACGGCGTTGTTTTGCCTCTGCATCATCTATCAATCCAGCACTTAAATCGGCATCAACTGCCATCTGTTTACCAGGCATTGAATCTAGTGTAAATCTTGCAGCAACCTCAGCAACCCTTGTTGAACCCTTAGTAATTACCATAAAATTTATTAGAACCAAAATAGAGAAAACTATAATACCTATAACAAAATTTCCACCTACAACAAAATCACCAAAGCTTGTGATAATACTACTAACATTTTCAGTTCCCTCATGACCATGACTAAGAATCATCCTTGTAGTGGCAACATTTAGAGACAACCTAAATAGAGTTAGAATTAATATTAAAGTTGGGAATGTTGTTAAATCAGTTGGTTTTGGAACATATAAAGATATAAGTAAAATTAAAACAGCCATCGCCATTGAAATTGTTAGTAATATATCCAGCATTGCTGATGGAAGTGGAACTATAATAATTGCTAAAATTGACATTACAAAAAGAACTACACTTAAATCTTTTTGACCAAGTAAAAAATTTAATGTATGTCCAACTTGTTGTTTTAATGTTGCTTTTCTTGCCAATGAATTACTCTAAAATATCTGATAATGTTAATTCTGATAAAAATAGATCTATCTTACCTTGAAGTTTATTTAGAAAAGGCCATATAGAGCATAAATTTGCTTTTTCAGATGGACAATCTGCTAATGATGGTGAACACTCAAAAACAGCTGGTGCTTTCCCCTCAACAGCAGACATAACATCAAGCATTGCAATTTGAGAAGGTTTCATATCTAATAAAAAACCACCATTTACACCCTTAAAGGATTTTAAAATACCTTTTTTTGCCAATGCTTGTAGTATTTTTGCAAGGAAACTTTTTGATATAGCCAACTCTTTTGACAAAGTTTCACTATCCATTGGAGAATCTACTTTTGAAATAACGATTAAAGATAATATTGCATATTCACTAGCACGAGTTATTAACATAGTTTTTACTTTCTATTTATATATATTTTAGATGTTGATTATAGCAAAAAAAATAAATTTCTTGCTTAGTTACATATCTCAGATAGTTTTTCAATAACTACACCGTTATCTTTTATAAACTTTGAAATTGTTTTAGAATGTGTATGTTCATACTCTTTAGCATAAACTATTCTTTTTATTCCACTTGCTATTAAATTTTTACTACACTCACTACATGGTTCAAGTGTTACATATATTGTCGCACCATCAATTGATATACCCTCTTTTGCTGCCCAAATAATTGCATTCATCTCAGCATGAATCTCATAAGTTTTAGACCATTCATGATGTTCACTTGTATACTCACCATCCCAATAATCACAACAGTTGGTAAAACCAGCTGGTGTACCATTGTAACCTGTACTTAAGATTCTACCATTCTTTACAATTACAGCACCAACTTGTTTAGACACACATTTTGAAGCAGTTGCTAATTCTAAAGCAATATTTATAAAATTTTCATCACTTAACATCTTTTATACTCCATTTCTATTGTAATATTATTTAGCATATTCAACAGCTCTACTCTCTCGTATAACATTTACTTTTATATCACCTGGGTACTGAACTTTTTCTTCTATCTCTTTAGCTATCTCTTTAGCCATTAAAATAGATTCATCATCATTAATTAAGCTTGCATTTACAAGTACCCGAATCTCTCTACCAGCATTTATAGCATATGCTTGTTTTACACCATTATAACTAGAAGCTATCTCCTCTATTTCAGTAACTCTTTTTAAGAAACTTTCAAGAACCTCTCTTCTAGCACCTGGTCTAGCAGCTGATAATGCATCTGCTGCACAAACTGCACCAGATTCAACACTTGTAATCTCTTCATGTCCATGATGAGCATAAATAGCATTTATAACTATACTATGCTCATTATAACGGTTACAAATATCTGCACCTAAATCAACATGATTTCCATCGCTATCATGTGTCAGTGCTTTACCTATGTCATGTAAAAGCCCTGCTCTTTTTGCAAGTCTTACATCACCACCCATCTCAGCAGACATAACACCAGCTAAGTGTGCTACTTCAAGAGTATGAGCAAGTGCATTTTGACCATAACTCGCACGGTATCTTAGTCTTCCTATAAGTTTCATAAGCTCTGGATGCATCACACCAACATTCATATCTGCTACAAGCTCTTCACCCTCTCTAAGGATTCCAGCTTCAAACTCATCACTAACTTTTTGAAAAATTTCCTCAATTCTAGCTGGTTGAATCCTACCATCTGCTATTAATAATTGAAGTGATTTTGTAGCTATTGCTCTTCTATATAGATTAAAACTACTTACTAATATCGCATTAGGAGTATCATCTATTATAATATCTACACCCATAAGTGTTTCAAGGGCTTTAATATTTCGACCCTCTTTACCAATAATTCTACCCTTCAATTCATCGTTATCAAGATGAACTAAATTTGTAAGTCTCTCCGATGCAAATTCTCCAGCAAAACGGCTTGTTGCCTGTGCTAAAATATAATTAGCTTTCTTTTTTGCCTCTTTTTTCGCTTCAATCTCATATTTTCTTACTATATGAGCTATCTCACCACGAGATTTTTCCTCTATTTTTTCAAGTAAAATAGCTTTAGCTTCATCTTTTGTCATCCCTGCACAATGTTCTATTGCATGAAGTGCTTCATCTATTTTATTTTCATATTTTCTTTTTAAAGAGTTTATTGATTTTTCAGTTCTCTGTACATTTACTAATTTTGACTTTAAAACTGTACTATCATTATGAAGCTTTGCCTCTTCATTTAATTTGTATCTTTTAAAAGTTTCTTCTTTTGTAATTACATCATTTTCTCTTTGAGATAAATTTGCTTTAGCTCTTTTCTTAGCATCTTCATATCGTTTTGTAGCTTCTAACTCTATCTCTTTAGATTTTATATTTGCTTTTTGCAAAAGTGCATGTGCTTCATTTTCAATTACAATAGCTTTAGCCTTAGCATGATCTGTGTAAATATCAAAATTTGCATTAGTAATTTTTTTAGAGATGAAAAAACCAGCAAGCCCACCAATAGTGACTATTCCACCACCTAATAGTAGTTCGTTTAACATCTAGTATTTCCTCTTATTGATAACTCTTTTTTTTGGAGTAAGTAGTAAATCACATGAGATGTCATAAGAATCACAAATCATACTTTTCGTGTAACAAAATTCAGATTGTATAAAAATAATATATGGTTTATTTTTTAGAGTTTCAAAAAAACGATCATACATACCTTTTCCGAAACCTATTCTTTGTAAATTTTTATCTACTCCAACTGTGGGAACTATCGCAATATCAATTTTATTTATATTTCTTAAACTATTACCCGCTTCAGAAATTCCAAATTTCTTCCGTGTTAAGGGTAACCTAAATGGTACCATCTTAAAACTTTCCCCTTCCATAAATGGGATATAAATCTGATTATTCTTCCTTAGAATATTTAACGACCTTTTTATATTTATCTCCATTGGAAGTGGATAATAAAATAAGATTCTTTTATTCTTTTTCCCTTTTAATTCTTTTAAAATTTTATTATTAACTTTAGCACTACGGTTGTAATACTCATAATCTTTAATACCTTGTATCTTTTTAAAACACTCTTCTCTAAACTTAATTTTTGTCATTTTTTATTCTCATATTTTATTGATTTAAACATTTTACATCAAAATTAAAAACGAACTTATAAACTAGTTAAGTCTCTTAAAATATACAAATGGTTATAATCCGATTCTATACTTAAAAAGAACAAAGGATTATGATGTTAAAAAAATCAGTTTTACCTATAATAATATTAGTTTCTTTACTCCTTAGTGGATGTACAGATAAAAAACAAGATGATGTTTCAAAAGCAAATGAGATAATATCATCAAATGAATATCTATTGAGAGGATTAGACGATACTGAATATATGGTTAAAAAAGGTCAAGATGGATTTAATCTTGAAAACAAAAAAGATAAAATAATAATTTTTGATATTTTTGCCACTTGGTGTCCACCTTGTCAAAAAGGAGCTTCACATCTAAGTTCATTACAAGAAAAATATAAAGATAATTTAGTAGTTATTGGAGTAACTATTGAAGAAAATCTACCAAATTCTAAACTTTTAGATTTTAGAAAACAGTTTGATGCTAAATATATTTTAGTAAATTCTAAACAAAATCGACCTCTAGCAGATGCTATTGCAACTCAATTAAAATTAGGCAAGAGATTCCCTATCCCTGTTGTTGCAATGTATAAAAATGGAAAACTAATAAAACACTATGTTGGTAGAATCAATGAAGAGTTTATTCAGAGTGATATTAATATAGCTTTAGGAAAATAATTATATGTTTGGATTTATAAAAAAGTCACTTCAAAAAACTGTTGAAGCGATAAAAACGATAGCACCTAAAAAAAAGATAAGTTTTACAAAAGATGAATTAGAGGATATTTTACTAGAAGCAGATGTTGAATATGCTTTAGTGGAGATTATTTTAGATCAAACTTATCAAGAAAAAATAACAAGAGATATTCTTCGTTCTAAATTACTAGCAACTCTTGCATACACATCTTATAAAGAGCCAGAGTTTACAACCCCTTTTGTTGAGCTTATAGTTGGAGTTAATGGAGCTGGTAAAACTACTACTATCTCTAAATTAGCTCAAAAGTATAAAAATGATGGGAAAAAAGTAATACTTGGTGCTGGAGATACCTTTCGTGCTGCAGCGATAGAGCAACTTACTTTATGGTCTCAAAGATTAGATATTCCTATCGTATCTTCAAATCAAGGTCATGATAGTTCTGCTGTTGCTTTTGATACTATCGATTCTGCAAAAGCAAAAGGGTTTGATAATGTAATCATTGATACTGCAGGAAGATTACATACACAAACAAATTTAGCAAATGAGCTTAAAAAGATAAAAAGAGTTTGTGAAAAGGCACATCAAGGTTCACCACATAGAACACTTTTAATCTTAGATGGTACACAAGGTAACTCAGCTATTGCACAAGCAAAAGCATTTGATGAGATGATAGGTATAGATGGTATTATAATTACTAAACTCGATGGAACTGCAAAAGGTGGTTCTGTATTTAGTATAGCATATGCACTTGAACTACCAATCCTTTTTATAGGTACAGGTGAACAACCTGAAGATTTAGTCCCTTTTGACAAATATGAATTTGTTGATGGTCTACTTGATGCTCTTTTTGTAGAAACAAAGGAAGAATAAACACTAAAAATATAACTCTAAAGTTATATATATTATTATTCTAGTATAATTAATTTAATAATTTAATATAATAAGGGTTTCTTATGCTAACAAAAAGAGTTAATATACTTTCAGAATCAATCACTATTGCAATTACTACACTTGCTCAAGAACTTAAGGCTGAAGGGAAAGATATACTTAGTTTTTCAGCTGGTGAACCAGACTTTGGTACACCTCAAGTTATTAAAGATGCAGCAATTAAAGCTATCAATGAAAATTATACAAAATATACTGCTGTTGATGGTTATCCTATTTTAAGAGAAGCAATTGCTCATAAACTTAAAAGAGATAATGGCTTAACTTATGCTACAAACCAAATTATGGTAAATAATGGTGCAAAGCACTCACTATTCAACCTTTTCTCAGCAGTTATCGAAGATGAGGCTGAAGTTATTATCCCTTCACCTTACTGGGTTACTTATCCTGAACTGGTTAAATACTGTGGTGGTAAAGTTGTTGAGATAGAAACACACGATACAGATGGTTTTAAAATCACTCCTGAGCAATTAAAAAATGCTATCACTGATAAAACAAGAATGTTAATTCTTACAACTCCATCAAACCCAACTGGTTCTATCTATACAAAAGATGAGTTAGTTGCACTTGGTAAAGTTTTAGAGGGTACTGATATTATCGTTGCTTCTGATGAGATGTATGAAAAACTAACTTATGAGGGAACATTTACTTCATGTGCTGCTGTTAGTGAAGATATGTACCAAAGAACTGTAACTATCAATGGTCTTTCTAAATCTGTTGCTATGACTGGTTGGAGATTTGGCTATATGGCAGCTGCAAATACGGAGCTTATTAAAGCTACTAAAAAACTTCAATCTCAAAGCACATCAAATATTAACTCTATTACTCAAATGGCTGCTATCGCTGGTCTTGATGGTTCTGCTGATTCTGATATTGCTATGATGAAAAAAGCATTTATTGAGCGTCGTGATGAAGCTGTAAAACTTATGAATGAGATTGATGGTTTAAGTGTTCTAAAACCTGATGGTGCATTCTACCTATTTGTAAATATTAAAGATATTACTAATGATTCTCTTACATTTGCTAAAGAGTTATTAGATAAAAAACTTGTAGCTGTTGTTCCAGGTGTTGCTTTTGGTAGTGAAGGTTATTTCAGACTTAGCTTTGCTACTGATATTGATACTATCCGTGATGGAATCTCAAGAATTGCAGAGTTCGTAAAAGAGTTTAAAGCATAATTTACATAAATAAATAACTAAGATTATTATCTTAGTTATTTAACTTTTAAGCACTAAGTAATCTCAGTGCTTCTTTTACAATACTAGCTGTATCTTCCCCAGTACATAAACCAAGAGCTTTTGATATTTTAGCTTTTGTAAATCCTAAAGATTCCAATGCTTCACTAGCCTCATTAAATGATTGTGTTTTTGGAGAATCTGTTGAACTTAATAACTCAACATCGAAACCATTTAATTCAACAAGGATTCTTCCTGCACTTTTTGGTCCAATACCTGGTACTTTTTTAACGCCATTCATATCTTTATTGTTAATAACTGTTGCAAATTGAGATGGTGTGTATGTTGAACAAATTGCCATTGCCACTTTTGGGCCAACACCATTTATCTTTATTAATCTTTGAAATAATTTTTTCTCACTCATCTCTAAAAAACCATAAAGCAACTGAGCATCTTCTCTAATAATTTGTGAGATAAAAAGTTTCAACTCTCCACTCGGAAGAGCCGAAAAAGTATGTAAAGATATAAAAACTTCATATATGACACCTTTGGCTTCTATATGAATAAATGTTGGTTCTTTGTACTCTATATTTCCTTTTAATCCTACTATCATTCTTTTACCGCCTTTATCTCAAATGTTCCCTCTTCAACTTCAACAATTGCAAAGATTCTATCTTGTGATCCCTCTTTAGGGTGAAATTTAAGCACTGTTGGTGGATTAACTAATTTGAAAACTAATTCATTATGCCCTATCCATCTATCACGATTTATAATTCTTGAATCAAATATATTATCTTGAAATGATAATGTTCTTGTTGTTTGAAGTTTAAGCTCATCATTTTTTATTAAATCATTCTTTTTCATCTCTTTTAAATTTTCTGTAACCTTTTGAAATTGTTTATATTTATTTACAAAAGCTTGTGGCATTTTTACACCATTTTTTTTATAGTGTAATAAACGCTTTTTTATATCCTTGAAAGAAGTTTCATTATCATTAACTATTTTTTGGGTTAGCTCTATCTCTTTTTTTAGATTCCTTACTTCAATTTTTAGCTTTTTTATTTGATCTTCATTCTCTTGTAAATCATCATTTATATCTTTACTTAAAATTGGATCTATTGTAAATGTGTTCTCACTTCCCTGAAGTTTTTTTATCTCTATTAATCTAGATGCAGTAGCTTTTACATTTGATGCACACAAATCTATGGTAATCTCATTAGCACTAATTTTTCCACCTAGTGCTTGAGCAATACCAACTATATCTCCCTCAACTATACCATGTTCAAGTCTAGTTATATGTATATTTTTTCCCTTTGCTATACCCTTGTGTACATTAATATCTAACTCCTCTGCAACTATTTCGGCGGTCCTATGTGTTTGCCCACCAATAGTTGCTTTTATAGCTACAACTTTAGCACTTGAACCAACATTACCATCTATTTCAATTTTACTCACTTCAACACTCATTCCAGTACCAATAGCATCTTTTACCATATCTTTTTCTTGAACATTGATAAGAACATCAGAATCTAAACCAGTAGATATTGAGCCTGTTGTTTTAAAACTTATCTCATCAATTGCAACATCTGTTTTAATCAAATACTCTTTATTTTCTAAAGTTATATATCCATTTTCATTTGCAAAATATTTAATATATTCAGATGTTTCCTCTTTTCTTATAGTATCATTAATAGTGAAATCTATTTCATTCTTTATAATTGGTTCTTGTGGCGTAATAATTTTACCACGACAATCTCTACCAACTTTACCCTTTTTAGCTTTTATATATTCTATTAAAAGTTCATCTTTTCTTACACTATTAATATATCCACGAAGAGAATAATCGACTTTTTTGTTATCGTCTAACTCCTCTTTTTTGTCATAATGGATAATAAGTTCAGCATCAACTGTTAATGTAGGTTCGTGACTTTGAGCAACCAACATTGTCTTAGTATCTTTAAAAGCTTTATCACCTTCTCTTCTCACTAATCCAGATATTCTATCTATCTCATCATCAACCATATCGTCAAATATATTAAGTAAAATACCTGCTTTTAGCTTACTTTTATTTATAAGTATTAATAATTCTTTTCCAAATTGGCTACTATAAGTAATTTTAGAACCAGCCTTTATACTTAGATAAATTTTACATTTAGAGCTATTTGCTCCTATCACTGTTTTAAAATTAGTAAATATATTTTTCTCTTTAGACTTAGAAAAAATTTCTATCTCATATACCTGTTTAATCTGAAAATCATAATTTAATAATACTGTCTTATCATCTATTTCATGTAATATATTTGAAGATATTTCTTCCCATTCAACTTCCTTTTTATCTTCATTTATTCTTGTAAATGTTTGAATACCAAGTATATTAAAATCAATATCTTCTAATTTTTGACCATTAGCTTTTGCAATTTTTTTCAATTCAAATAAAACATTTTGTGTACGAACAACAGTTGGCTTGATTTTTTTTGAAACAGATGTTTCAGATGATGAACCAAAAAATGACATGCTTACCCTACTTCATATAATTATTATATTTTTTTTATTTGTTGATTTTAACAAAAAACTTGTTAAAATCATGTAAAATAATTATACAAGTACAAAAAGGAATTTATGTTTAAGGCAATTTTTACCAACAGTTTCGGAATTTTAGTTTCAAGAATCTTAGGATTTATAAGAGATCTTTTGACAGCATCTGTTCTTGGTGCGAACATATATAGCGATATATTTTTCATAGCATTTAAACTACCTAACCTTTTTCGTAGAATCTTTGCTGAGGGTGCTTTTACTCAAGTATTTATCCCTGCTTTTGCAAAAACGAATCATAAAGGGGTATTTTCTGCCAATATTTTTATAGTTTTTTTATCTATCATATTTTTTATTACTATGATTGTAAACCTACTTCCATCACTAGCCACACAAGCGATAGCCGTAGGATTTGATGAAAAAACAATAGAGTTAGCCTCCCCCTTTGTAGCAATAAATTTTTGGTATCTACCACTTATATTTGCCGTTACTTTTTTAAGCACAATGCTCCAATACAAAAACCATTTTGCCACCTCAGCATTTTCAACTGCCCTCCTCAACCTTTCACTCATTTTAGCTCTCTATTTTTCACAAGATAAAACTCAAGGTGAGATAGTTTATTATTTGAGTTGGGGTGTAGTTGTTGGTGGTATTTTACAACTAGCTGTTCATATTTTAGCCATATATAAAATGGGATTATCAAAGATTCTCATCGGTGGATTTAAACATCTAAGAGTAAAATCAAAAATTATAAAAAGAGATACAAAAGAGTTTAGAAAACAGTTTTTTCCTGCTATGTGGGGAAATTCAACGGCACAAGTAAGTGCATTTTTAGACACATTTTTAGCATCATTTCTTGTAACTGGTTCTATCTCTTATCTTTACTATGCCAATAGAATCTTCCAACTCCCCCTTGCACTTTTTGCCATAGCAACTGCTATCGCCCTATTTCCTCGTGTGGCAAGATTCTTAAAACAAAAAAAAGAGAAAGAAGCCTTAGCTTATCTAGGAAAAGCATTTTGGTTTTTAGCTTTTTTACTCACAGCAAGTACTATCGGTGGAATCATATTATCTCAAGAGATAACTTGGTTACTTTTTGAGAGAGGTGCTTTTAGTGCTGAAGACACAGCCAACACAACAGCAGTTTTACAAATGTATATGATAGGACTACTCCCATTTGGTCTTCAAAAACTATTTCTTTTATGGATATATGCACAAGGGATGCAAATGAAAGCTGCAAAAATTGCTACTATCTCTTTAGGTGCTTATATTGTCTTGGCTTTATCGTTAATCTCTCCTATGGGAGTAAGTGGTTTAGCCCTGGCAAGTACAGTTGGTGGAATTTTAGGATTCACTCTAACCATCAGAGCTTTTGGTGTTAAAAACTTTTTAGATATACTTCGCTCTAAAAATTTAGCTTACCTTATCATAGGTTCTATTTTATTCATTATTTTATTATTAATATTTAAGGATTTTATTAGGGGTTATATTTCATAAGCAAAATCAAAGGAAAAAAAATTTATAAATCAGAACATAATTATCAAATAAATTATAATGTTATAGAACTATTTGCAGGAGCAGGTGGTTTAGCTTTAGGTTTAGAACAAGCAGGATTTACTACAAAAATTGCTGTTGAAATTAATAAATGGGCAACTAAAACACTAAAAACAAATAGACCAAACTGGAATATATTACAAGATGATATTACGAAAATTTCCGAGAAAGGTATAAAGTCTTATCTATTAGACGATGAAGAAATAGATTTATTATCAGGTGGTTATCCTTGCCAATCATTTAGCTATGCAGGTAGGAAATTAGGACTTGAAGATACAAGAGGAACATTATTTTCAGATTTTGCAAAAATATTAAAAGAGATTAAACCAAAAATGTTTTTAGCTGAAAATGTAAAAGGTTTAGCAACTCATGATAAAGGTAAAACATTACAAGTGATGCTTGATGTATTTAAAGAAGTTGGTTACTCAGTAACTTATAAAGTATTAAATTCATTAGATTATAGTGTTGCACAAAAAAGACAAAGAATTTTAATAATTGGTACAAGAAATGATATTAAAGAAAAAATTGGTATTGATTATACTTTTCCTAAACCACATAAAAATCAATTAGTATTAAAAGATATTTTACAAAATGTACCAGATTCCCCTTGTGCAACTTATAATGACAAGAAAAAAGAGGTTTTAAAATATGTAAGTCCGGGTGGATGTTGGAGAGATTTACCTGATGATATTGCTAGAGAATATATGAAAACAACATATTTTATGGCTGGGGGAAGAACAGGAATAGCTAGAAGATTATCTTGGGATGAACCCGGTTTGACCGTTCTTTGTACACCAGCTCAAAAACAAACAGAAAGATGCCATCCTGATGAGTTAAGACCATTTAGTGTTAGAGAAAATGCCAGAATTCAATCTTTTCCAGATAATTGGATTTTTGAGGGTTCTATTGCTGAACAATATAAACAAATTGGTAATGCTGTTCCTGTAAATTTAGCAAAAGAAGTTGGATTATCAATAATAAAATATTTAGATAAACTAAAAGAGGATAAAAAAATGAATGAATATAAGTTAAGTTTTATAAGTGATGTAAATCTATTTAATCATGTTAAAGAAACGATAGAAAAATATAGATTTAAAATTAATTTAAAAGAGTTCAATAAGAATTTAATTGACCCAATTAAATTAACATTTGATTCTAAAATTTATGGGAAAACAATAGAAAATATTATTGAATCAGAATCAATAAGACAAATGGATAAATCAAATAGTAATAATATTGGATATTTTCAACAAAATATTTTTAAACATATTTATCATAAAGATACACAAGATACAAATTGGAGTGTACCAAAACAAGGTTTTGATATTGTTAATGATGTGGATAAGATTTATGTTGAAATGAAAAATAAACATAATACTATGAATTCATCTTCATCAAGTGCTACTTATATGAAAATGCAAAATAAACTTTTAAATGATAGTGAAGCAACTTGTATGCTAGTTGAAGTAATTGCAAAAGATAGTCAAAATATAAAATGGGCAGTATCTTTACAAGGTAATCCTATGTCAAATGATAGAATTAGAAGAGTTTCTATTGATAAATTTTATGAATTAGTAACAGGGGAAAAAGAAGCTTTTAAACAGTTGGTAGAAGTTTTACCTCAAGTTATGGATGATGTATTAAAAGAAATACAACAAAATGGTATTGAAAATACAGTATTTAAAGAATTAGAGGATATAGATGAAAATATATTAAAAAGTTTATATTTATTATCATTTAAAAAATATGAAGGTTTTTATAGTTTAGATATATAATATGCTTTTAAAGGAAAAAAATGCAAATATACGATTCAGTACAAAAAACAAAAAGAAAATTCACACCACAAGTTGAGGGGAAAGCGACACTTTATGTTTGTGGTCCAACAGTTTATGATGATGCTCATTTAGGTCATGCAAAATCTGCTTTAGTTTTTGACCTTT
>JAMOPL010000025.1 GCA_027064515.1 Sulfurimonas sp. | reverse complement strand
AGATAGAGGGTGGACCTATTACCTACCTTTTACCATACTCAAAAAACTTTCCACTTGATAAAGCATTTTTATATTGGAAATATGTTGAAAAAGTGTGTGCTAACTATTCAAAATTAAATATGCCTATTAATAGAGAATCGTTTGGCCCACTTACTGCGACTCTTGTTCCACCTGCGATTACTATTGTGATTCAGCTTTTAGAGATGTTGCTTTCACTAGAGGAGGGTGTTAAATCTTTCTCCGTTTCATTTTCTCAAAGTGGTTCTATGAATCAAGATATTGTTATGGGTGCAGTTATTAAAAAGATGGCAAAGTTTTATGCGAAAGAGATTAACTGTGATGATGCAAAAATAAATCTTGTCTATCATCAATGGATGGGAGCATTTCCAACAAATAAGAAATTTTCCGAGCAACTTATAAGTTTAGCAACAGTAATTGCTTCTATGGTTGGAGCAGATAAAATAATCACAAAAACAAAACAAGAAGCATCTGGAATCCCAACAAAAGAGGCAAATGCTGAAACAGTTGCAAATACTCAATATATTTTGGGAATCCTAAATGGACTTCCAAATGTTGTAGATGAAGAGGAGGAGGAAAATCTTACTCTTACTGTGAAAGCCATTATGGAAGCAGTTTTCAATGATGAAGCTGACACTCTATGGAGAAAAGTTTTTAATTCTATTAAAAATGGAACTATCGATGTACCATTCTCGCCACATATTATAAACCATAATGAGATGATTACAGTTCGTGATGCAAATAAAAACATTAGAATCATCAAAAGAGGAAATGTACCAATTCCTGATAGATGTTTTGAATATGAAAAATCTAAATGTGATTTAACAAAAGATACAACTTCGATAGTAAACGATATTATCCATGATATAGGGATTATGCAATGAAAAATAAACTACTAATTGATGTAGGAAGTACCTATTTTAAAGTCTCAACAGATTCTAAAATAGAGCAACATTTTAGAGATTTCAACAAAGAGATTATTGATGATTTAACACATAAATGTGGTGAAACTATACATAGTTTTGATGAAGAAAACATATATATTTGCTCATCTGCAAATGGTGGATTAAGCACTTTGATTATTGGACTTACAGATTCTTTTTCTCTGAAATATGCTAAAAATATCGCTTTTAATTCTGGAATCAATATTATTGAGACTGTTATATATCAAAATATTGAAGATTACTCGATTCCTAGTGATTTGATTGATGTTGTAATAGTGGTTGGTGGGATAGATTCTGCATCTAATATCTTTGGAGATTCACTTTTTAGTTATTTAGATAAATTAAATTACTCAAATATTGTCTATGTTGGTAGTGATAAAGAGAGTTCTAAACTTCAAAAAAGTATAGAAAACCTTATTGTACTTCCAAATATTATAGATAATAAGCTTCATATTGTAGAGGAGAATCTAAAAGAGTACCTGACAAATCTTTATCAAGCAGATATAGTTGGAAAAGAGGATATAAAATCTCTCTATGAGATTACATCAAATCAAATCTATTCAACTCCATATATTGTAAATAAAACTTTACCTTTCATTGATGCAAACTTTTCAGTTGTTGACCCTTTTATTTTAATAGATATTGGTGGAGCAACTACTGATATTCACTATTCAAAAGATTTAGTGGATGAAAACATAGTAACTCAAAATGAGTATGATAGACTTGTTTTTAAAAAATTAGGTGTTTTTAAATCAAAAGAA
Source organism: Sulfurimonas sp. (assembly GCA_027064515.1). GTDB lineage: Bacteria > Campylobacterota > Campylobacteria > Campylobacterales > Sulfurimonadaceae > Sulfurimonas. The sequence goes on along the minus strand of JAMOPL010000025.1, from coordinate 237 downwards.
TCTCTCATTTTTACAGCTCAAAACAATGAGTTTGTTTATGAGTTATTAACTCACTTAAAAGTAACAGAGAATATTTTTGAAGAGAATAGTAAAAAATCTTTAAGAATCTTAATGCAACTAGCTATATTTTTAGTGCTTTGTAAAATGTCTCATTACAAACAATCATATATAAATCTAAAACTATTATCAATAAATTCTATTGTTTTAACAGGTGGAATCACAAAAGTTTTATCAGAT
>JAMOPL010000024.1 GCA_027064515.1 Sulfurimonas sp. | reverse complement strand
TTAAGAGCAAAGATAGATAATAAAAAATAAAATTAATAAAGAGAGTTATTAGATAATTAGTTAGGCTTAAAAGCCTACTAATTATTTAGATTCCAAATTAGAAAATTGTATATCTAAAGTGGATAAAACTTAAGATACTTTCCATATCTGTAACAACTTTTTCCATAATTTCACCCTCAGCTTTACCTTTAAAAAGTCTAGCCATTACATAACCATTTGCTAATCCAATAGTTACTCTACCATCACTTTTTTCATATACAGATATACTAAGTGGCATCTTTACAGACATATACATTCTTTCATCTGCTCTAAGCATCTTACCTGATAGTTTGGCATTACAGAATTTTATTATTTTAACCTTGCCAATATGACCACCACCATATTTAGCAACTTCTGCTTGTTGATCTATTATATCAGTAACATGCCAGCCATCTTTAGCATTGATTCTAGTTGTTAACAAATCTACCGTCTTATCAAAACTATAATTTACACTTACCTCTTTAAATAAAACACTAGGTGCTGATAGTTTAAATACAAATCCTGCAAAGAAAACACCAAAAACTATACCTATTACTACACCCATTGTTAAAATTAATTTACTATTCATATTTGTTTCTCTTCCTTTGTACATGTTGTTGTTCATTATTCTTTCTCCTCTATACATATATGTTCTTGTGAAATTGCCACTATTGTTCTATAAGTTACAAATCCAATTACTAGTGTTGACAATGCTATAAGAGCGAATGATCCATAGTAAATAAAGAAATTATCAAAAGCCATATTTAAAAGCATAGTTGCTATTGTCATAGCAGTTAATGGAAATGTGTAAGCCCACCATGATATGAAGAACTGTTTAGTATCATATCTCTTTGCCATAAATAAAACTAAAAATAAAGTAACTAAAGCAACCGAATATAAGAACATACTTAACATATCTATACTACCAAAAGTTAAACGAAAGTAACTGATAAATGCAACAGCAGGTGGTGCCATAAATATAAATAGGGTAGGGGTAAGTTTTTTAGCCATTGGATGATGAAATACAATTCTATACATAATCATAGTAAAAAGGACAATCCAGAAAAATATACCTATACTAAAAAAGAAAATTGATATATAGATAGGTGCTGCATCTACTCCTATAACTGGAACAAGTACATTTCCAACAATGGGGATAAACCAAGCTGGATTACTATGAACCTCTTTAAATTGATTATTAATCCAATAGTTTAGAATATTAACAGTAAAATAAAGTTGTAGAGGAGTTCCAATATACCATAACATTATAGAAAGAACAGGATTGTAGTCGTAATAAGCGATACTAAGAAGTAAAAAACTAATAGAGATAGTTGCCATAAAAGAACTTTTTATGGGATGAAGAAACTCTTTTTTTACAGCTTGTGGAAATATCGAAAGTTTATACATATATGTAGTGAAAATTGCTAGAAATAAAATAGTATCTATAAATAACAATACTTCATACATAAAATATGGAACACCAAGTATATGATAAGCTTTGGCATAAACAATAGTTAAACCAGAAATTCCCATAATGATAGCGAATAACTGAACAGGGAAGAACTGTAATGATCTAGTCGGTTGCATAAATCTCCTTATATTAATTATATATTGAAATTATATATAATATAAGCTGACGATTTAATTAAATGAACTGATATATTTAATTCGTCAATTAATTTTCTTTTTTTCCAAAGAATTTATAGAAGAAACCTTTTATCAATCTAATTTTTGGTCTACTTATAGCTAAATAACCTTTTTCCACTTTTCCACTCATTAGAGTTGTTCCAGCTGCTATCATCACATCATCTTCTATCTCTACTGGAGCAATTAATTGAGAATCACTACCTATAAAGACATTTTTACCAATAATAGTTTTATATTTTTTAAGCCCATCATAGTTACATGTTATAACACCAGCACCAATATTTGTTCCCTCATTAACTTCAGCATCACCTATATAACTTAAATGACCAGCTTTAACACTTCTAAGAGTAGACTTCTTCACCTCTACAAAATTTCCTATATGTGTATCTTCTATATGTGAAGCAGGTCTAATATGTGCTAGTGGACCAATATCAGAGTTTATAATTATACTATCTTCAATAATAGTTCCAGATTTAATATGAGAGTTTACTATTTTCGTTTTACCAGTGATTCTAGCACCATTTTCTATAAGAGATTCACCTTCAAATTCAACTCCCTCTTCTATATATATAGTAGAAGGAAGTTGCATAATAACACCTTGATTCATTAATTCAGTCTTAATTCTATCTTGCATAATAATTTCAGCATCAGCTAAATCTTTTTTAGAATTTACACCCTTAAATCCCTCTTCATCAACTAAAAGAGGTTTAATAGTTAGGTTATCATCTTTAGCCATAGATATAATATCAGTTAAATAATACTCATTTTGAGCATTATTATTATTAAGTAAAGGGATGTATTTGTTAATGACATCTTTAGAAAAAGCATAAATACCAGCATTTACCGTAGTTGTTTTAATCTCTTCAATTGAAGCATCTTTTTGTTCAACAATTTTTTGAACTTTTTCATCTTCTATAATTACACGACCATAACCATCAGGATTATTCAAATCAAAGATAGACATAATGATTTCAGAATCATTTGTTAAAAATCCCTCTAAATCTTTAGCCCTAATTAAAGGCATATCCCCATTTAAAACTAAAACTTTATCATTTTTTGGTGTGATATTTTTCATAGCTCCACCAGTGCCAGGAAAATTATCTGCGTCTTGAACTACAAAATTTATATCATCAAAATAATTATTTATTTTTTCAATAACAGCATCTTTTTGATGAGCAACAACTACAGTAATATCATTAGATATATCTTTTGAAGCTTTAATAATGTGAAAAAGCATAGGTTTACCACTAATTTCATGTAAAACTTTCGCTTTAGGAGACTTCATACGGCTACCTTTACCAGCAGCTAAAATAATTATACTTGTACTATTTTTATTCATCTATACTCACATTATTAGATTTTTGAAATTATACTTAAAATAGAATAATTAATCGATAAATCGGTAAATAATCTTTTTTGTGGTATTATTATCGAATTAATTTCTGAGGTAATTTAATGGATTTAGGTACAGTTCTCGGTATTGTTTTAATTTTAGTACTACTTCTTGGTTCTATGACAATGGGTGTTGGTGTTGGTGCATATATTGACATCCCGTCAGTGTTGATTGTTGTTGGTGGTAGTATCGGTGCATTGATGATATCTTTTAAACCTGCTCAGATGAAACAATTCACTAAAATATTTATGATTGCAATTAAGCCACCAGAAGAGGATGTATCTGAACTTATTAAAAAGCTTGTAGAGTTTGCTACAAAGGCTAGAAAAGATGGGATTTTAGCTTTAGAGGGTGATGTAAATTCTGAACCAAATGACTTTTTAAAAAAAGGTTTATCGATGGCAATCGATGGTAGTGAACCAGATACAATTCGAGATTTGTTAGAGATTGAGATGGAACAAACAAGTACAAGACATAAGATTCATGGTTCAATTTTTAATCAGTGGGCAGGTCTAGCAGGAGCTATGGGTATGGTTGGTACACTAATTGGTCTAGTTGCAATGCTTTTAAATATGGCCGATCCATCAGCGATTGGTCCATCGATGGCAGTTGCACTTCTTACAACTATGTATGGTGCAATTATTGGTAATGTTTTTGGTACACCTATCTATAATATTTTAGCAATTAGAAATGATGAAGAGACTTTAGTAAGAGAGATGATTTTAGCTGGAATAATGTCTATTCAGTCAGGTGATGCACCAAGAGTTTTAGAGGCTAAACTATTGAGTTATTTAGCACCTGTTGATCGTGTAAGTCAATTTGATTAATGGTAATAACTGATGGGTAAGAAAAAATGTCCAGAGTGTGAAGAGTGTCTACCAGCATGGCTAGCTGCTTTTGGGGATTTAATGTCTCTACTTTTATGTTTTTTTGTTCTACTTCTTTCTATGTCAAGTATGGATGCCAAAAAAGTTTCTGAAGCTATTGGTTCACTTTCAGGTGCAATGAGTGTTTTAGAGGGTGGAACAAAAACTGAAATATCTAAAAAAAGAATTCAAGAATCTACACCAATAGAATCACAAGATGAAACATCGGATCAAGTAAACAGAATAAAACAAGCTGCTGGTGATGCAAATGAGATGATGGACAAAAATGAAGGTGAAGCTGTTATAGTTGAAGAGGCTCAAGAGGGTTTTGTGATTAAGCTTCCAGCAACACTACTTTTTAAAGCAGGAAGTGCAACTATTGAAAATGAAGATGTACTTCTATTTTTAAAAAGAGTAGCTCTTATTGTTGATACAATGCCAAATAAAATGAAAATTAGTGTTCAAGGGCATACAGATAATTTAAATCCAGGACCTGATAGTATTTATAAAGACAATTGGGAATTATCTTCTGCTAGAGCAATCTCTGTTTTAAAAGAGTTGATAATAGATGGTGTTCCAAGTAACAGAATTAGTTCAGCTGGTTTTTCTGAATTTACGCCAGTATCTACAAATAAAACAAAAAGTGGTAGAGAAAAAAATCGTAGAGTTGAACTACATTTTTATGCAGATAAAAATGATAAAGAGACAAAAACAGTAAGCTCAATCTTAGATAAAGTATCTAATAAATAATGATTAGATTTTTTACACTATTCTTAATTTTTGTAGCAACTTTGGGTGCAGAAGCTGTTGAGATTCCAACAATGAATTTTGCCTTATCATCTCCTGATACACCAGAACAATTGGTAAGTTCTCTTAATGTTCTTGCCGTTTTAACACTACTATTTTTAGCTCCTAGTTTAGTTTTAGTGATGACAACATTTACAAGGTTTGTAATTGTTTTTGGTTTTTTAAGACAAGCACTCGGAACACAACAAGTTCCACCAACGCAACTATTAGTTATGTTAGCAATGATTCTTACTTTTTTTGTAATGGAACCAATTGGTATAAAAGCTTATGATGCAGGGATAAAACCATATATGGAAAAAAAAATAGGGTATGAAGAGGCATTTGATAAAACAGTTTTACCATTTAAAAATTTTATGATTAGAAATACTAGAGAGAAAGATTTAGCTCTATTTGTAAGAATAAGAAAAATGGAAAATCCAGAAACAATAGCTGATGTTCCTTTATCAGTAATAATTCCAGCTTTTGTAATTAGTGAACTTAAAACTGCTTTTGAGATAGGTTTTTTGATTTTTTTACCATTTCTTGTTATAGATATGGTTGTTGCTTCTATACTGATGTCGATGGGTATGATGATGTTACCACCAGTAATGATTGCATTGCCCTTTAAGATACTTATTTTTGTACTTATAGATGGATGGAATCTCATAGTGGGTAATTTAATAACCTCTATTAAATAATATATAGGATTTAAAATGAATTGTAAATATTTTGGTGAATGTGGTGCATGTATTGATTATAAAGATGGATATGATGGACAACTACAAAGAAAAAAAGTTATAAATAAAGATAGGTTTTCATCTTTTTATGATGGTGAAATATCAATATTTAGATCTCCACAATCACATTATCGTGCAAGAAGTGAGTTTAAAATATGGCATATTGATGATGAGATTCATTATGCTATGAATCATATAGAAAAAAAAGGTGTAGTTCTTATAGATGAATGTCCTCAAGTAAATCAACATATTTTAGCACTTATGCCAAAGCTTTTAGTTGCAATTAAAGAGAATAAAATTGGTTTTAAACTGTTTGGTGCAGATTTTTTGAGTACAACTACTGGTGATATAGTTATTTCACTGTTATATCATCGTAAATTAGATTCTAATTGGGAAGAGATAGCTAAAAAAATCTCTTTTGATTTAGGTATATTTATTATAGGGCGTTCTAGAAAGCAAAAAGTTGTAATTGAGCAAGATTTTGTAATAGAAATATTAAATATAGATAATATTGATTATAAGTTTAAACAGATAGAAAATAGTTTTACTCAACCAAATGCGAGAGTTAATGAGCATATGGTCTCATGGGCATTGAAAAATTTTTCAGATATTGATGGGGATTTGTTAGAATTATATTGTGGAGCTGGAAATTTTACAATCCCTTTTGCAAGTAAATTTAATAAAGTATTAGCTACCGAGATATCAAAATCATCAATAAATGCAGCAAAAGATAATATGATTTTAAATGATGTAAACAATATAGAGTTTGTTAGAATGAGTGTGGAAGAGTTTGTTCAAGCACTTGATGGTGTAAGAGAATTTCGTAGAATGAAAGAGATAGATATTGAATCATATAATATAAATAGTATATTTGTAGATCCTCCTAGAAGTGGTATGGATGAAGCATCATGTAGGTTTAGTGCAAGATATGAGCATATCTTATATATATCTTGTAATCCATTAACTCTACAAAGAGATTTAGAGATACTAAGTGAAACACATAAAATAGAAGATATGGCTATGTTTGATCAATTTCCTTATACAAAACATGTTGAAATGGGTGTGAAATTAGTAAAGAAAGGGCTTAAATGAGATATCTAATAATTTTATTTATCACTATATCATTAGGTGCAAATGATATAAAAAGGGTTGAGTATATAGTTGAAGATATTGAAAATTTAAAAAAAGATTATAGGCAATGTATAGATTTATTAAACTTAGCAAATGAAGAGAATGGTTGTTCAGAAACTAAGTTATTAAAAAAACTACAAAATGAGAATAAAAATCAAAAAAAACTTTTAAGAAAAAGAGAAAAAGAGATAATTTCTTTAAATAAAAAGTATAAAAGATTACTTGCTAAGTCTAAAGTAAAACCATATTTACCCACTCTTTTAAATGAAAAATCGAATACTAAGTTCTCTAAAGTTAGTGATAATAAAAATGGTATATATAAATTTAAAGCATCAGCTTTTCGTTTAATTAGTGATGCTAAAATTTATAATAAACCAAATGGCTTATTGCTAGATGTATGGGAAAAAAACAGATCATTTACTTCTGGAGAGAGAACAAAAAATTGGATTAAAATTACTGGATATTTTGTAGATAAAATCTGGAGAAAATCTAAAGAAGATTATTGGGTGCGAGATAATAAGGTTATCCAAAGATAATATGAAGAATAAAAATTTATTTAAAAGTGATGATATTTGAAAAAAATTTTAATTATTAGCGATGGTCAAACAGGCTCACATTTCATACAAAGAACTATAAAAACATATACAAGTGAAAATATATACTATATAGTGGAACTAAAATCTAACAACTATAAGGATGTTAATCCTGCAAGATTTAAGTTTTATAACTTTGACCCAACAAGTTTATATAAACTATCTAATCTACTAAAGATGGAATTTATTCAAGTTTTTATAACAATGGATTCTCTTATTGATGTTGAAAATACAATAAAAAATATTAGAACTATGAAAAAACATCTTCGTATAGTTGTTTTAAATAAGTGGAATATGAAACAAAAAGATTCTAATATTGTGCTGATTAATGCTGATGAGATTCTATCATCAAGATTCTTAGATTATCTACCAAATGTACCTGTAATTGCCCAAAATGTTGGTATCGGTGAAGGTGAAATAATGGAAGTATTGGTTCCATTTGGTAGTTCTTTTGTTTATAGACATGTGGGTTCAATTGAGCAAAAAAAGTGGAGGATTGTAGCAATATATAGGAATAGAAAGCTAATTATGCCTAATCGAAGAAGGATGATTCATCCAAATGATTTATTAGTTTTAATTGGTGAACCTTCAGTGTTAAAATCAGTATATAGAGCAATTAAAAGGGAACTAGGACAGTTTCCTGAGCCTTTTGGCTCAAATCTTTATCTATATATAGATATGGATATTATTAACAAAGATACAATTAAAGAGTATTTAGAAAGAGCTGTATTTACACATAAAAAGTTTAAACATAATCTAATAATCAAAATAGTTAATCCTGGAGATATAAACTTAATTCAATATATTAAAAATCTGAGTAGTGATAATATTATTATAGAGATAGATTATGATAATCAAAACTTAGAAAAAATATTTTTTAATGATATTAAACTATATCATATTGGATTAATAATTATTTCGAAAGAGATATTTGCCGATTATAGAACAAGACAGTTGCTATATGATGTAAAGATACCAGTTCTAAAAATTTCTAATAAAGATGTTTCATCTGTAAAGGAGTGTGTACTTCTTTTAACTGAGAATCGAGATGTTGAAAAAATATCTGCAACTGTTTTTGACATTTCAGAGCAGATGGGATTTAATATAGAGTTATATAACTATTTAAGTGAACATCAGTTTGAGAAGGAACAGGTTATTGAACATTATAATAATTTATCTACTATATTTTCAAAATCAATTAATATTATAACAAAAAATGAAAACCCTATAAAATTTTTAAGTAAAAAAGAAAATTTTATTCAAATTCTTCCATTTACTTCAAAGCTTGTTAGTAGAAGAATTTATTCTTTTTTCTCAACAGATAGTGAAAAATTATATCATAGATTGGATGAGTATCATCAAATATTTATACCAATTGAACTTTGATTTTATTAAATAATTAGATAAATTTATGTATTATGTATGCATTATAAAATAAATATTTTGGATAGATAATGAAAGTAAATATACCACTAAAATCAGTAGTCGATAATTCTTATGATATAACAATAGATACAATATCAAAAATACATTTTGATACAAAAGTAGCAATTATTACAAACCCAAAAGTAGCTGGTTTACATCTAGGGTATTTACTTAGTAAAATCACTGCAAAAGAGTTATATATAATCACTATTCCTGATGGTGAAGAGTATAAAAATCAAAATAGTATTGATTTGATTTTAGAATCTTTATTTAATCATAAGTTTAATCGTAAATCATTACTAATAGCATTTGGTGGTGGAGTGATTGGAGATATGACAGGTTATATATCTAGTATTTACCAAAGAGGGATAGATTTTATTCAAATACCTACTACACTTTTATCTCAGGTTGATGCTAGTGTAGGTGGAAAAACAGGGATGAATAACTCTTATGGAAAGAATCTTGTAGGAGCATTTCATCAACCAAACACTGTTTTAATTGACCCATATTTTTTAACAACATTAGCAGATAGAGAGTTTGGAGCAGGTGTTGCTGAGATTGTAAAAATGGCAGTAACATTTAATAAAGATTTTTTTGAATTTTTAGAAAATGCAGATTTAAAAGATCCTCTGATTTTACAGGAGGCTATTAAACAAGCTGTTCAGACAAAAGCTGATGTTGTGGCGAAAGATGAGAAGGAAAATGGGATAAGGGCTGCATTAAATTATGGGCATACTTTTGGACATGTTATAGAAAATGAAACAAAATATAAAAAGTATCTTCATGGTGAGGCTGTTGCAATTGGTATGGTTATGGCGAACGAAACAGCTCTTAAGATGAATCTTATGAATGAAAAAGAGGCTTTAAGAGTAAAAAACTTATTAGAAAAATATAATCTACCAACGAGTTATAAAATAGAAGATACTCGTAGTTTTTATGAAACATTCTATTTAGATAAAAAAAGCTCAGACTCTGCTATAACATTTATTATTCCAATAGGGATTGGTGGTGTTAAGATAAGTGATGAAATAGATGTAGGTACAATAATGTGTGTGTTAAATAAATTTGGGGATTTTAATGTTTAAAATCTTTGTTTTTCTTACTTTTATATCTGTATCATCTTTATTGTCAAATGATATATTAGCCTCAGATCATAATATTACTAGTAAAGAACAAATTGAGATAGAAAAACAAAAAACATTAAAATTGCAAGAAGAGATAAGAATTAAAGAGAAAAAAGCAAGATTAGAGGCTATTGCAAAATATCTTTCTAAACTAAAATCTTTAGAAGAAGAGATTAGTAAAGAGAAAGTATGGATGAAAAGTTATGCTTCTTATTTAACTTCATTAGAGGTTAGAAATAGTCTTTTAAAAATTAGAGATAGGATAAAATTTTTAAGTAAAGAAACTACTTCACTTGCTCAGCAGGATGAATTAAATGCTCTTATTTCTAAAGAAAAATTTTTAACATCACAATTTGAAAAATTAAGACTTAAAAATTCTGCTCCATTTTTAACTTTAATTACACCACCTAATATTGATGAGATTCCAAATATAACAAATCCATTTGGAATATTTACAGCATTGTCAGTTATTAAAAAATTAAACAAAGATTTTGAAGAGTACAAAGAGAAAAAGATTATATTAACAGATTTAATATCTTTACTTATTCAAGAAAATAATATTTATAAAAAAATTAGACTATTAGATGTAGAAAATAGATATAAACAAGATTCAATAGATAAAAACCTACAATTGGATAGGTTTAAAACTGCACTTGACACAATGATTGTAGCGATTGATGTTTATGAAAAAAGGTTAGAAGTTGTAAAAATAAATATTGATAAAGAGATTGAAGAGCAAGTCTCTAAATTAGCTTATATAGGGATTTTTATATTAATAGTTCTATTTATATTTACCTTATTAAAATTTGCAGTAAAAAAATATTTTACAGATAATGAACGATTTTATATGGCGAATAAAATTATAAACTTTGTAAATGTAACGATTATTATATTAATAATATTTTTTTCATATATAGAAAATTCTGGTTATATTGTTACAATATTAGGTTTTGCTTCAGCTGGTATTGCTATTGCTATGAAAGACTGGTTTATGAGTATTCTTGGTTGGCTTGTTATAGTATTTGGTGGAAGTATCCATGTGGGAGATAGAATTAGAGTCGATATGGATGGGATGAAATATGTAGGAGATATTATGGATATATCTTTGCTTCGTATGACAATGCTTGAAGATATAACACTTACAACTATTAAATACAATAGAAGAGCAGGGCGAATCATATTTGTTCCAAATAACTATGTATTTACTCGTATGATAGCTAACTACTCACACTCATCATTAAAAACTGTTTGGGATGGGATAGACATAATGATTACTTATGAATCTAACCATAAAAAAGCTATGCAGATATGTAAGGAAGTTACAAAAAAATACTCTAAAGGTTATACTGATATAACAAGGAAACAATTAAATAAGATTCGAAATCATTATAGTCTTAAAAATACTAATGTTGAGGCTAGAATCTTCTCTTTTATTGAAAATAATGGTGTTAAAATAAGTGCATGGTATTTAACAAATGCTTACGCAACATTAACTTTGAGAAGTGTTATCTCTCTTGAAATAGTGGAGAGATTTAATGAAGAAGAGGATATTACCATAGCATATCCTACACAGATGTTACATATAGAAAAATCTGCAAAAGAACCACCTTTTGCACAAGATGAGATGGAATAATGAAAAAAAAAGTATATTTTAAAACATTTGGTTGTAGAACAAATTTGTATGATTCACAAGTTATGATGGGTGCTTTAAAAGAGTATGATATTACTTTAAATGAGGGTGATGCAGATATAGTAGTTGTAAACTCTTGTACTGTTACAAATGGAGCAGATACTCATGTTCGCTCATATATAAATCAAATAGAAAAGAAAAATGATGCAAAGATTTTTTTAACAGGGTGTGGAGCTCATACAAAGGGTGAATCTCTTTTACAAGAGGGTAAAGTTCATGGAGTATTTGGTCAGAGTGAAAAACTTAAAATAGATACTCTTCTCTCAACAAAAAAACCTTTTTATGATGCAGGAGATTTAAATTTTATAGATGAAGCTGTTGTAGATGATTTTGTTGGTAAAAGTAGAGCATTTATAAAGGTTCAAGAGGGTTGTAACTTTAGATGCTCTTATTGTGTGATTCCTTATGTTCGTGGTGATGCTAGAAGTATGGAAGAGACAAAAATTTTGGAGCAGATAAGAAGACTTGCTTTAAATGGTTTTGGTGAGTTTATATTAACAGGAACAAATGTTGGAAGTTATGGACAAGATAGTTCAACATCATTGGCAAAACTTATGAAAAAAATCTCTCAAATTAGAGGAGTTCGTCGTATTAGACTTGGTAGTGTTGAACCGATTCAAATTGGAGATGAATTTAAAGAGATATTAGATGAGCCTTGGCTTGAAAAACATCTTCATATTGCACTGCAACATACTTCACCAACAATGTTAAAATTGATGAATCGTAGAAATGTATATAAACAAGATAGAGAATTATTTGAAAATTTAGCAAGTAGAGGTTTTGCAATAGGAACTGATTTTATCACAGGGCATCCTGGGGAAAATGATAAGCTTTGGGACGAAGCTATGCTAAATGCTAGAGAGTTACCTTTAACACATATACATGCATTTACATACTCCAAAAGAGATGGAACTCCATCAGCTCATATGAAACCAGAAGTAAATGGAAAGATAGCAAAGCAAAGGCTTCATGAGATAGAATCTTTGATTAAAGAAAAAAATTTAGAGTTTAGAAAGAGTTATAAGAGTAATTTAATTGTTTTAATAGAGACAAAAAAAGATGGTTTATATCATGGTTTAGATCAACATTTTAATAAGATAGTTTTAGAATCCAAAGAAGATTTATTAGGTAATTGGATTAATGTAGAAAGCTATGAATCTAAAAAGGATTATAACTATGCTAAACTATAAAACAAATAGCTTGATGATTTATATCTCAGCTGGTTTAATAGTAGTATTATTATTATTTGCACTATTGAGAGATAACTATGATAACATCTCTTTGAAAGAGGCTAGAAAGATTCTAAATGGAAATAGTGTGAGAAGTGTTGTTTCCACAGAGAAGTATCTATTTATTAAAACAGATTCAAATTACTATAAGATTCCATCTACACAAGTAAGCCCTTTAATGTTAGAAAATTATAATGTAGAGATTGAAAAATTTAATATAGCTTTTTATATTTTAGCTCTTATACTGTTTTTAGGTTTAGGCTATTTTCTTTTTAGGCAAATTCAAAAAAAAGAGATATTTAAAAATATAAATAATAGTTTAACAAGTAAAAAGTCAAAAGATGAATCTGAAAGTTTATCACCAATTTTACCTATAAAAAGTGATGTTACATTTAATGATATTGGTGGAATTAGTGATGTTAAGATAGAGCTTGAAGAGATTATAGATTTTATGAAAAATCCAAAAAGATATAAAGCATTTGGCGCTAGAATGCCTATGGGAGTTTTACTTATTGGTCCCCCTGGTGTTGGTAAAACTATGATAGCACAAGCAACAGCTCATGAAGCAGATGTTCCATTTTACTATCAAAGTGGTGCTTCATTTGTTCAAATATATGTTGGTATGGGTGCTAAAAGAGTTCATGAACTTTTTGAAGTTGCAAAAAAAAACTCACCCTCAATTATATTTATAGATGAGATAGATGCTGTTGGGAAAAAACGAGATGGTACAAGAAATGATGAAAGAGAATCAACATTAAATCAACTATTAACTGAGATGGATGGTTTTGAGGGTTCTAGTGGTGTTGTTGTTTTAGCTGCTACAAATAAAATAGATGTGCTAGATTCTGCTTTACTAAGAGCTGGTAGGTTTGACAGAAGGATTTTTGTAGAGCTTCCCACAAAAACTGAAAGGGAATCTATACTTTCTAAATATTTACTAAAAATTCCTCATAATGTAGATTTAAAAGTGATAGCAAATATGACTATTGGATTTAACGGTGCTTCATTAGCTGCACTTGTAAATGAAGCTGCACTATTAGCATTAAGAGAAAAAGAAAGAAATGTAACGATGGAACATTTCAATCAGGTAAAAGATAAGGTGATGTTTGGAAAAAAGAAGCTTCAGATATTAAGTGATAAACAAAAGAAATATAGAGTAAGCTATCAGGCAGGAAAAGTTTTAACTGCTACATATTTTGATTTATCTTTTGAAAAACTAATGTTATCAAGTGAAAAATTAACACCTAGTAGTAACGAACCTTTAATTAAGCATGAATTAGAATCTAGAGTTAAAATGCTTTTATCTGGTATTGTGGCTTGTTCTATAAAATATAATGAGCATGCTAGTAGTTCTAAAGATGATTTGGATGAAGCAAAAGCATTGATAGAGAGTATGTTAAATGATTATGGGATGGGGGATTCTCTTATAAAGACAGATAATGAGAACTCTTTATTGATGAAAAGATTATATGATGAAACTACAATTTTAATAAAATCAATGGATGCAATTATTGATAAAGTAGAGAATATAATTTATGAAAAAGAGAGTATTACAAAGAATGAAGTTAAAAAGTTAATTGATGAAATACTTTAGTGGTTTTTCTTTAAAAAATGAATTTCATTTTTTTAATAGATATATAAATAATACTGATTATAATGTTTGTGGTTTTAGTTATGGTGCTATTAAAGCATTAAAATATGTTAAAAATCAGTTAACCAATGGAAAAAGAGTAGATACTCTCATACTTTTATCACCAGCTTTTTTTGAAACAAAAAGTGATAAATTTAAAAAATCACAACTTCTTGGATATAAAAAAAATAGTGATTTATATTTAAAGCAGTTTATAAAAACTTGCTTTACTCCATATATTCCACAAGAGATTCAACACTCTACTAATAATATTGATGAGTTAGAAGAGTTATTAAACTATAAATGGATTGAACCTGAGCTATTGGAATTAGTAAACTTGGGTGTAAAAATAGAAGTTTATTTAGGTAGTGAAGATAAAATAATAGATGTAGATGGTGCAAGAGAATTTTTTTTAGATATTTCAACTGTTACTTATGTAAAAAATGCAAACCATTTTTTACAAACAAATTAAAGGATACTAATGAGTAAAATAAAAATAGGTGTTATAACTGCGAGTGATAGAGCTAGTAAAGGGATATATGAGGATATTTCTGGTGTAGCTATTCAAGATACAATGAAAGATTATTTAGTTAGTGAGTTTGAAATAGTTTATAGATGTATCCCTGATGAACAAGATATATTAGAATCTACAATGAAAGAGTTATGTGATAAAGAGGAGTGTTGTTTAGTTGTAACAACTGGTGGAACTGGCCCAGCACTTCGTGATGTAACACCAGAAGCAACAGAGAATGTTTGTGAAAAAATGATGCCAGGTTTCGGTGAACTTATGAGACAAGTTAGTTTACAGTATGTTCCAACTGCAATCCTTTCAAGACAAACAGCAGGTATTAGAGGAAAAAGTCTTATAATCAACTTACCTGGAAAACCAAAATCTATAAGAGAATGTTTAGATGCAGTATTTCCAGCTGTTCCTTATTGTATAGATCTAATAGAGGGACCTTTTATTGAGACTAATGAGGATGTAATAAAAGCTTTTAGACCAAAACAAAAATAAGTTATTCGAAAAACTTACCTTGTTTATTATTTTCGAGTGGCTTTCTTTTCTCTTTTGTAAGCCACTCTTGCAATAAAGATTCTACAACTTTACTCAAACTCATCTTATATCTACCTCTTGCATATTTCATAGAAATATCCCATGTTTGTTTATCTATTAATAAACTTCTTGTTACTTCATCTTTTGGTTGCATAAATTATAATTTCCTTTTACTTTATTATATAGTATATTATTTAGTTGTTAATAAAAGCAATAATAGTTCCAAATTTTTTTCATAGCTTTGCTATAAATTTTTTTTGAGGTTATATTTTAAGTCATATTTGAGTAAAATGGCACAAAAATAATTAAGGTGTTTTAATGGCAACTGTTGGAATGAGTGATATCAAAAAAAATGTTCGTTTAATTGTGGGTGAAGTACCTTATAAAATTGTTGAATTTCAACATGTTAAACCAGGTAAGGGTGCAGCTTTTGTTCGTATGAAAATGAAAAGTTTTTTAAATGGAAAAGTTGTTGAGAAAACAGTTCATGCTGGTGATAAATTTGAAGTTCCAATTATTGATTATAAAACTATGCAATATCTATATGATGATGGTGATATGTATCAGTTTATGGACAATGAGACATATGAGCAATTAGGTCTTACTTATGAGCAATGTGATGAAGCTTCAAAATGGTTCAAAGATGGAATTAATGTTGAAATTATTTTCTTTAAAAATAAAGCTATCTCTGTACAAGCTCCTGAATTTATGGAACTAATTGTTACGGATACTCCTCCAAACTTCAAAGGTGATACTTCAAGTGGAAGTAAAAAACCAGCTACATTAGAAACTGGTGCTGTTGTTCAAGTTCCTTATCATGTATTGGTTGATGATTTAGTAAAAGTAAATACTGTTGATTGTGAATTTTTAGGAAAAGTTAAATAATATATTTAGTGGATTTATTTATAAATTAATATTGAATTGTTACAAACTTTTACAGTTTTATATGTAGAAGATGAAACTGTAAATGATGAAAAGTATTATGGAGCAGAATTTACTATAAAAATAAAATAGACATAAATTTAAGCCCATTTCTACTATAATTGTATTCATATTTTAAACATAGGAAGAAGCATGGGATTAAACAATAAACAACTACCAAAATTAGGTTTTTTATATCTTGATTATGTATTGAGATTCTTTGATCACTCTAACTTTAAGGGCTGGCCAAATAAGATAGAAACAGTGACTTATCACTGGAAGAATGATAAAGCTAGATTTATCAAAGAGGTAAAAAGAAAGAAGATTGATGTTTTAATTGGAAATATTCCAGCTACTGCTTATGAAACTTTTCGTGAGATAGCAAGAGAACTTCCTCACGTTAGATTTATCCCATCAATGGACACTCAGTTTTCCAACAAATCAAAAGAGAATGTTACAAGATTTGCTTGGAAATATAATCTTCCAATTCCCAAAACATATATCTATTATAATCATAAAAATGCAGATAAATTTCTAAAAAAATGTGATTATCCTAAGATAATTAAAAAATCTTATGGACCATCAAATTATGGTGGATATTTTGTTCATAAAGTAGATAACTATACAGAAGCAAGAGATCTACTAGACGATAAAAAATACCATCCACAATATATGCAAGATTTTGTACCAATGGAAGCTGATATTCGTGTAATGCTTATTGGTCATAAACCAGTTTGTGCATTTTGGAGACGCGCACCAGAGGGTGAATGGTTAACAAATACTTCACAGGGTGGAAGTATGGATTATATGGATGTTCCAAAAAATGTTCTTGATTTAGCAGTACAAGTATCTAAAGATGCTAAAGCTGAATATTGGGCTTGTGATGTTGCTTATGGGATTGATGGTGTACCTCGTATTTTAGAGTGTGCTACGGCATTTGCAGCATTTCCATATATTAGAGATTGGATTGCTGAGTACATTATGTGGAGTTTAAGTGAGGGTAGATTTAGAAAACCTCATGCTCCAATGTTTAACTGGGAAGAGTTAGGTAA
>JAMOPL010000023.1 GCA_027064515.1 Sulfurimonas sp. | reverse complement strand
GACTGTTAATCACTTGGTCGCTGGTTCGAATCCAGCATCCGGAGCCACATACAAAAACCTATAAAATACAACTATAACATTCTCATTCATCAAGATTATTTAACTCAATCTTTTTTATTCCATTAACCTAACTATTTAATATATTTGCTTTAATATTTTCACTTTACTAACTCTTTAATATTTTTATTACACCATTTCTAAATTTCTTTTTACATCTTCAAATAGCTTACTCCTAGATTCTACACTTACTGGAATCATAAAATGTTTCTGCTTAGAATCTTCCCCTATACTCTTCCATCTTTTTGAACTAGCAAAAAGAGAAGACCCAAAAAATGTCATCGTTGGTGTTCCAACCATAGAAGCTAAATGATAAGTTCCAGTTGATGTACTTACAAAAAGTTTAAAATTACTTATTAGTTTACAAAAATAAATAATTCCATCTACTGAATTATAGAAAATAACACTAGAATCTTTAAATCTATTTCTCATATTTTCATATAAATCTTGTTCATCAGGTCCAAATGTCATAAGAACTTGATATTTATCTTCTCTTAGAACCTCTTTTATTAGAATCTCATACTCATCAAGATTCCAATTAGCATCACTAGAACCACCAAAGCCTACATGAAAAGCAACTATCTCTTTTTCTATTTTATTTTTTTTACAAAAAACATCATAAATATTTTTACTATCTTCAAACTCAAGTAAAGGTTTTCTATACTCTAAATTTATATCTTTAAATAACTCTTTTGTAAGTTCTAAATTATATTCAAACTCTGCCATTTCTACTTGGCTTCTTCTTTGTTTGACTCTATTTGTATAAAAAATTTGAGCAATTTTTGTTGCTGGAGCTATCCGTTTTGGAATTCTTGCTAAAAACTGAGCTATCGCAATTCTTGTATTTGAAAAAAGAGTTATTGAAGTATCTATTTTTTTATCTTTTATTTTTTTTGCTAAACTCCACACACTTTTTTCATCATCTACGATAATATCATCAATAAAATCACACTCCATAGCTATCGCTTTGTTTAAAGGTGCGACTAATACTATGATTTTATTGTTTTGGTTATATTTTTTTAGTACATATATCGCAGGTAAGGCTGTTATAAAATCACCTAGTTTATCATTTCTTACTACTAAAATATTCATATTTTTCCTAATTTTAAAAAGATATTTTACATTAAATAGGATATAATTCGCCTTATGAAAGAACCTTTTAAATGGGATGAATATTCCGACCAACCAACACTACTTAAAGATAAAGTTTATAAAAAAATGATGAGAAAAAAAGAACTATTTTCTCTTGTTAAAACATTTTTATTGGCTATATTTGTACTCCCTTTTTCTATTATTGCAATGCCATTTATAAAACGAAAGCATATAGATTCTTCAAAGTTTTTCAGTATGGGTGTTGATTTTCAAAGAGAACAAAAACTAACTATTGAGCTTTTGGATGAGCTAGAAGTAGAATCTGTTTTAGTTCGTTTAAAACTTTGGGAGATGGATACACTAAATGAACTTAAAGAGTTTATTTTAAAATGTAAAGATAAAAAAATAATCTTGAAAATAATACAAGACAGAGAGCATATAGAGGATTTAGAACTAACAAAAAATGATTTAAGAACTATTTTTACTATCTTAGAGAATCTTGTAGATGTATATGAAATTGGAACAACTATCAACAGAACTAAATGGGGATTTTTTAGTGTTGATGAGTATAACAAATTCTATAAAACAGCCTATGATTTAAAAGAAACTGAGTTTAAAGATTTAACACTTATAGGAAGTGGAGTTATCGATTTTGAGTATCACTACACTGCACATACTCTTTTTAACCGTTTTAAGTATAAATATGATGCTGTTTCATCTCTGCTTTATGTAGATAGAAGAGGTGCACCAGAGCATACTCAATTAGGTTTTACTCTATCTGATAAAATTGCTTGGTTAAGTACTATGGTATGGCTTAGCCCAAAATCCAAACACTCTTTGTATATTACAGAAACAAATTATCCATTAAAAAATACTGCACCTTATGCCCCTACTAGTGAGTATGAGTGTATAGATGAGCAAGAGTATGCAGACTTTATGCTTCGTTACCATCTTTTAGCATTTGCTTCTCAGCAGGTAAACTCTCTATCTTGGCATCAACTAATCGCTAGAGGTTATGGGCTTGTTGACAATATAGATAAAATAAAATATAGACCAGCATTTAAAACATATAAATATATGATTCAAAATTTAAAAAATGCTCAATTTCTTCGTCTTGATATTAAACGAGGCTATTATATTTTACAATTTTTAGTAGATAATCAACTACTTCAAATACATTGGTCTCTAAAACCAACAACACTAAAAAATGAAGATTTTTTTACTGTTTATTCCCGTGATGGGAAACTTATAAAAGAGAAAATCTTAGATATTGCTTCATCACCAATATATATTTATATAGATAATGCAAAATAATTTTAACTGCCAAGGATAGATAAATAATGAATATAATTGAGCTTAAAGATGAAGAGTTTATTGCAAAAGGTAATGAGAGAGCTTGTTATTTAGATTCAACTGATAAAAACAAAGCTATAAAAATTAGCTATGAGCAAAATATAGGTAGATCAAAACAAACAACAACAGAGATAAGTTACTATAAAGAGTTACTAAAAAAACAAGATATCTCTTGGAAACATCTACCTAAATTTTATGGTGAAGTTAAAACAAATAAAGGTGATGGTTTTATTGTAGAATTGATTCGAGATTATGATGGTGAAATCTCAAAAAGTTTTCAATACTATATAGATAAAAATGGTGTAGAAAAATATAAAAAAGAGCTAGAAGAGTATAAAAAATTCTTTTTAAAATATAATGTTATTTTTAATTATGGGATGATGCCAAAAAATATTTTACTTAGAAAAAACAGTGAAACTGAATCTAATTTAGTTTTGATTGATGGTTTAGGGGATATAACATATTTTACTTTTCCAAATAAAATATCATTCTTTGCAAGAAAAAAAATAAATAGAAGATGGGATAAATTTATAAAAAAATATCTCTCTAAAAAAGGTAAATAATTTGAGAAATCAACCAAAATATAATTTTTTTAAAAATACAACTTATGCTTTAAAAGGTTTTCTTGACCTTATACAAAATGAAACATCTTTTAAAATAGAATTAATTATTGCAATAATTTTAATTCCTATAATATTAATCTTAGATGTTACATTAGTTGAAAAAGCCTTAATGTTTATAACATTGATGGGGATGCTAATCGCTGAGGCTACAAATAGTGCTATTGAGAGAGTTGTAGACTTAGTAACATTAGAATACCATGATATGGCTGGTCGAGCTAAAGATGTTGGTAGTACAGTTGTATTTTTAAGTATTATTGTATTTGTTGTAACTTGGGGAATTATTTTTTCTCAATTCATAAAATAGAGTCTATATGAGAATCTTAATTATTTTACCAAACTGGCTTGGTGATGCTATAATGGCAACTCCTGCAATAGAGTTACTTGCAAAAAACTATCCATCTGCTAGATTTACCTTTGTGGGTAGCTATGTATCGATAGAAGCTATAAAGCATCATCCATTATGCGAAATGGCAGTAGTTGATGATACAAAAAAAGCATCAAATAGATTTATAGCTACATATCAACTAGCAAAAAAACTTGGTGTATTTAACTTAGCTGTAACATTCAGAAATCAACCTCATTCTTCCCTACTTCTAAGATTCACAAAAACAGTAGTTTGTTTAGCAAAACAATCTTGGCACTCTATCTTCCTACTATCTCACACACCAAAAATAAAAAACAACCAACATTTAGTCCTCCAATATGCTCAGTTAGCTATGAGTAATACAACAAACTATAATGGAGAAATTTCAACTCTAAAACTATATATAAAACCTAAAGAGTTTGATAGACCAACTTTAGGGATAAATGCAGGAGCAACCTACGGAAGTGCAAAACGGTGGTATCCTGAAAAATTTGCAGAGGTTGCATCAAACTTTAGTGATAAATTTGACATAATCATATTTGGTGGTCCCAATGAGGTTGAGATGGCAAAAGATATCGAAGATAATTTAAAAGCTAAAAGTGTAAAAAACTATTCTAATTTAGCAGGAAAAACAAATATAGAGGAGTTATGCTCATACATAGGTGGATGTTCACTTTTCATCACAAATGACAGTGGACCTATGCATGTAGCAGCTGCCTATCAAGTGCCAACAGTAGCTATATTTGGACCTACAAGAGATAAAGAAACATCCCAATGGATGAATGAAAAAAGTACGATAGTGAAACATGAAATGGAGTGTTCCCCATGTATGAAAAGGGAATGCCCTCTCAAACATCACGAGTGTATGAGAAGTATAACTGCTAATGAAGTTATAGAAGCTGTAAAAAGCTTAGAGATTTAAGAACTTGCTTGAATCTTCTCTATTGTTTTAGTAGTGCTTTTTCCATCTACAAAATCAACAAGTTTTAATTCTCCTGAAAATTCTGTTCCTACAACAGTTTTTCCCTCATAATCTCCACCTTTTACTAAGGTATCTGGTTTTATCATTTTGATTAGTTCATGAGGGGTATCCTCACTAAAAGGAACTACAAAATCAACAGCTTCTAGTGCTGCTAAAAGGTATGCTCTATCCTCTGCTATATTTACTGGACGAGTAGGCCCTTTTAATCTTGATACAGATTCATCAGAGTTAAGTCCAACAATAAGTATATCACCAAAACTTTTAGCAATCTGTAAATACTTCACATGACCAACATGTAAAATATCAAAACAGCCATTTGTAAAAACAACTCTCTTAGCATTTAATTTATATCTACTTACAATAGATTTTATATCACTAAAACTTTTTATATGTGAATCTGAAGTACTTTTATGCAAAGATGCCTCATAATCCTCTATCTCCTGCATTGTTACAGTAGCTGAACCAATTTTTCCAACAACTACTCCAGCAGCTAAGTTTGAAAATGCACAAGTTTCATCAATAGATTTATCCGCACTAAGTCCAAATGCAATGGAAGCAATTACAGTATCCCCTGCTCCAGTTACATCAAATACTTCTTTGGCAACTGTTGGAAATTTTTTAACTTCATCATCATAAGTAGCAATTCCATCTTCTGATAATGTTATAAGAGAGATTCCTAAATCACAATCTTTTTTTAATTTTACTAAAGCATTTTTTAAAGATTCTTCATCTTTTATATCTATTTTTGTGGCTAATATAGCCTCTTTTTTATTTGGTGTTAAAAGATATGAACCCTTATATTTAGAAAAATCATCCCCTTTTGGATCAACTACAACTTTTATACTATTACTATTTGCTAGTTTTATAATCCCTTGACATAAAGATTCAGTTAAGACACCTTTACCATAATCAGATAATATAACTATCTCAAAATTATTAATATTTAAAGCTAATCTTTCCAAAATAACTTTTTCAGATTCTAGTGTTATAGGATTTTTACTCTCTTTATCATATCGTATCACCTGCTGATTACTAGCAATTACCCTACTCTTTTTGGATGTTTTTCTTTTATTTTGAACTATAATATTATCAATATCTACATTGATTGATTTAAGCATATTTATAAGTTCAGTGCCATTAGAATCATCTCCAATTACACTGCTTACACTTACAATTGCTCCAAGTGTTACAAGATTATTTATAACATTCCCTGCTCCACCTAAAACTGTTGTCTCTTTTGATATATCTACAACTTGTACAGGTGCTTCAGGTGATATTCTCTCACAACTTCCCCATAAGTAGTGATCTATCATCAAATCACCAACTACAAGAATCTTTGGTTTTGCATTTTTCAACACTAGCATTATTTTACTTCTTCTTCATAAACTCTTCGAATCTCTTTAACATAATCTTTTATCCCATCTTCCATTTCAAAAGCTGGTTTATAATCTAAAAATTCTTTAGTAGTATCTATATTTGCTTCTGTATGAAACTGATAACTTCCAATAAATGGATTTGGGATATATTCACATTTCAATGCTGTACCAAGTTCTTTCTGTAAAATATCTACTATATCTTGAAAACTTCTTGCTTTTCCAGTTCCCACATTATAGATTCCACTTTTTTTAGGATTCATAGCTTTTATATTTGCCTGAACAATATCTTCTATATATATAAAATCTCTAAGAATCTTATCGCTATCCTCAAATAACTTAGGATTTTTACCTGCTAAAATTTGATGTCCAAACTGTAAAACCATAGATGCAGTTGAATTTTTAAAGTACTCATTAGCACCATATACATTAAAATATCTTAGACCAACAATACTTATATCTGTATTTTTCATATACTCTTTACTAATGTTATCCATAGATAATTTTGAGAATCCATATACATTCTGTGGGGCTTCTCTTCCCACTCTTTGTGGAGATTCTGCATTTCCATAAGTAGCAGCAGATGAAGCATAAACCATATTTGCTCCATGTATAACTGCTAAATCAAGTAAATCTTTATAAGCATTAACATTAGTTTTTATCATTAAATCTTGTTCTAGTACAGTGGTGTCAGAGATGGCAGCTTCATGAAAAATATAATCAAATTTATAATTTACTTCTAAATTTAAAAGCATATCCTTATCATTAATATCTCCACTTATCACTTCACCTCTAAAACCTATAAGATTCTTAAAATGACCAAAACTTTTAAGATTACCATTAGATAATGTTTCACCACTTCTAAAACTATCAAGTACAACAACTTTTGCATTTGGGTGGTTCTCTTGAAAATAAAAAGCTAAATTTGAGCCTATAAAACCAGCTCCACCTGTTATTAAAATCATTTTATTATCTAAATCACTTTTTATGTATCTCATTCTGTTACCTAATATTATATTAATTTAATAAAATAATAGCAGATAAATTATTAACAAGTATTTAAGATTTAAGCCACTATAATTATCAGTAACTTCATCTTAAAGGAAATAAAATGAAAAAAATCGTAATCGCAACAATCGCAACAGTAGCAATGGCTACAACTTCTATGGCAGCAGTAAATGCTGGTGCTTGTAAAGGGTGTCATGGTGCTGACTTTAGTAAAAAAGCTCTTGGTAAATCTAAAGTTGTTTCTGCAATGACTCATGCTGATATCGCTACTGCTCTTAAAGGTTACAAAGCTGGTACTTATGGTGGTCCAATGAAAGGTCTTATGAAAGGTCAAGTAGCTAAATATTCTGATGCTGATTTAGAAGCTTTTGCTCAAACAATCGGTAAGTAATTAATATTACCTTATGAATTGCCTTTTGGCAATTCATACCCATAAACTTTATTCTGGTCTATAACTTTTTTTCAACTTTTCCTTTTTTCTCTCTTGATTTACAGCGTCATTCAATTCCTCTTCATTATCAAACTTAGCACCATTTAAAAACTTCTCTTGATCATCAAACTGACCATTTTTAACAGCCCAAAGAAAAGCAAAAAGTGCAATTGATCCTAAAAATATAGATGCTCCTAGCATCATAGCTATTACCCAATTATCCATTTTTTACCACCTTAATTTTTATTCCATTTATAACGGATTCGCATAGAGTTACCAACAACAAGTAATGAACTCACACTCATAGATATTGCAGCGACCAACGGTATAACATATCCTGTCATTGCAAGGGGAACGGTAATAGCATTATAAACCAAAGAGATTCCAAGATTTTGTTTTATAAGTCCAAAAGTTGTACGAGATATTTTAAAAGAATCTTCTAGTGAACGGAGAGAATCATCCAAAAGAACAACATCTCCAACATCAACAGCTATATCACTTCCACTACCCATAACAATCCCAATATCAGCTTGAGCGAGTGCTAAAATATCATTCACACCATCGCCAACCATCACAACTACTTTATCTTGAGTATGAAGATTCTCAATATATTTTGATTTATCTTCTGGAGTTTGTTCACTTTCATACTGGGTTATCCCAACCTCTAAAGCTACCCGTTTTGCAGTATTTGCATGATCACCAGTAAGCATCACTACCGATATACCTTTATTATTTAGGTTACTAACTAACTCTTTAGCATTATCTTTTATACTATCTCGTAGCTCATAAATAGCAACAATAGAATCATCAACACTAAAGTAAAAGAGTGTATTATCACTCTCAAATTCACTCTCTAAACCATTATCTACTAGAAGTTTTAGATTACCACCTAAAATTTTACTCTTATTATATCTAGCAGAGATTCCAGATGCTGGAATCTGAGTATAATCATCTAAAATATACTCATCGATATTTTCATCCAATTTTAAATAATTTGCTATCCCTTTTGCTACTGGGTGCCTAGATGATTTTACAAGTGAATATAAAATATTTTTATCAAAATCTTTATAGATATTTTCATTAATAACCTCAGGTTTACCCACTGTTATAGTTCCTGTTTTATCCAACACTAAAGTATCTACCTTTGCCATAGTTTCAAGTTGAGCAGCTTCCTTAAAAAGGATTCCTCTATTTGCTCCTAGACTAAGCCCCACTAATGTTGCAACAGGTGTAGCCAAAGCTAAAGCACAAGGACAAGCTATAACAATAACAGATATAGCAACCATAAAAGAGAGTTCAAAACCACTCCCTAAAAACCACCATACTAAAAAAGTGATAAGAGATAATCCTAAAATCACAGAAGAAAACCACTCTGATAATCTATTTGCCATCTGTTCAATTTTTGGTTTTTTAAGTATCGCTGTTTCCAAAAGTGCTACTAAATTTGAAAGTGTAGAGTGTTCAAAATCTTTACTAGCTTCATAGTGTATATCAGCATCTAAACTTACAGTCCCACTAACCACACTATCACCAATAGTTTTATAGATAGGCTCACTCTCACCCGTTAAACTAGATTCATCAAAAGAACCACTCCCTTTTAGAATCTCACCATCAAATAAAACTTTTTCACCAGTAGAAACAACAATAGTATCACCAACAACTACATCAGCTAATTTACAAGATATAATCTTTTCATCTCTAATAATATTTACTTCTGTTGGTATATTTTTACCAATCATATCAAGAGCATCAGCCGCACTTTTTTTGCTTAAAACCTCTAAAAATTTACCTACTAAAACAAAACTTATTATCATAGTTACAGAATCAAAATAGGCTTCCCCATTTTCCATAATGGTTATATAAATAGAATAAATATAAGTTAATAAAGCTCCTGTTGATACTAAAATATCCATATTGACAACTCTAGTTTTTAAACCATAGTAAGCACCTCTAAAAAATATCCAACCACTATAAAAAAGAACAGGAGTAGCTAAAATCCACTCCCCAATATTTAAAATAGTTTTTATATCTTGAGACATTCCAGAAAAATATCCAGCATATTGAGCAACTGCTATCCACATAATATTCATAGATGAAAAAATTGCAACTGCCATTCTTAGATAGTAATCTTTTCTCTCTTTATTCGCATGAGCCTCTTGGATAGAAGAATCATAAGGAAAAGCATTGTAACCAATAGCACGAATCATATCTATAATTTGTGATAGTTTTACCACTTTATCTACCCAAGTAATCACAGCTTTATTATTTGTGAAATTTATACTTGCATCAATGATTCCATCCATTTTGTGAAGAGCTTTTTCATTTAACCAAACACAAGCAGAACAGTGAATCCCCTCTATGATAAGTGAAACTTCATTAAAACCTTCACTATTTTCTTTTACAAATTTATCATAAAAAGCTGGTGAATCAAAATTAGAAGAATCTTCATATTGAGTAGTTGGAGCAGTTAAAGTATTTGAACCTAGTTTATCATAAAAACTATCAAGCCCCTCATCACTTAGTAGATGATAAACTCCTTGACAACCATTACAACAAAAATAATGCTCACCATCTTTTATTAGCACATCTTCATTAAATTCTAAGTGACAATGTGTACAAGCTATTTTATTCGACAACTTCAAACTTCCCTATTACCCTGTTTTTTTTGATTTTATCCCAAGGCTGAACAAAACCACTCATACATATATAGATTCCATCATCATTTTGAGAGTTAGCAAAACCAATAGCCATCCCAAGATTAAAACTAGATTCTATCTTATCTATCTCAAATGGTTTCATAGCACCCACTAAAATTATCTTTCTATCATCAAATATCGCATCAAAAAACTCTGCTGTTTCATCCATAGTATCTGTTCCATGAACCACTATAAAAGTATCCTCTTCAGATTCCATAATAATATTTGTAAGCATCTTTCTATCATTTATATCCATCTCAAGACTATCTTTATAAACAACCCCAGCGATATTAAAATTATCATTATAATTTTTAAGTATAGTATCTATCGCTAAATTATCAAAAGGAACTTCTAACTCCCCACTTATCTCATTATATCTTTTGTTAAATGTTCCACCACTATTTAAAATCAACATCTATTTTTCCATTATATTTTTCAATTTTGATACTATTTTAGTTGCTTTAGAATCTAAAACCTTACAAGATTCATCAAACAGATAAGTTTCTCTCAATCCAGCAGAGATTCCAGCTTCTATATCTCTCTCTTTATCACCGACAAGAATAGAATCTTCTAAATTTATATCAAACTCTTTTTGAGCCTCTAAAAGCATTCCAGATTTTGGTTTTCTACACTCACAATCACCTGAAATATCAGGATGATGTGGGCAAAAGTAAACTTTTGATATATCTATATTTTCATCAGAAAATTTTTGTACCATCCAAGATGTTAAGATATTAAAATCATTTTCATTATAATAACCTCTTGCTATTCCAGACTGATTCGTAACCACTACAATCAAAAATCCAAGATTTTGATAATACCTACAAAGATCAAATATTCCATCAATAAACTCAAAATCTTCTATCTTGTAAAGATAATCTTTTTCAACATTTATAACACCATCACGATCAAGGAAAAGGGCTTTTTTCATAGATTAATTACCAACACCATCACCAAAAATCTCTTTTTCAATAATATCACATAAAATATGACCAATCAAAATATGAGATTCTTGAATACGAGGAGTTGAATTTGATGGAACAATTAAGGCAATATCAGCCATCTGTGCCATTTTCCCACCATCTTTACCAACTAAAGCCACTGTTAAAATATTTTTCTCTTTTGCTACTTTGAATGCATTAATTAGATTCTGAGAATTTCCAGATGTAGAGATTCCAATAAAAATATCACCATCTTGCCCCATCCCCTCTAACTGACGAGAAAATATTTTATCATATCCATAATCATTACCAATAGCTGTTAGATTTGAAGTATCTGTTGTAAGTGCCAACGATGGAATAGATGGTCTATCAAAACCATATCTACCAACTAGCTCAGCAGCAATATGTTGAGAATCTGCTGCACTTCCACCATTACCAGCTAAAATTGTTTTATTTTTTCCTCTATACAACTCTACACATAATCTTGAAAGTTTTTCTATTTTATCAAGTAAAATATCATTTTCATATATAGCTTTTTTTGTTTCGTAAGAATCTTTTATCTGATTTTTTATATAGCTTTTCATCTATTTTCCTAAGTGCTTAATAGCAGATAATAACACATATAGAATAAAAAAAAGTAAATATTATAAACTTTTATTTTTTATTTTTTGCTATAATAAAGATAATTAGCAATAGGAAATACAAAATGTTTGACACTTACTCTGAATATATACTGCCATTATTGATTGTTTTTGCAATTATTATAGTTTATCTAGTAGTTAAAAAAATCACTAATAAAAAGAGTGATAAGGATACATTAGGTTTAATGAATAGTGATTTAGTAGCTGATCCTTATGAAGAAGAGTTTATAAAAAATATTGAAACAGAAAAACAAAAAGTAATAGATGAAGAAAAAAAGAGGGTAGAAGAACAAAATAAACCACCTAAACCTAAAAAGCCACTACCTAAAGCTAGTGAAAAAAAACCAAAATTAAATAGAATAAAAAGGGTTGTACCAGCTCACGATAAAATTTTAAAAGATGATTTTAAAATTTTTAAAGGTACAAGAATTTTAGTGGCAGAAGACAACTTAATAAATCAAAAAGTTATCACAAGTTTACTAGCTGATAGTGGAATGGAAATAGTGATAGCAGATGATGGGCAAATAGCTTTAGATATCCTAGAAAACGACCAAAATTTCGCTCTTATACTTATGGATGCACATATGCCTAGAGTTGATGGTTTTAAAGCGACTATGACTATAAGAAAAAATCCTAGATATGAACATATAGCAGTAATTGCATTAAGTGGTGATACAGCCGTGGATGATGTGAGAAAAATGAATGATGCAGGGATGGAAAATCATCTTGAGAAACCATTAAATCTTGATGCACTTTACGATATAATTTACTCTTATACTGAAGAGAATGAAATAAATCTAATAGATACTTTAACAAATGATATACTAGACACAAATAAAGGTTTAGAGGTTTGTTCTGGTGATACTAATTTTTATAAAGAGATACTTACAGAGTTTATCTCCAACTATTCTAAATCTGATCAGTGGATATATAGACTACTTAAAGAGCATAAATTACAAGAAGCCCATAAAGTAGCTTTAGATATTTCAGGTGTATGTTTAAATATAGGAGCCAATGATTTATATAAGACATCAATACAATTAATTGAGGCAATTGATAATAAAAATTCCCAAGATTGTATAATTGCTATAAAAAAATACTCTAAGGAACTAAAAATTTTGTTAGATGAGATACACTCATATGAGAGTAACTCATTAATTATATAAGTTAATTAAGCACCTAGTGCTTTTTTAACATTATCGTCAGCCATTGAGATATTCCATACTGGTTCCCAAACAACCTCAACTTCAACCTCTTTTATTCCATCCATCTTCTCAACAGATTCTTTAACCCACTGAACAATCATCTGATGCAATGGACAAGCTTTTGTTGATAAGGTCATAGTAACTTTTACATTACCCTCATCATCAGATTTGGCATCATAAATAAGACCCATCTCTACAAGATTAAATCCAACCTCAGGGTCAATAACAGTAGAAATTGCTAAAAATAGTTCCTCTTTTGTGTATAACATTTTGTAAAATCCTTATTTAAAATTTATCATATAAAATACACTTCGTATAAACGCCAAAGCACCAATAACCAAAAATGATGCTCCTGCACTTATAAGTATATTACTTTGCACTACAAGTGCTATTGTTATTAAAACAACACCAACAGCTGAAAAAACAAACTGTGCCTGTGAACTTTTGTACGGTACCATATCGGCTAACATTGGTACTTTTTGTTTCCCTACAAGTGGTGAAAATTTCTCAAACCAAACCAAAAATGGGATAATTTTATAGATATGTCCTGTAATTAGAAAAGAAAAAAATCCATAAATTAGTAACCATCCAGAAGCTAAAAGTAGATTCTCACTACCAACTATAAAATATAAAACACCTAATGCTAATGCAACGAGCATAGATATGTATGAAAACATCAACGATATTGCATATACATCATTCTCTTTTCTAGGTCTTGTTTTATAGATAATATAGATAATATAAAAATAAAATAGCATAGAAATAGCCGACAATAGATACCCAATATACTCTAAAAATACAATATCCATAAGTGTAGCAACTACAACAGAGATAACACCAACACTCATTAGTGATATAGCAATCTCTAAGGGCTTCATAGAAAATCCATGAGAAAGGGTAAACATAGGCACTAAGACGATAGATAATCCCATAATAGTGATAGTAATATAACCACCAATAACTAAAGAGATATGACCTTTTAAAAGTGATGCTATATCTACATCAATAGTTCCAGCATAAGATAGTGCCATTAAAAGACCAAAAATAATCCCAAAAAATAGAAATGTATTTGAGATAAGAACACTACTCATAACAAGATTTAATTTTTCTACTTTAAAAATTGTCATAAATATTTCCATAACAAAAATCATCATAGAGACAAGCACAACAACACCACCATAAGGTAATAGTTGAGGGGAATACAAAAATCCAAACACCATAAGAATCGTACCTATGAGCAGTAAAGGCCAAATAGCATAAAAGAGTTCAACCCCAAAATGCCCTACTTCAAGAACTACGGGAACAAGTTGTGCCATAGCTCCAAAAATAATCATCATCACAAATCCAAGTAAAAACAGATGTACAAATCCTAAAACTTGAGGGTTTACAAATGATAAATCTTCGATATTTATTGAAAAAAGAAAAAGAGCTGTAATAAGATAAAAGAAACTCCCCAATATAAAAAAGGGAGCTATTAGTTTAAATGGGGGAGCAAAATCTTGCGAGATGCTAGACATTGTTTATCCGTGGCAAGATGTTTGATTTAAATCAGAATCTACACCTGCTTCAACACTTGTAAAAACAACTTTAACAAGACCACCATCAATATCTTCAGTACAATATGCTACATCTGCCTCTAATTTAGCAAAAAGACCACCTGGTGCTTTATGATTAATCATAACTACTCTATTATTAGTACCCTTGATAAGCTTTAAACCACACATAGCATTAACCATTGGATGTGGAGGACCCTCTGCTGAAGTATCGAAGTAATAACTACTTACACCATCTTTTGCTAATTCAAAGAAATCAACAGTTGCACCATCAACCTCTATTTTTTTTGCTTCACTTGGAATATTTGACATTTTATAAATCCTTTATTAAATATATTTGATAATTATAATTAATATAACTTATTTACACCTTGATATGTATCAATAGTTAATATTAATTCTAAACTTATAATACATTTATACTAATTGTAATAAACTATATCAAGTTTTATATATTATTAAACAAGGAGAGAATATGAGATTCCAAAAATCTATTATATTACTTATTTCAATGACAGTTCTAAATTTAAATTTACTTGCTAATGTTTCAAATATGGATGTAGAAAAAGTATTTGAAGAAGAATGTAAAGTTTGTCATAGTTCTAATCACTCTGGTGGGATAGGCTCAGATCTTCGCCCATCAGCAATAGCTAAAAAAAATGCTTATCAACTTGTTGATGCTATTTTAAATGGTAATTCTTTTATTAAAATGCCCGCCTTTAAAGATATGTTTTCTCAGGCTGATGCCTTAAAAATGGTTGATTACCTTCAACATTTTAAAACAAAAAGACCAGATATTCTTTCACTAAAAGCAGTAAAATCCAGTTGGAGAAAACTTAATGATAGAGTTGGGTTTTTAAGAAAATACGCTAAACCAGTAGATGTAAACCAGACAACTGATATCTGTTTTGTTACAGAAAGAGATGCTGAGAGGGTTACTTTTCTTGATGGAACAACTGGTGATATCCTATCAAGACACTCTGCTGGATATGCTGTTCATATAACAGTTACAAACAAAAAACTACCTCGCTATGCTTACTCTATATCTCGTTCAGGTTTATTAACTATGTTTGATCTTAATTCTCCAGGTCAACAAAAAATTGCAGAGGTCAAGGTTGGTACAGATTCTCGTGGTCTTGCAGTTTCCCCTAATGGAAATTATTTACTAGCTGGTAACTATTTTCCTAGTGGAGCTGTTCTATTAAATGCCCTAACACTAGAACCACTAAAAGTTTATCCAACTTCAAATATTACAAATTTTGATGGAAAGATAGCTGCTTCTAGAGTATCTGGTGTTTTTGATACACCTTATGGTCCATATTTCGCATTTGCACTTAAAGATGCTGGTCGTGTTTATATTGTAGACTACTATAAAGCTGGTTTTCCTGTTGTTGGAGTTATTTCAGATATTGGAAAAAATATACATAATGGTTTTTTAAATGAGGGGAAAGAGATGGGTAGATATCTATTTGTCGCTTCTCAAGGATCAGACCTTATTGGTGTTATAGATTTTAAGACAAAGTCTCTAGTAAGTAAAATTTATATGAAACCATCTTCAAAACCTCATGTAGGACAAGGTGCTTCTTGGTATAACAAAAAACTTAATCAACAATTATCAGCTACTGTAAATATGAATCTTGGAGAAGTTACTATCTGGGATGATAACTTTGATATTATCGCAGAGATTCCAACAAGTGGTGCTGGACTATTTATCAGTACATCAATAAATACACCTTATCTGTGGGCAGATAATGTTGTAGGTGGATCTGAAAATTGGAATAAAATTCATCTAGTAAATAAACAAAGTTTAAAACTAGATAGAGTTATCACAATAGGAACTTCAACAGGTAGCATTACTGATGCTAAAACAAATAAAGTAATTTACCAATGGGATGTCCCAACTATAACAAATAAAAAAGGGAAAGAGGTGATTCCTAGAATCTTACATGCAGAACCAGCAAATCACGGTAAATGGACTATGATTTCTGAATGGAACTGTAATAGAATCGGCATATACGATTCAAAAACTGGTGAGTTTATAAAATATATAGATGGGTTAATAACACCAACTTTCACATACTCTATTGAACATAGACAAACTATACCTGGTGCATAGCCACTAATTTTCCTCTTTTTAGGGGGAAATTCTCTCTTAGTATATTTATTTAATTTTTTTTTAATGATTAAATCAAGTTATTTTTTGTTAAAATGATTTTTTTATAAAAAAGGTTCATTATGAAAATATTTATACTATTTTTATCTATTTTTTCTTATACATTATCAGCAAATAATTTAGATGGCAAAAAAGTATTTGAAACTTACTGTTGGGGCTGTCACCATCAAACTGCTACCTCATTTGGAATCTCATTTAGTGAGATAGCTTCTAAAAGAACAAAAGATGAGATAAAAGCTTATATAATCTCTCCAAAATCTATGTATAAATCTTTTGGTTATAAAAGAACGGTTATGACTCAATTTGAACTTACAGATAAAGAGATAGATTCTATTGTTAAATATATCCTCTTACAAAAAGGCAAATAGTTGTTTAGATTATCAAACTTAATATCTTCAGTAGTAGAAAATAAACCATCAAGAGTTTTAAATGGTACTATTGCTATTTGGAATCTTACCAATAGATGCAACCTCTCTTGTATGCACTGTTACTCCAAATCTACTCTTGATGAGATAGATACATTATCAACTAAACAGATTAAAAAAACTATTTTTGAGATGAAAGAGAGTGGAATTAAATTCATAATCTTTTCTGGTGGAGAGCCATTAACAAGAAAAGATATTTTTGAAATAGCAAACTTTTGTAAAGAGAATGGAATCATCACTTACCTCTCTAGTAATGGTCTCTACTTTACAAAAAATAATATACAAAAAATTGTAGAATCTTTTAATTATATTGGGGTTAGTATAGATGGAGATGAAAAAACTCATGATTATTTTCGTGGTTTAAAAGGTGCTTTTAAAGAGACACTAAAAGCTGTTCTTTTAGCTAACTCAACTGGTGCAAAAGTTGGAATTAGATTTACAATCACTAAAACAACAATAGATTCTTTGGAGTATATGTTTGATTTAGTAGAAAAGCATAAGATTCCAAAAATATATATTTCGCACTTAGTTTACTCAGGTCGTGGTTTAGAGAATCAAAAGATAGATTTATCAAAAGAGCAAAGAAGAGAAGCAGTAGAATTTATAATAAATAAGGCATTTGAATATTATGAGAATGGTGTAGAGATAGAGATAGTAACTGGAAATATGGAACAAGATTCCATAATTTTTCTAAATAAGTTTTCAAATAGGTATCCTGAATTTGCTAATGAGATGAGAAATAGACTTCTTGAATGGGGTGGTAATAGTGCTGGTAAAAAATTAGTAAATATTAATAGTGAGGGTGATTTACGAGCCGATCCATTTTTTCCTATCACTTCAGGTAATATAATTGAAGAAAATTTTGCTAATATTTGGCAAAATAATGAATTACTTAAAGAGCTTAGAGTCTATCCTAGAAAACAGATAAGTGGAATTTGCAATGATTGTAAACAGATTAATATCTGTAATGGTGGTTCTCGAGCTAGAGCCTATGCTATTCATGGCGATTTATGGGGTGAAGACCCATCTTGTTATCTAACTAAAAATGAAAGAGAAAAAAATTATGTTAAATAAATTATTATTAAAAAGTATACTGATAGTTTTTATATTTTTAAATGCAAATGCAGATGAAAAAATATTTGTTGTTGAAAGAGAAGATAGTTCTCTCGCCGTAATAGAAAAAGGTGTAATAAAAACTCACATAACTGGTATGCACAATATGAATCATGGTGTTGTGAAATTCTATGAAAATGATGCTTATGCGATTAGTCGTGATGGTTATATAATAAAATTTGATCCAGAAAAAAATACAATACTAAAAGAGTATAAAACAAGTAAAAGTGCTATCGGTTTTGTTATATCGGAATATTTTATTGCCGTAGCAAATTACGATTCTAAAAGTGTAAATATATTAGATAGAGATCTAAATCCTATACAACTATTTTATACAAACTCAAAAAATGTTGGAATCAAAACTTATAAAAACTACCTAATATTTTCACAAATGGATAATGACAAAATCACCGTATTAAAAGATAAAAATAGTGGAAAATCAATTCCTAATTTTGAGATATACAAAGAGTTTAAAAATATAGGTACAATGCCTTTTGATGCTATGATAAAAAATAATAATTTTATAGTTGGATTTTTCAAGAGTGATTTTTTTGGTGTACTAGATTTAGATTCTATGAAATACTCAAAAATAAAAATCTTACTTGAGGGTAGGAAGCCTGTCCTTAAAGTTCCACATTTTGGTTTTTGGAGTATTAGCGATAAACATATTTTTATCCCAGCAGTAGGTAACAACAAAGTTTTAGTTTACACAAATGATTTTAAATTTATTAAAAATATTGAAACTGAAGGTTTACCAGTTTTTACTTCATTATCACCAGATAAAAATTATTTAGCTGTAACTTTTAGTGGTAAAGAGTTTCCAATAGTTCAAATCATAGATACAAAAACACTAAAAATAATTAAAAGATTTGAATTTGATGGGAAAGTACTACATCTAAGATGGTCAAATACAAAACCAAACCTTTACATATCTGTTAATGACACAAATAAACTAGCAGTAATAAATACTAAAAATTGGTCTTTAAATAGAGAGATATTTCAAGTTAAAAAACCATCAGGTATTTTTATTTATGAGGAAAAAAACAATGAGTAAAGTTTATTTAACTGGTGCTGGGCCAGGAGATATTGAGTTACTAACACTTAAAGCTTTTAAAGTAATAAAAGAAGCTGATGTTATTATCTATGACAGACTAGCAAATCCTGAGATTCTTGAGATTACAAAAGATGGATGTGAATTTGTTTATGTAGGTAAAGAGGATGGTCGCCATATTATGCCTCAA
This sequence comes from Sulfurimonas sp., assembly GCA_027064515.1. GTDB lineage: Bacteria > Campylobacterota > Campylobacteria > Campylobacterales > Sulfurimonadaceae > Sulfurimonas. Next base: position 41,872 of record JAMOPL010000023.1, on the reverse strand, counting down.
GATGATATAAATGAGGTAATTTACCAAAACTCACTAAAACATAAAATAGTTGTTCGACTAAAAGGTGGCGATCCATTTGTATTTGGTCGTGGTGGTGAAGAGGCTATATATCTAGAAAAGAGAGGGATTGAATTTGATATTATCCCTGGAATTACATCTGCTATCTCTGTACCAGCCTATGCAGGTATTCCCGTTACTCACCGTGGAATCTCTGTAAGTTTTAGAGTAGTAACAGGTCATGAATCTCCAAATAAAAAAATATCTCAGATTCCATGGAATAATTTCAAAACAGATGACACAATTATATTTTTGATGGGACTTCACAATCTTGCTCATATCTCTAAAAAACTGATAGAGATTGGTAAGAGTTGTGATTATCCTATTGCCGTTATCTCAAAAGGAACAACGCCACAACAAAAAGTTGTTGTTGGAACTCTTGAAAATATTGTTGAAAGAACAAAAGATACCCCTACCCCTGCTTTAATAGTAGTTGGTAAAGTTGTTGAATTAAGAGAACAATTAAAATGGTTTGAAAACTAACTCTTAAAAGAGAGTTTTCAAACCCTCTCTATTTTTAATTATATAAAATTTAGATTCTTTCTCTATTAAATTTAAAGTTACAAGTTTTTTAAAGATTCTAGATAATGTTTCTGGTGTCATATTTAGGTTTTGAGCTAATTTATAATGTTTTATATCTGCTAATACATTCTCATTTTCATAAATAAATTTTGCCAATCTTGATGTTGAATCTAAAACAATATTTAGCGATATAACTTTTTCAAGATTTTTTATTTTTTTAGATAATGATTTAAAAAATTGTAATGATATTTCTGGATTTTGTAAAAATTCTTTTTTAAATCTTGCAAAATCAATCTCCAAAACTGTGCCATCAGTTTCAAATGAAGCTGAAGCAGGATATGGAATCTCTTCAAATACAGCCATCTCGGCAATCATTGATGTTGCAATAAATCTATTCATAATAATTTCATTATTTTTTATATCTGTTTTATACACTTTTAATTCACCAGATATAAGTAATATAAGAGATTTTGATTGCTCCTTTTCATAAAATAAAATTGAATTTTTTTTATAAAATTTTTTCTTTGTAAATGATGCTAATAGATTTAATTGCTCTTGTTCTAAATTCTCAAAATATGAACAGTTTCTTAATTCTTCCACTGAAAACCTTAAAATAAATTTTATGAAATATATCTATATGTAACTTATATACACTATAAAACAATCTTATTTTATAACATATATAAAATAAAAACTATTTATCCCAACTATCTATATATTCTTTTACTTTTTTATCAAACATTTTCATCCTCTCTTTACCCTTTGGAATAGTTTCTCTTAAATATTTCATCTCTTTTAAAAATTCTGAGATTCCATTTGGTATAAGATTTTGTAAATATAGTTTTAGATGTTTTGCCATTGCTGGGGAGGAGCCTGATGTTGATATAGCAATAGTTAAATCATCTTTTTTAATATAAGATGGAAATATAAAATCACAATACTTAGTAGAATCTACAGCATTACATAAACAGTTGTATTTTTTAGATTCTTCATATATTTCAGATTGTAAGGCTATATCATCTACTGCTACAACAACTATTGCAAAATCTTTAATATCATCTGTTTTATAAATTCTTTTTTTATAGTTTAAATTCTTTTTTTTTATTTCAGTAAGCATATCATTACTAAAATTATTTGCAATAATAGATATATCTTTAGTAAAATCTAATAAATGAATCAACTTTTCATAAGCTATATTACCACCACCTATAATTAGAATTTTTTTATTATCAAGCTTTAAAAAAGCTGGAAAGTAAGCCATATTTAGTCCTATTTAATTATTATGCATAAGGATATCAAAAACTTATAGATAATTAATAAATATAATCATCTCTTAATTTTTATATTGTTAAAATAAATCAAAATTTTATATAAAAGATACTTATGACTCAAGAGATATTATCAAGAATACAAAAAAAATTTCCATTAGTTCCAAGACCATTTAAAGTTATCGGAGATGAACTTAACTTAAGTGAACAAGTAGTTTTAGAGATTCTAAAAAAAGAAAAAAACAACAATATAATCAGACAAACATCTGCAATATTTGATACAAAAAGATTAGGATATGGATCATCACTAATAGCTTTCAAAATTTCTAAAGATAAGATAGATGAAGCTGTTAAAATAATAAATTCACACCCTGGCGTTTCCCATAACTATGAGAGGAATCATGAATTTAATATATGGTTTACTCTAGCAACTGCTCCAGATTCAACTATCGGACTCTCAAAAACAGTAGAGATACTCTCAAAACTAACAAAAGCTGATGAGTATATTATGCTTCCTACATTAAAAATGTTTAAAATAAATGTAAAACTAAATACAACTGGAAAAGATGAAAAAAAAGAAAAAGTAAAAAAAGTTATCCACAAAGAGATAGAATTAACACCTCTTCATTATGAGATAATCAGAAAGATTCAACATGATATTGAAATTATAAGTGAACCTTTTTTAAAAATTATAAATGAATTAGATATAAATTATGATACTTTTTTTAAAATAATCTCAGAATTACAAGATTCTGGAGTTATGAGAAGGTTTGCATCTATTTTAAACCATAGAAAAGCAGGTTTTAATGCAAATGCAATGGTTGTCTGGGATATAGATGAAAAAAATGGAGAATCTATTGGGAAAGTTGCCTCAGAGTTTAGTGCTGTAAGTCATTGTTATCTTCGTCCTAAATATTCTAACTGGCCATATAATCTTTTTACAATGGTTCATGGAAAAACAGATGATGAAACGAAGAGTCTTATTGAGGAAATGACAAAAGAGATTGAACACAAATCATTTCGCCCTTTATACTCATCAAGAGAATTTAAAAAAGTAAGAATTGTATACTTTAGTGATAAATTTAAAATATGGGAAGAGTTAAATAATAGATAATTAAATAATTAGCTTATTTATGAGATAATAAATAAAATTATTACCACAAAGAATTATAAATGAATAGAGAAGAAACAATAAAAGCAATAGACCAAGCTACACAAGCACATGAATATCAAATGAATAAAATAAAAGCTCTACTTGAGGGAAGTGAAATCAAATCTCCCCCTGTTGTCAATAAAAGAGAGTGTGAATTTGGTTTATGGATTTATGATAAAAACAACCATCTAAAAGAGATACTTGGTGCTCAATTTTATGATAACCTAGAAGATGTACATGGTAAATGGCATGCAGAGTATTCACAAATTTTTAATATTTTTTATAGAGATAGAAAAAAAGGGTTTTTCTCAAAACTTATTGGTGCAGATAAAATTGATGAGATGTCTATGGATAGAGCTAAATTATATTATTCAGACCTACTGATAACAACACAGGAACTATTTAGAGCATTATTAGCCTCAAAAAGAAAAGTATCTGCGATGGCTGATAGTAAGTTTATATCTTAACTTTGAGACTAAAAAAGATGTCCCATTGAATCTTTTTTAGTCTGAATATAATCTTTATTGTATTTATTGGCTTCCATAATAATAGGCACTCTTTCTACTATCTCTATATCACTTATAGAATCTATTTTATTAGGATTATTTGTAAGTAGCTTTATTCTTTTAATACCAAAGTGATTAAGTATAAAAGTTACCACCTCATAAGTTCTTTCATCAGACTTAAAACCTAATTGATGATTTGCTTCGACGGTATCATATCCTTTATCCTGAAGTGCATAAGCATTGATTTTATTTAAAAGACCAATATCCCTACCCTCTTGTCTAAGATAGATAACCATCCCATTTGTACTCTCTGCTAACTTAAGAGCATACTCTAATTGATCACGACAATCACATTTCAAACTACCTATCGCATCACCTGTTAGACACTCTGAGTGAACTCTTACAACTGGAATCTTTGCAAGATTATCCTTGTAAATTACTAAGTGTTCTTTTATGCCCTCTTTGAAGGCTTTTACTTTAAAATCACCAAATCTTGATGGTAAATTTGCTATGTTAGATATATCTATATTCATTATTAATCTTTAAAAGGGTAAAATTTATTTTATAAAAATATGATTATATCAAATAAAGGTTAAATATGTTTCAAAGATTTCGTAGAACTCGCTTTAATAAGCATCTAAGAGCATTAGTTAGAGAAACTACTGTTAGTGTAGATGATTTTATTTACCCACTCTTTATAAGAAGTGGTGAGGGGATTAAAACTGAAGTTAGCTCTATGCCTGGTGTTTACCAAATGAGCATTGATGAGATTTTAAAAGAGTGTGTAGAACTGAAACAACTTGGAATCTATTCAATTATATTATTTGGTATCCCTGATGTAAAAGATTCAATAGGTTCTGATTCTCTTTGTGAACATGGGATTATTGCTTCATCAATTAGAACTATTAAAAAGCATCATCCAGATATGTTTATAGTTACAGACTTGTGTTTTTGTGAGTACACAGACCACGGACATTGTGGAATTATTGATGAAAAAAATGAGACTGTAAACAATGATGCTACTTTAGAGATTTCAGGACAACAAGCAGTAATTCATGCTAAAGCTGGAGCAGATATGATAGCACCATCTGGAATGATGGACGGAATCATTGAAACACTTAGAGATGCTCTTGATAAAGCTGGATTTGAAAACTTACCAATTATGAGTTACTCAACTAAATTTGCTTCAGGTTACTATGGACCATTTAGAGATGTAGCAGAATCTACACCTAGTTTTGGTGATAGAGCATCTTACCAAATGGATCCTGCTAATAGAAGAGAAGCTATTAACGAATCTATATCTGATGAAAAACAGGGTGCAGATATTTTAATGGTTAAACCAGCATTAGCATATCTTGATATTGTAAGAGAGATAAAAGACAATACATCTTTACCTATGGCAGTTTATAATGTAAGTGGTGAATACGCTATGTTAAAAATAGCTCAAAAACATAATCTTATAGATTATGAAAGAGTTGTTATGGAAACTATGATAAGTTTTAAAAGAGCTGGAGCAGATATTATCATCTCTTACCACGCTAAAGAAGTAGCATTAATGTTACAAAAAAAATAAATTTGGAAAAAACAATGAGACACTTTTTAACACTTAAAGATTTTACAAAAGATGAAATTTTAGAGATTATAGATATTGGTTTAGAGATAAAAAAAGATTTAAAAAATGGTATCTATAAAGATGAATTAAAAAAACAAACACTTGGTATGATTTTTGAAAAAAGCTCAACAAGAACAAGAGTTAGTTTTGAAACTGGAATATTTCAACTTGGTGGACACGCTCTTTTCTTGTCGAATCGTGACATCCATTTAGGTAGAGGTGAACCAGTAAAAGATACTGCTAGAGTAATTAGTAGTATGTGTGATATGGTGATGATAAGAACTTTTAAACACTCTATGATTGAAGAGTTTGCCTCTTACTCTAAAGTACCTGTCATAAATGGGCTTACAGACACTTACCACCCTGTTCAACTTTTAGCTGACTACATGACTATGATTGAGTATGGTATAGATGAAAATGCTGTTGTAGCTTATGTTGGTGATGGTAACAATATGACTAACTCTTGGATGATGTTATCTGCTAAATTAGGTTTTGACTTAAGAATCGCAACACCAAAAGGTTATGAGGTAGATGGAGATATTTTAGAAGAATCTCTTAAAATAGCAAAAGGAAGTGGAGCTAAAATAATAGTAACAAATGACCCTAAAGAAGCAATTCACAATGCTACAATAGTTACAACAGATACTTGGGCTTCAATGGGTCAAGAGGATGAAAAAGAGCAGAGAATTAAGGACTTTAAAGGTTTTATGGTTGATGACTTAATGATGTGTCTTGCAAAGAAAAATGCTAAATTTTTACACTGTTTACCAGCATATAGAGGTCAAGAGGTAAGTGAATCAGTTTTAGAGGGTCATTCAAAGATAGTTTTTGATGAAGCCGAAAATAGACTTCATGCTCAAAAAGGTTTAATGGTTTGGTTAAACAAACAAAAATAAACTCACATAATGTGAGTTTATTTTATAGTAAGATTAAATCCAACCTTTAGAATCTTCTTCAATTGCTACAATATTCATGTCAAAAATAACCATTATTGTAGATATAGCATCTGTTGCCATTGTGAAATATTCATTTGCATCAATAGTTATCTTATCTTTAAATAGCTCTTTTTTTGAAAATGCTACATACTTATTAATTTTTTGCTGTGCAGTAATTAATCTCGAATTAACATTTGCATTATAATAATCAGGTTTTTGATTTACAACCGATCTCATTTGAGACTGTAATTGATCATTAAGTTTTTCAATTTTATGAAGTAAAACTTTCATTTTTACTTTTACAGTTTCATTAGCAGAACCTTTTGCAGCAGCTCCTGAGCCTAAAGCTCTTTGTTTACCTATATATTCTGATAATGGCATTATTGTTTCCATCATAATTGAAGAAACCTCTTTTCCAAAATCATTCATATTCTTAGAACCACTTTTACTTACAGTTTGTGCTAGCATTAAAGCTTGAGCAATATTTTCAGAATAAGCATCAAAAGCTTCAGTGGATGTCATTTTTAATGCTCTAGAATTTAGTTTTGTAAAAGAATTACTAATCAAAGTAGCTCTGGAATTAATAGTAGGCTCTTTAGCTAATGGTAAAGAATCCATATCTCCTATCGCTTTTTTCATATCATCTCTATAATTCTGAATCAACAATAATGCACTTTGATTTCCATTAATATAACTAAGTGTTACACCTCTTGTTCTTTGTGCTGCTACAATTAAGTCCTTAAGAGCAAGAATATACTTACCAGTTTCAGCCTGATTATCATTACTAAATAGTGATTTTGCTTGTAAGTTAAACAGCAATAATGCAACTACTAAAAATATACGCATTCGAATCCTTTAAATTTTATTTTCGAAGCCATTCTATCTAATATTTATTTAGTTAATACTTGAATATATAAAAATAATAAAAATTAATACCTTATACCAGTGACAGTTCTAATTTTTTCTATCTTCTCTAAAGCAATTAAGCTAGCTTTTTTAGCCCCATTACTTAAAATATCTCTAACCTCATCTTGGTTATTTATATAGTATTCTCTTTTAACTCTATACTCGTTAAAATATGTCCACATAACCTCTGCTAAATACAATTTAAAATGTCCATGACCCTCACCACCACTTAAATATCTATTTTGCAATGAAACAAGTTCATTTTTATCTAAAAATAGTTTAGCCATATTATATACATTACACCCCTCAAACTCTTTAGGTTCTTCCATAGCTACATTTTCAGTTACAATTTTTTTAATTATTTTTAACTGCTTTTTTTCTTCACCAAAAATATTTACAGTATTTCCATAACTTTTAGACATTTTTTGCCCATCAGTTCCTGGAACTGTTGCCACATCTTCTTGTATCTTAAACTCTGGTACTTTTAAAATATCTCCATATTCATTGTTAAACTTTATAGCTATATCTCTAGCAATCTCTACATGTTGAATCTGATCTTTTCCAACAGGAACAATATCTGGAGAAAACAGTAAAATATCTGCTGCCATCAATACTGGATATGAAAATAAAGAGTGATTAGCATTAATTCCCTTAGCTATTTTATCTTTATAACTATGTGCTCTTTCTAATAGACCCATAGGTGTAAATGATGATAAAATCCAGTATAACTCTAAAACCTCTTTAACATCAGACTGAACCCAAAAAGTTGATTTTTGAGGATCTATTCCTAAAGATAAAAAATCTGTTGCTGTTTGCATTGTTAAATTTGCAAGTTTTTCTCCACCATTGCCACTTGACATAGCATGATAGTTTGCTATAAATGCTAATGTTTCACCACTCTTTTGAGCTTCAACCATCTGCTTAATAGAACCAAAATAGTTCCCTATATGTAAATCCCCTGATGGCTGTATTCCTGTTAATAATCTCATAATTATATATTTCCTAATATTTTTTGACATTATATCAAACTCTTATATTTTTTTATATATTTTGTGATAAAATAATAAGTATCAAAAGTAGCAGAAGCTACTTATACAAAGGATTTATTATGAATGTACAAATTCGCACAAAAGATGTAAACTTAAATGCAAACACAAAAGCTCATATAGAGTCAGCGGTTGAAACTTTTACTAAATATCAGCTAGATATTACGACAGTAAATACAAGTATAGTAGCAGAAAAAAAAGGTATAACTATTGAGTTTGATATCCATATCGCACATGCACAACCAGTAGTAATTACACAAACAGATGATAATTTAGATTCTGCAATCGATTTAGCAATTGATAGAACAACTAAAGCACTTCGTCGTTTACACGATAAAGTATCTTCAAAACAAACAAGTTCAATAAAAGATATTGAAACACTTGATGCTTAAAGTATATTTATATGTATAGCTGGATACTTTGGTTTCATATTCTATCTTTAATCTCTTGGTTTGCAGTTTTATTTTATTTGCCTAGACTTTTTGTTTATCATGTAGAAAATGCTGATAATTCAGGCTTTATTGAAGTTGTGAAAGTTATGGAATTAAAGATTTATAAGTATATTGGTGTTCCAGCTATGTGGGCAACAGTATTTAGTGGTTTATACCTTGGCTTCGAGCTAGGTTTTAGTGGAAATGCTTGGTTACATGCAAAAATACTTTTTGTGGTTATATTGATGGCTTATTTCTTTTCGCTTGGTCATTTTAGAAAAAAACTTTTAGAAGATAAGTGTATAAAAAGTGGGAAATTTTTTAGATTTTATAATGAGGTTCCAACTTTACTACTTTTAGTAATAGTGGGAATGGTTATATTTAAACCTTTTTAATTTCTAGAATCATCTCTATTAAAGAGAGATGATTCTATCCCCTTTTTTAGACTTAGCTTTGTGTATAGCAGATTCTAAATCAACCAATACAGCATTAAATTTATCATGTTTTTTTCTTAGTTTGGCTATACCAAAAATTGTTCTAACCTTTATCCCACTTAACTGATACTCATCTATTTTACTCTCTAAAATTTGAGCTTTCTTAACTGCTGATTCTATATCACAATCTAAAAGTAACATTGTAAATTCATCTCTTTCATTTCTAGCTACAAAATCTTCTTCTCTTGTTTTATTTTTTATAATTTTAGCAATATCAACTATCACTTTATCATATTTTATATCACCATATATAGTATTAATTTTTTTATAATTTGTTATTTTTATTCTGATTAAACTAATATCATGATTAGTTCTTTTGAATTTTGAAAATTCTCTACTTCCTGAATCAAAAAGATTATGCCTATTGTAAAGACCAGTTAATCTATCATACAGACCATTATAAATTAACTCATCTCTTTTTACCTTAAGATCTATTGCAGTTTTTATCCTAGATTTAACTATAATAGGACGGATTGGTTTTGTGATGTAATCTACTGCTCCACTACTGAGTCCTCTCTCCTCATCCTCTATATTACTATTGCCAGTTACAAATATAACTGGTATATCTTTTGTCTTATAGTCATTCTTTAGATTTTCTAAAACCTCATATCCATCCATACCTGGCATCTTAACATCTAATAAAATCAAATCAGGCATAGGCTCAAGATGAACTAATTCTAAAGCTCTTGCACCACTAATAGCTACTTTTAAAATATAATCATTTTTTAGAAGATGTGCTAATGCATGCATATTTACAGGAACATCATCCACTAATAATATAACTCTTTTATTTTTCATCTAATTTACCTTTTACCATTAGGTTCAATTTGAAAATTAAATCATTTGTTAATTTTAAAGATTCTTCTAATGAAAAACTATTAATCAATTTTTCTAGTTCAGTTAATTGTCTTTGTATTCGCTCATCAACAAAATTTCTAAAAATATCTATTGATACTGTATCGATATAGATACCGAGCTTAAGATTCTTTTTTATAGTTTTTAATTCCAATATAGCATCATTTTTATCTAATATATTTTCTTTACTGTTACTACTAAACTCTTTTCCCAAATAATTATTTAACTCTACAATTAACTCATCTAAAGCATTATCTAGTTTAATGAAATTTTGAGAAAATTGTTCTGTATGAGTATATGCACTATTACTTTTGGTACTTGTTTCTATTGTATGTGCTATATCTTTAAGTTTACTTGCACTTATATTGGCAGCTGCACCTTTTATACTATGTGAATGAAGATGTATATCTTCTAGAGAAAAGTCATTTATACCTTTTTTCAATTCATTTTTATGCTTTATTGTTTCTTCTATAAAAATTTCTATTATGGAAATTAAAAGTTCACTAGAGTTATCAATTCTCTCTAAAAAATCTTCAGAATCCCATATATATAATTTTTCTGATAACTTCATAATTATCAACTCCTAATAAAATATGTTACTTTTATAAACTATAATCTAATTACTTTAGATAGGAGAAGTTTTACTTCTCCCCTTTCTTTTTAGCTTTAAAGAGTAAAGGTGTTCCAGTAAAGTTAAATGCTTCTCTCATTTTGTTTGTTAAGTATCTTCTATAAGTAAAGTGAAGACCACTTGGTTTATTCATAACAATCGCAATTTTTGGTGGTCTTGTCTCATATTGTGTTCCGTAATAGATTCTAATAACTTGTCCACTTACACTTGGAAGAGTATGTCTTCTTAGTGCTTTTTCTATAACTTCATTAATTTTAGAAGTTGGGATTCTTTGTGAGTAGTTTGCATTTATCTCTAAAATCATATCGTGAAGTTTATCAACTCTTAGATGAGATTTCGCAGATAGAGTGATAATAGGTGCATACGCTAAGAACTTAAATCTATCACGAACCTCTTTGATGATTTTATCATGCTCTTCTCTTTTAGATATATCCCATTTATTTAAAACAATAATAGAAGCCAATCTATTACTATCTACAAGTCCAGCAATTTTCTCATCAAGATCCATAAATGGTTCACTTGCATCTAAAACAATTAAAGCCATATTTGAATTTTCAAGCATCTCAGTAGTTCTCATTAAAGCATATTTTTCAATCCCTAAGATTCTACCACGACGGCGAAGACCAGCTGTATCTACAAATGTAATTTGCTTATCTTTATACTGAACTGTTTCATCAATGGGGTCGATAGTTGTACCAGCCACAGAACTTACAACAGAACGCTCTTCACCAAGAAGTGCATTTAGAAGTGAACTTTTACCAACATTTGTACGACCAATAATTGCAATTTTTATGTGGTCAACATCTTCCTCATCAAACTCTTTAATTCGGTCATTGTTTCCAAAGATAGTGTCATCTATAATAACTCCATCCATCTCATCTTCATCCCAATAAGTAAAACCATCATCATCTTCATCTTTTTCAGCAACATTCGCAAAAAAGTCTTCATCATTTGTTTCAGGCTCAATGATATTTATATCATCTTCTTCCTCTTCATCATCATCTTTTACAATGTCAGAATCTGGAACTTTAGAAGCAATCCAATCAAGAAGTTCAACAGTATTACGGTTATGAGAAACAGAGATTCCAAAAATGGCATCAGTTCCAAACTCATAGTATTCCCAAAGTTTTTCTTTCATTTTGTCATTGTCTATTTTGTTTACAACCAAAGCCATATCTTTACCCATAGCTTGAAGTTCATAAAATAATTTTTTATCTTCCTCTTCAGGTAAACCTTTTCCATCAACCATATAAAGGATGATGTCAGCTTTATAAGCAGCTTTTAATGACATCTCTTTAATTTTATCAAAAAGTTCACACCCTTTATCTAATCCACCCGTATCAAGAAGTTGAACCTCTTTGTTCATAATAACAGTAGTTCTTCTTTTAACATCTCTTGTAGTACCTGCTAAATCAGATGTGATAGCATCTCTGTTTTTTACTAAACGGTTAAATAGTGAACTTTTTCCAACATTTGGACGACCGATAATGGCGATTTTTTTCATGAAGAGCCTTGTAAATTATATATTGATGCAATTATATCCAAATAAAAAAAGGTATAATCCTATTTATGAAATATTACAGCTATGAAGATTTTAAAATCGATACAAATAAACTGATACAAGAGTTAAAAAGCTATGAACCTGATGCAATTATAGGAATTGCTAGAGGTGGCTTAACACTAGCACATACTATGGCAGAGGGTTTAAATATAAGAGATGTTCATACAATAAGGACTGAACTTTATGACGATACAAAAAAAAGAGATAAAATAACAATATTTGGAGAGTGTAAATTTGACAAGGTGAAAAAAATATTAGTTCTTGATGATATTTCTGATAGTGGCGATACTTTTCAAGCTGTAATGAAACATCTAAAAAATGTAAATAAAGATATTGAATTTAAATCAGCAACACTTTTTTATAAAACAACATCATCATTTGAACCTGACATTTGGATTAACGAAGCAGATGATTGGATAGATTTTTTTTGGGAAAGAGATTTTTTATAATAAACTTTTAAATACCTGATTAAAAAAAGAAAATATTAATTATGCTTAGGACTATGTCCAGCATGATTAGTATTACTAAAATCTGTATCATATATAAAATCTGCAATCTCTTCTAGTGTACTTAAATCAAATCCCAATTCTGGCATCAACTCATATTTTTCAATAGCTTGAGCCATTATAGAAGTTTGCTCTTTTGGATGTTCAACCCAAACTGACATCTGTTTTATAAAATCATCTTTTTTTGGAAAAACATTTTTATAACTCTCTTTAACAAGCAATATTGATGGTGCTGATATATTTTTAGTTTCATTATGGCATGTTATACAATTACCATGAAATAGCAATGAACCTAAATCATTCGCAGATAAACCTACTCCAAACAAAAATATAATCATATTAAAAAATTTCAATTATTTTCTCGAATCTTTTATCATCTCATAGGCTTGATTAATCTCTTGAGTTTTAGCAGTTGCTTCTTTCATATAAGCTTCATCTTTCCCTTGTGATTTGATAATATCTGGATGGTACTGGCGAACTAATTTTCTATAAGCTTTTTTAATCACACTCATATCATCGTTTTTATTCACACCTAAAAGTTTATAAGCATCATCTATCGTTGCTTTTGGAGTGATATTTTGCATCATTTTCTCAAACTGATCAAAAATAGCATGGTAAGCATCAGGGTCAAACTCAAAAGCTTGTGCAATTGTTTGAAGAATCTCATCTTCAGAATCACTCACCTCACCATCAATAAAAGCCAACTGAATTAAGAAACCTATAAACTGTTGTTGTTTTGCTTTATCTCTTTTTGTAGCTTGAGCTAAATTATGAGCAATAGATTCAAGGTTATCAAATTTATCTTTTTGCTCATCAAAAATCTGTTTTAAAATACTTTTTGTATGTTCAGTTTCTGGAAAAACTGCAGATATATCATCAAACATAATTCCAATAAGTTGTGCTTCAAGTGCATCAACTTTTCCATCAGCCTTGGCTACCTTGGCAACAAGTGCAACAAACATACCTAACTCTGTATGTTCTAGTGATTCTTTAGTGATTTTGACATTTTTAAATGCCTCTTTTGAATATTCACTTGTGTAGCTTGAATAACTTTTAAAGATGTAGTAAAAAACTGCCCCTAAAATAGCCAATACGATTAAATTTCCCATAAATTCTCCTGTTAATTTTGTAAAATTATACAAGAAAAAAATGAATGGGTATAATTCCATTATGTTAAGAACTCAAAGTGGCAAGTGTCATGGGTTAATACTGCTAAAAGTTCAATACTGGGAGGCACCAAATGCCGAGTGTAATACAAATTAAAGAATTAAATAAAGGTGTAAAATATATGCTCATAGCATCTTTTACATTTGCGATAATGGGAGCTTTTGCTAAACTCTCTAGTGAACATATGAGTTCTTTAGAAGTTGTGTTTTTCAGGAATATAGCTGGTGTAATTCTTATAGGGATAGCAGTTATAAAAAAACCAATGGTTCAAAATGGTGGAAAACCTTGGCTCCTATTTTTTCGTGGTTTTATGGGCTTTAGTGCTTTACTCGCATTTTTTTACAATATCGCACATATACCTTTAGGTGATGCGATGACATTCTCAAAAACTTCACCAATTTTTACTGCTATTTTTGCATGGATGTTTTTAGATGAAAAACTCTCAGTTAAAGCATGGGGTGCTATTGGGATAGGGTTTGTTGGAATCTTACTTATAACTCAACCTAGTGGAGTTGGTCTTTCTAAATATGATTTGCTTGGAATCTTTAGTGGAATTGGAGCAGCATTAGCATATACTTCGATTAGAGAGTTAAGAAATTATTATGATACTCGTGCTATTGTTCTCTCTTTTATGGGTGTTGGGACTATTGCACCAATATTATTATTTATTATATCACCATATATAGATTTACCTGAACTTGATTTTATATTGGGTGAGTTTGTTATGCCACAAGGAATCGTTTGGTTTTATGTTTTGGGGATGGGAATCTTTGCTACAATCTCACAACTTTTAATGACAAAAGCATATGGTGAAACAAAGGCTGGAATCGTAGGGGCAGTGAGTTATTCAAATATTATATTTGCTATTTTAGTTGGTATAATTTTAGGTGACAATCTACCAAATTTAATTACATTCTTAGGAATTATTTTAATTATATCTTCTGGAATAATGGTAGCGAAATCTAAATAAAATCTTAAATCATTTAGATTATAAAAGTACCCAAGATAAAATCAATTTTTATCTGATATTATTTCAAAAACAAAAGGAATTAAAATGTTTAAAATAGTTGTAGAAAAAGAGTGTGGATGTTTCAAAAAAAGTGATTTACAAAATAATGTAGAGGTAGCATCTAAGGATGAAGCACTTCTAAAAACTTTAGAGATGAGAGATACTATGAATGATGACTTTTGTGGTAAACATAAATTTAAAGTACAAGAGGTTAAAAATAGCTTTGTTATCGCTATGGAAAATTCAACAACTAATGGATGTTGTGGTGGTGGATGTGGTTCTCACTAACTAAATAATTATTCCTAATACTTTTACAATTAAGTATTAGGAGATAAACCTCTACTCTCAAATATCGATTTATCCCCACCTTTAGCAAGTTTTAATAAGATTTCAAATAGAATACAAAAAATAATACAGATTAAGGTTTATATATGATTACATGGATGCAGAGACATAGAAAATATCTCATTATTACTATTTGGATTTCAACAATTGCTTTTGTTGGAGCTGGTTTTGTTGGCTGGGGTCAGTATAATTATGGAGACAAAGCTGGAGCAGTTGCAAAAGTTGGAGAGATTGAAATAACTAGAGGTGAATTACAGCAGTCATATTCAAGTCTATATGCTCAATATAACCAGATGTTTCAAGGTGATTTTGATGAAGAAAAAGCTAAAAGTTTTGGACTAGAAAAACAAGCACTTAATCAATTAACAAACCAAGCACTTATTTTAAACCTTGCATTATCATATAATTTAGCTATTAGTGATCAAGAGGTATTAGCTGAACTTAAGACTCAAAAATATTTTTTTAAAGATGGCTATTTCGATAAAGAAATTTATAAATCAGCATTATCAAGAAGTAATATAAGTATGAAAGACTATGAAGCTGACCTAAAAAAACAATTACTTATTCAAAAAACATTAAAACTTCTACCAATTAAAATAAATGATAATGAAAAAAAGATTCTAAATACGATTATAAATATTGCAGATAGAGTTGAATACAAAATATTATCTGAAGATAGTATCAATATAGATACTTCAGATAAATCACTTAAACCATTTTGGGAAACTTCAAAGCAAAACTTTATGACTGATATTGCTTATGAATTAAAGGTGATTAAACAAGAACCAATTATAAAAGAGTATACTGATAGTAAAATAAAAGAATATTATACAGACAATAAAAATCATTTTAAAGATAATGATGGGAAAATTATTATCTTTAAAAATGCAAAAGAGGATGTTATTGCAGAGTTAAATGCAAAAGCTACAAAAGATATTGCTTTAAGAACTTATATTAACTATAAAAAAGGAAAATTATCTAAAGATGTGAAAATTGATAAAATCACTATTTCAGATTCTAATAATCCATTTAATGCAAAAGCATTAGAAAAAATATCTGGACTTAAAATAATCTCTCCATATTTAAAACCAATTCTTGTTGGTGATACTTATTATATTTTTGAATTAGTAAAAATCTATCCGTCTGTTCCTAAAAGCTTTGAAGAAGCTAAAAAAAGTTTAATACCTCTATTTATAGCTGAACAAAAAAGAGTTAAACTGTTAGAGATGGCTAAGAGTTCTGTTGAAACATTCAGAGGAAAACTTAGTGATTTTATCACAAATTCTGATATTAATGCTATACCAGAATTAAATAGTGCTGATACAAATGATTTTTTAGCTAAACTATTTGTTCAAGATAATAAAAAAGGGTATATAACTCTAAATAGTGGAAACATTGTCCTTTTTAATATTATGGAACAAAAACTGCTTAATAAACAAAACAAGAATCAAGAAGATTCTATTTTTAAATTGAAAAATACTATGTTTAATGAAGGTTTAATTAAAAACCTAAAAAGCAAGTATAAGACAGAGATATTTATCCAAGGATTATAAATTGAGTAAAATTCTTTTATCTATTGACATCGGCTCTACAAAAATATGTGCAATAATTGCTGAAGTAAGTGACGAAAAATCTATTAAAATAATAGGTTCTGGTATTACTAAAGCTCAAGGGTTAAGAAAAGGGAGCATAACAAATATAGAGTTAGCTTCTAAATCTATAAAAATTGCTATTGCTGATGCTAAAAGAGTTGCTGGTAGTGATATTAAAAATGCTGTTGTATCAATATCTGGAGCATATACAAAAAGTTTAAGATCAAATGGTATTGTAAACATACCAAATAAAGAGATTAGCTTTACCGAGATAGAAAGAGTTATGCGAACTGCTCTATATAATGCAGATATGCCAAATGAATATGAAGTTCTTCATGCTTTACCTTATAATTTTAAAGTAGATGATCAAGATTATATTGAAGATCCTTTAGGAATGAATGCATCTAGACTTGAAGTTGAAACGCATATAATTACAACTCAAAAATCAAACCTAAATAATCTTAAAAAAGCTGTTAATGGTGCAGGAATAGATGTTGATAGTATCGTACTTAACGGTTATGCTTCATCAATAGCTACTATTAACTATGATGAGAAAGAGTTAGGCGTAGCCGTTATTGATATGGGTGGAAATACTACAAACCTTATTATCCATTCTGGAAATTCAATCAGATATAATGATTTTTTAGGTGTTGGGTCTAATCACATCACTAATGATTTATCAACGGCTCTACACACGCCATTAAATGTAGCAGATAAAGTTAAACTTACTTATGGATCACTAACTAAAGAGAGTAATGATTTAATCGAATTACCTATTATAGGAGATACAGAAAATACTCATGAAGTATCTCTAGAAGTTGTTCAAAATGTAATTTTTGCAAGAGTTGAAGAGACACTTATGATACTTGCTCAATTCATTGAAAAAAGTGGTTTAAAAGATAACTTAGGTGCTGGAATTGTTTTAACTGGTGGTTTTTCTAAAATGGAAGGGATTCGAGAATTAGCAATAGCAACTTTTGGTTCTATTCCAGTTAGAATAGCTTCACCATTAGATATGGATGGACTTTTTGATGAACTTCGTGATCCAATATACTCAACAGCGATTGGACTACTAAAGCATGAAGTATCATCTTTTACTCCATATGAGATAGATTCAAATAAAAAAGTAAGACATTCCAACGAAACACCTAGTAAAGATAGTCATATAAACTTCTCACCTATTCCTGATATACCAATAGCAGTAGATGAAGAAACTGAAACAATGGTAAAGTTACCATCAACTAATGATAAAAAGAATAATGAAGCTGGAGCTTTAAATAAATTTTGGAACTGGGCAACCCAGTTATTTTAAGGAGATTAGATATGGATGAATTTGTAATAGAAGAATCAAAGAGTATTAATGGTGCTAGAATCATTGCTGTCGGTGTTGGTGGTGGTGGTGGAAATATGATTGGACATATGCTAAGAGAAGGTATTGCTGGTATAGAGATGATACTTGTAAATACTGATGCTCAAGCATTATCAGAAAGTGAATCAGTTACTAAGATTCAAATTGGTGAAAAGCTTACAAAAGGGCTTGGTGCTGGTATGAAACCATCTGTTGGTAAAGATTCTGCAATGGAGAACTATGAAGAGATTAAAAGTTCTTTAGAGGGTGCTGACATAGTATTTATCTCTGCTGGACTTGGTGGTGGAACAGGTACTGGTGCTGCTCCTATTGTAGCTCAAATAGCAAAGGAGATTGGAGCTTTAACAATTTCTGTTGTTACAAAACCATTCAAATTTGAGGGTAAAAAAAGATTAAAATTAGCAGAAGCTGGTCTTAATGAACTAAAAGCTGAAAGTGATTCTATTGTTGTTATACCTAATGATAAACTTTTATCTATTATTGATAGAAAGCTTGGACTTAGAGATAGTTTTAAAATAGTAGATAGTGTTTTAGCACAAGCTGTTAGTGGAACTTCTGGTGTTATCTTATCTAGTGGTAGAAATGATATTAACCTAGATTTTGCCGATGTACAAACAGTGATGAGTCACAATGGTATGGCACTTATGGGTGTTGGTGAACATGATGGTGATAATGCTGCTTATGAAGCTATTAAAACTGCTATTGAATCACCACTACTTGACAACCTTTCTATTGATGGTGCGATGGGTATTTTAGTTCACTTCAAAACACATCCTGATTTTCCATTTATGGAGATGAGCGAAGCTATGGAAGTAGTAGATGAAAGTGCTCATGAAGAAGCAGATATTATTTGGGGAACATCTACTGATGATGATTTACCTGAGAACTATGTAAAAATCACAATAGTAGCTACTGGTTTTGAAAAAGATTTAAACCTTGGAACAAATAACAAAGACTTTGTTAGTGAAACTCCTACTCCAGCAGCAGCAATAGTTAAACCTAGAATAGTTGTTGGTGGTGATTTTGATAGTGACCAACTTGATATGCCTGCATATATGAGAAGACAACAAGACTAATTTACTCCAAAATCTACTCTCCTTAATTAGTATCAAACATAATAGTTTGATACTAAATTTTATAACCATACACCATTTTTTAAAAAATAAATAACTGGATACACTGTTACAATTAGAACATACAATAGATTGAATATAAGTGATTTTTTAAAACTCTTTTCTATCTCTAATTTTGATTTATCTATAAATCCAATCACTATTCCATAAAATGTTCCAAGAAAGAGTGTAGTATATAAAATGTATCCCACATAATAATAATCTTTTTGTAAAAAACAAAATGGGCAATAATGAGTAGGTAATTCATAAATATATGTTCCAAAAAAAGCTATCAGAGTTATTAAAGAGATAATTATAAATAAAATATTTAAAATAGCATATATATATCTAAATTTTAATTTATAAAATAAGATTATAAGTGAGAAAGTTCCATAAAACAGTACTAATAAAATAGTAGAATCTAAACTAAAGATAGTTGATATATAAGATGTAGATGAACTAGAATATATTGTCCCACAACAACTAACCATCTTATCAATATCGATAGAACTAAACATTAGCCCCTCTATAACTAATTCTGCTATAAAAAGAAAATACACTATACTATAAAAACCAAACTTCATCTTTGTAAATGGCAATTTTTCATTTTTCATATCTTCATTATGTAAAACTAGCCAATAAGCAAATAGATATAAATTTATAATTTTCAAAATAAACAGATAAATACCATAAGGTGTAGCATCAACAACCCCTGCCCCACACATAGCACCAACTAAAACATTAGAAATTTTATCTAATGTAAATATAAAAAACAAAAAAAGTGGTACTTTTATAGCAAAAATATATTTTATAATTGTAGCTGTTAAAAAGCTTTGTTTTTCCAATTTATACTGAGATTGCTCAACAGATTCGTTATCCCATCCTAAGTATATTTTAACGCTTAAAAAAAATGCAATTGTTCCAAAAATAAAAAATAGTATATTTAATATAAATATTGTTAAAACTTCTGGACTTAGAATCATAAAACTATTTTTCCACCATTTATAGCTATCTCTCTATCCAGAAAATCTAAACCAAAAAAAAGTGGATCATGTGTTGCTATTATTATAGTTTTTCCTAAACTCTTTAACTCTTTGAGTTGCTCTATAAAATTTAGAGATAATTTTTCATCCAAATTTGCAGTTGGCTCATCAGCTATAATTATCTTAGGATTATTTATATTTGCACGAGCAATAGCAACTCTTTGTTGCTCACCACCTGATAAGTTTTTAACAATAGAATCTTTTTTATGTGAAATATTAAACCTATTTATAACAATGTCCAGTTTACTATTTAACTCATCAAAGTCTAAATTTAAAGGTATAAGTGGTAATAAAATATTATCACTTACACTCAATGTTGAAATAAGATTATATTTTTGAAATATAAAACCTATATTATCTCTTCTATATATACTTGCAAAGTTATCAGGAAGTTTAGCTATATGTTTTTTATCTACAATAACCTCCCCACTTGTAGGTTTACTAAGCCCAGCAATTAATGATAAAATTGTACTTTTACCACTTCCACTTGCACCTTTTAAAACAACAATTTCACCATCATCTATACTTAAATTTATATTTTGTAAAGCGATTACTTTGTTGTTCTTATTAACTTCAAAAACTTTATTAATATTTTTTAGTTCTATCATTATCGTATAACCTCATCTGCTTCTAATGTAGCAATTCTCCATGATGGGATAATTGTTGCAAATATATAGATTGGAACACTCAATAAAAAAACTAAGAATAGTGTTTGAACATCAAAAATAAATGGCAATTCAAAACTAGTTTTTAATTGAGAATAACCAACAAAAATATTTTTTAAAATTGGGGCCTGAAAAATATATACATAAGCAAATGAGA
Organism: Sulfurimonas sp.; assembly: GCA_027064515.1. Lineage (GTDB taxonomy): Bacteria > Campylobacterota > Campylobacteria > Campylobacterales > Sulfurimonadaceae > Sulfurimonas. Next base: position 20,930 of record JAMOPL010000023.1, on the reverse strand, counting down.
ATCCTACTCCAAATATATAAGAGATAAAAGAGATAATAAATGCTTCATAGAACTTCTCTTTTAAAACATCATCAATGGTCCAACCTATCGCCTTTAATATCCCTATTTCCTTTTTCTCCTCGCTACTTAAACCACTAGCCTTATCATAAATAACAATAAAAAATGTAAAAAGTGAAATAATAAAAAGTGCTAAAAATATACCACTTTTATAATCAAATATATTTTGATAACTAATTTTTAAATCATCTTTTGTAATTACTCTAGTATCAGGAAACATAAGTTTAATCTTTTGTGCTATTGTAGGAATCTCTTTAGGATTAGCCACTTTCACTATCAAATCAGTGGCATGAGAATCATCTATATCAAATATCTCTCGAATCATATCCTTTGACATAACTATCACATCATTTGATTCTAGTGATGTTTGTGCATCAAACACTCCACCAATTTTAACCTTTTTTAAACCACCATCTGGCTTTATAAAGTTAAAATAATCCTTATAATAACTCTTACTCATAATCTTCTTTACCCCAACACCTACAAGCATAGAATCATCACTAAACTTAGCAGAATCAAAATCATCTACTATTTTAGAAAAACTATCTTTATACTGCTTTTCATACTCATCTAAACCAACTAAACTAAAGTTAACTCCAGCATTCTCAAAATAGTAATACCCCCAAACACGAGCCACCCCATCACTAACACCAGCTATCCCTAAAATATTATCAAGAGCATCCACATCTATATCATAATGTCGCCCTGCTTTCATTTTTTGTACTATTATTTGTGGTAAAGATTCTACTGTTGATTCTAGCTCTGATTTTATAGATGTAGTTATGAAAAATACAGAAGTGAGTAAAAAAACTAATATTGTAAAAATTATAACAATAAAAAAACTTTTTGATTTTTGTCTAAGTATAGAATTAATTGCATATTCAAGTAGATAAAGATTTATATATTGTTTCATAAAATTTAATCGCTTTTGTTAATTATATGTGAATGTGAAATTGTATAAGTAGATGGAAAATACTCTCTTAAAGTCCCATCATCCTTATATATTGAAAATACAGTAGCTAAACTTCTATGTCTTACATATGTTGCTTCTGTTGAGATTGCTAAATCAGGAAGTGTTATTAAACTTACAAAACTATTTTTTTTCTCTAATACTTCATCATTTACTGATTTATCATAACTCAGATAGATAATTTGAGCAAGAACTAAAAGTATAACTATCAAACTAAAAAATAGTATTTTATAAGACTTAATTAAATAACTATTCATCCAATTTATACACTTCCTCTTTTTTAACATCTTTAAATTTTATAATTTTTTTAGCTCTATGATCCATATAAAAAGTTTTTGCATCATTTTCATTTTGAAAAGGGATAAGTTCATCACCCATAGGACCATAAATATCACTCCCTATAACATAAAAAGCAGTTCTTGCATCTATCGCTTTTTGAGAATAATAATCTGTTACAATAATTTTATCTTTAATATTTTTATATTTAAAATAGTATTTAAACATATCTTTTACACCATCAAAATATAAATCTTTTTTATTATGAGTTAGTTTTACAGCCCATCTAGGGTATTTATATACAAACATCCCACATATTGGACATTTAGCATCTTTTGGTACATCAATTTTATCTAATATTTTATCTAATCTTTCAAATCTTTTTACTTCCCAAAGATACAATGAAAGTGCTTGAAGTTGTTTCTCTTTTAAAGGTTTACAAAGTTTTTTATTTTTTATATCTGATTTTAATTCATTAATCTCTAAATAATCAGTTAACTTTATATCTTGCTTACACATTTTAGTAAAAATCTTTTTACCCATAGGGTATATTTTTTTCTCTTTCTTCTTTGTAACCATTGATATATCAGATTTCAAAGATGCCTCTGCCATTTTTAGCACCTCTTTAAAACTAACAACTCTTCCACCATATTTTTTTATAAATTCGTTAGCATCATTTTTTGTGGCAAAAGCAAGTTTACTAACCTTGCTCATCGTCCCTTTTACTTTAGATTCTACTACATAAAAAGCATTTATAGCACTTATCAGCTGTTGGGATGAAGCATCAACAACTTTAATACTTTTTAAATCTATTGTATACTCTTTCATATCTACAACCAAACATCTTACTGAACAATATTGTCTATCTTTATTATTATGATTAAATAGTTTTGAAGTATGTGATGTTTTATAAAACATTTTAATACTCATACCACAAATAGGACACCATTCTTTCTCTTTACCACTTTGAACTAAAACTGGTTTAGATGAAGCTACTTTTGTAAAATTTTCTGCATTTAGATTGATTGTAGAAAAAATCAGTAAAGTTATTAAAATTATTGTTTTTTTGATAGACATAATTTTCCTTATTTAAAATATAAAAGCATTATATCTACCAATTGTTAGAAAAGTGTTAAGAAAGTTTAAAACTATTAATTATTTAGATTTTTTATCTATCTCACACTCAAAAACTATCTGCTTTGTGAGCAAAATACCCTTTTGATTGTGTCATAAATTTTATTCCAAGATTCTAAAATGATTTTGGTAATCTAAGCAACATCAATCTTCTTACAAAAAGCACAAGTAAACCTACTGCTAGAATCTTAAAATCTATCTCACTAGCAATATGAATATTTTGAAAAGTATCACTTTGTGTTGCTTCTATCCCTAAATCTTGTATATCTAGAATCTTAGGTGCATAGACTCCACTAAACATTAGTGAAGAAAATAAAACTGTTACAGTAGCACCAAAAGCTATCGCATCCCTCTGCCCTATTTTATATATATAAGATTCATATATAAAAACACTAAAAGCTACAAAGTATATCCAATATGAGAATCTATGAAAAAGCTCACCCATAATGATTCCCTCATTATATCTATCCATAACAAGGTCAACCAAGATTTTATCTGTATGAAAAACAACAGGAGCAACAATAACACCTAAAACTATAACAGCACCAAATGTTGCTGCTAAAAGAATCAGATAACTAAAATCCACATATATTTTTTTACTCATTTTCTTACCTCAATGTAAAACCTCTATCAAAATTACTCAAATCTTTATAAAATTCTAAGGCTTTATAATCTCTATCTTTTAAATAGTTCGTAATTTTATCCTTTTGGTCATAACCCATCTCACAAGAAAAAAAGTTAATCTCTCTTTTTAAGACTTCATCAAGAAGTTCTTTTATTATCTCATCACCAATAGCACCACCAAAAAGAGCATTTTGAGGTTCATAAGAGAGATTTGATTCTAAAATTTCTTCATCAGCAATATATGGAGGATTTGACACTAAATAGTCTATTTTTTCATTTATAGGTTCTAGTAATGAGCCAAGTCTAAGTTCAATTCTATCACTCAGCCCAAATTTTTCTATATTTATCTTCGCAATATCAAGAGCTTTTTGTGATATATCCACAGCTATAAACTTAGCATTTTTTAATTTTAAAGCCAACATTATAGAGATGATTCCACTACCGATTCCAACCTCAACAAAAGTTAAATCAGAATCTTTATCTTTTACATTTTTTAGAATCTCATCTATAAGAATCTCTGTTTCAGGTCTAGGGATTAAAGCACCCTCGGCAATATAAAACTCTTGAGAATAAAAACTTACACTATTAACTATATACTCATAAGGTTCATTTTTCACTCGTCTCTCTATCCAAGAGTTTAATCTGTCTATATTTTCCACTTCCTTATCACGATTCATCATCAACCAAAGCTCATCAACATCAAGATGAGCCATTAAAAGAAGTTGGGCTTCTCTTGATGCTCTTGGAATCTTAGAGTTTAAAGTTTGTGTTATCTCTTTTAAAACATCTTTTACTATATATTTGCTTCGCATGAACCCTCTAAAGCACTTTTACTAGTATCATTTATATCAACACCTAAAACTTTTAATCTCTCTATTACTGGTGGGTGTGTATAGTGAAAAAATATATATAAAGGGTGTGAAAGTGGGAAACTTTTATTTTCTTGAACTAACTTTATAAGTGCATTTGCAAGTTCTATCGACCCAGCTGGACCACCAAGTTCACTTCCCATTCTATCTGCTTCATACTCATTATGGCGACTAACGATTCCCATTATTGGCATCATTACAAAACCTAAAACTGGCATAAATAAAAGTAATAGAATCATCATTATTGCTGGAGTTTCACTCATCCCCATCTCTAAATATAATGATGAAGGAAGATTTCCAAAGATTCCAAACATAGCAAAAAGCATAGCCCCAACAAGAGCTATATTTTTATATATATCACCATGAGCAAAATGCCCAAGTTCATGCCCTAAAACAGCAAGAAGCTCTTTAGTTGTTAGCTTTTCTATTAGAGTATCAAACAACACAACTCTTTTAGCCTTACCAAAACCACCAAAATAAGCGTTCAATCTAGCATCTCTTTTACTAGCATCACTCACAAATACACCTGAACTTACAAAGCCTGTTTTATCCATAAGCTCTTTTATTTTTTCATCTAACTCTTCATCTTGTAACGGAGTAAGCTTGTCAAAAAACATCGCACGAAAAGCTGGATAAAGCATATTTATAAGGATAATAACACCAAAAATAAATATAAAACTCCATAACCACCACAACTCAAAATTAATAATAATTGCATAGATTCCCCAAACAACTAAAGAACCAAAAACAAGTGTTAAACTAAATGAGATGAGAGTATCTTTTATCCAAAGTCCTAGGGTTGATTTATTAAAACCAAACTCTGCATCTAAAACAAATTTTTCATAATAAGAGAAGGGTAAGGAGATAATAGATCCAATAATAAGAAAACTCATCACTATCGCTATATTTTGTAAAGCATCATTTTCTAAAATAATACTACTTTGTAACCAAGAGATTCCAACACCCATCCAAGCTATAAATAAAATATAATCTACAAAAGAGTTTACAATACTTAGTTTCTCTTTTGCAACAGCATAATTTCCAGCTATTAAAAATTTAGTATCACTTAAAAGTACAGGCTCTTTTCTTTTTGCTATATTTATATAGCCTATCTGCATCACACTTGTATAGATTGAGATTAATACATATATACTATATATGGCTATTATTGTCATTAACATTTTTTTACCTTAAATAAATTTCGCAATTCTAACATTTTTACTAACAACTCCACTCTATATTTATAAAATATAATCAACTACCTTAGATTCGATAGTTACACTTTTGATTAACTCTACAACTTTTAGATGTTCGGGATGAATTGCATAGGCTTTTAAATCATCCTTACTCTCAAAAGTGCTATAAAGAGACAAATCAAATGCTCTCTCAGATTCTGTAAAGTTTACTCCAACTTCCATCGTTTTAAGAGTTGGAATTAGATCAACTAAACCATTTAGTCTTGAAGTAACCTCTACTAAATTAGCCTCTTTATTCTCATCTTTAAATTTAAACATAACTATATGAACTATCATTTAAAACCCTTTGTAATTATTTTGTTGGATTTTATCCTAAAAAGGTAAAATACTTTTATGAAAAGAACTTTAAAAGAACTCTATGGAGTAGGAATACTATTTTTTTACTTTTTTAAATGGCCATTTTTTTTAGGTTTTCCCTATCTTTATATGAATGGACTAAACCAAAACTTCATACTTGATGGGCTTTGGTTTTTAACAGTTTTTTTGATTTTGAAAGATTTTTATAGTTTTTATAAACGAAGAGATTCTAAGTAGTAAGAATCCCTTTCCAAAAGAACTCTGCTATCATCACGATACAAAAAATTCCCACTAGATTTAAAACAATTCCATATCTAATCATACTTTTTACATTCACTGCCCCACTACTCATTGCTATTGCATTTGATGGGGTGGCTATTGGGAGCATAAAGGCATAACTAGCACATAGAGTTGCTACCATCATAAATAGAGTTGTATTGATTCCAGTTTGTTCTGCTACTGAATAGATAACAGGAAGCATAATAGAGATTAGAGCTGTATTTGATGTTATCTCGGTTGTAAATGTTATGAGCATAGCTACTGCAAATAATAAAACAATAGGGTTTAATTGTGTCATAACAATAAGATAAGAAGCAACCTCATCAGCTAAACCTGTTCCTGAAAATGCTTTAGCAATAGAGAATCCTGCTCCAAATAAAAACATAATTTTATAGGGTATCTTCGTAGAATCTTCATCCCATTTTAAAACATTGATAGGTGGCATAAAAAGTAATAAACCAGCACTGAGTAAAATACCTGCTTCACTTAGCCCTAGCCCACCCCAAAAAGGTTTCATTGGAGCATTTATAAGTAACAGAAAAATTAAACCACCCATAATATAGATAATCTTTTTTTGAGTAGAATCTAATGGTTTATTTTCACTATCTCTATGAATTGGTGTATTTGGTACTCCCAAACTAAGAAGTAAACTCACAACAACAAACATAACCATCGCCAATGGAGCAACCATCCAAACCCATTGGAAAAATGGTATAGCTTCCATCCCTTTATCGTTCATAATTCCTAATAAAATAAGATTCGGTGGTGTACCAATAGGTGTAAGAATCCCACCAACACTAGCCCCATAAGCGATAGCAAGAGCGAATCTCATCTTTAATTTTAAATCAGTTGTGATAAATAGAGCGATAGACATTAACAAAAGTGTAGTGGTTGTGTTTGAGAGAATCGAACTCAACAACCCTGAAGTTATAGCCAAAGAAAATATCATCCCCCGTGGAGTATTTGGAAAAAGCCCTAACATCTTATCTGCTATTACAGTATGTAGATTACTTTTCTCAACGGCAATAGCCAACATAAATCCACCTAAAAAGAGATAGATTATTGGGTGGGCATAATTAACTGCTGTGGCTTTTGTAGTAAGAATTGAAAATGCTGGAAACAATACAATAGGCAAAAGGGAAACAACTGCCAAAGGTAAACCCTCATTTGTCCATAAGGTAACTAAAAGTGCTATTATACCTAAAAGAGATGCTTGTAGAGGGTTGAAAATTATAAGTGATAATGAAAATATTATCAGTCCAATTAAGATTCCCAAACCTATTTTTTTAAACTGTTCTATATGTTGTGTCATCTTATTTTTTCCTTTAGAAATAAACTTCTTATTTTTTGTACAATAGAATCCTTAACTCGAAAGTAAATCTCTCAAAGATTCTTTAGGATTTTTCCCCTCCAACATCTCATAAACCTCTTTAGCTATTGGTAGGTAAAGATTTTGTTTTGTAGAGATTTCATGAAGTGCATAAGTAGTTCCTATCCCCTCTGCGACCTCCCCCAACTCTCTAAGAATCTCCTCTTGTGATTTTCCTTGTGAGATTCCTAAACCTACACGAAAATTTCTACTCATATTTGATGAAGCTGTTAAGAACAAATCCCCTGCTCCACTAAGCCCTGTGAAACTCTCCTCTTTTGCTCCAAATGCTAAACCAAATCTTTGCATCTCAACTAAACCCCTAGAGATTAAAGAAGCTGCTGCATTTTTTCCTAGACCTAAACCCTCACAGATTCCAGCAGCTATCGCTATAACATTTTTGTATGCTCCTGCTACCTCAGCACCCATCACATCAGTTGATGTATATGCTTTTATAAATGATGGGAAAAATGATGCGAACTTATCGCTCAACTCTTGATTTAGTGAGTTTACAACCAAAGCAGTTGGTAAAGATTTCTGAACCTCTACTGCAAAAGATGGACCTGAGAGAAAGGCTATATTTGAATCTGGTATATATTGTGAATATATCTCATTTAAGAATCTTCCCGTTGTTGCTTCGATTCCCTTTGAAGCAACTAGAATCTTCTGATTTTTATATATGAAATTTTCCTCTAACCAAGAGGTAATCTGTTGTGCTGGTACTGTTATAATCAAATATTCACACTCTAAAATATCATCTAAAGATACAAAGTTTTTTATATCCCTTGGTTTTCTTGAAGTTATAAAAACCTCATTCTTTTCTGAAAAAGCAAAAGCTAAAGCCGAACCCCATTTACCTGCTCCAATTACACCTATTTTAGTCATCTTTTTTTTCCTATTAGTTTTTCAAGCTCTTTTATATCTTGCTCATAACCAACTACTACAAAAATATCACCCTCTTTTATCATATGGTGTTTTGCTTTTGATGAATAAATAAATTCCCTAGTATTATTCTCATGTAGAACTGATAGAACAATAATTCCATGATTTCTACTCCAATCAATATCAGATGGGTATTTATTATCAAAACATTTATGATTCTGTATTTCTATCTCTGCTATTTGTAAGGCACTTTTTTCATACAATATATCATGAAACACTTTTGTAATAATTGGTTTTTCAAGCATCTCAACAATTACATTTGCTGTGGTTTGAGTACTTGGTAAAACTTTTGTAGCTCCTGCTAAAGTTAATTTATCTGAACTCTCTTTATCTCGTGCAAGAGCAACAATTGTTAAATCTTTAAAAGTATCACGAAGTGAAATAGTTAAAAAAATATTTTCTGCCATATCTTCCAAGATACAAAAAGCTATACAATTCTCAATATTAAATCTATTATCTAAATCATCCCAATCATCACTCAAATCAAAACTATTTTCATCATCTTTATCTAAAGTAAAAATAGAAACACTCTCATATTCACTAGATATATTTTTTTCTATTTCAGATGTATAATCATTAAAACCAAAGATTAAAGCAGTTTTCTCTCTCATCTATTTAACCTTTTTATGAAGATTTATATCGAACTCTTTTATAAAAACTGTATTTCCTATCACTAAAAGATAATCTCCCGTCTCTAAAATCATGCTGTCAATGGGATTAAAAAAGAATCTTTTTTTACTTTTTTTGTAAACACCTAACAATACTATTCTATATTTTTTATTATTCAAATCACCTATTATATTAAAACTATCTAAAACTCTATCACTAATAAATAGTTCCTCTACTTTTACACCATTATAATTTGAACGAAGAGCATGGATAGCTTCAAATGCAACAGGCTGTCCTGCAAACTCTTTTGCTATGATTCCAACAAGTTCTTTTTCATAAAAAATCTCATTAACACCTGCAAATTTTAATTTATTTCTATTTGTTTTATTGATTAAAATAGAGAGTATAAAAACATCTTTGTTAAAAGAGCGAACCGTTAAAGCTGTATAAACATTCTCTACATCACTATGACTTAAACATAAAATAGCTTTTACCTGTGTTTGAATATTTATACGAAGTTTTTTATAACTTTGTATTGATCCAGGATTATAATTCACGGCTATAAAACCATCTTTTTTTGCTAATTCAACTTTTTCTAAATCCTCTTCTAAAATAATAACTTTACTATTTTTAGACAACTCTTTTACAACCTCTTTTGCAACCTTTTCATACCCACATATTAAATAAAACTCTTTTATTTTTGCTATATCATTTATAAATTTCATATCTTTTATCTCATCAAGTTTTTCTGTAAATGAGGTAACAATAAGTGATGTTGTAAATGAAAAAACAGCAATTCCTGCAATAATTACAAACATTGCTACAACTCTACCCTCTTGTGTTACAGGACTTATATCTCCATAACCAACAGTAGATATTGTAACAACAGACCAATAAATAGCTTCAAAAATAGTCTCAATAGATGATTCAGGATTATTTGCTTCCATAACATAGATTAGAACAGATGAGACAAAAATAATTATAGAAGCAAAAATAAAGAGTGTAAAAAATTCAAATTTTTTAGCTGTTACAACAGAGGTAAATGTTTGAATACTTTTTGCATATCTAAAAAGTTTAAAAACTCTAAATAATATAAAGATTCTAAGTAATCTTAATTGATGAAAAAATGGAATAATTGCAAGTAAGTCAACAATTGCCTTAAAAGATATCATATACTTAAATTTAGTTTTTAGTATCTCTTTTAGTGCTTTTGATATATTAAATCTTTCACCAAGCATTAAATCATATTCATTTTGATTTATGATAATTTTACTAATACTGTTATTGACCCAAACTCTTAGTATATATTCAATTAAAAAAATAAAAGATACTACATAATTATTAAAGAAAAGTAGGCTATCATTAATATGCGATTTCACTTCTCGGATAAGGATAGCAACACTTATAAAAATAAGTGTTATCATAAAAATATCAAAATATTTTTTATATTTATAATTACTATTTTCCAATAAATTATAGAAAAAAAGTTTCTTCTTTTGATAAACACTTGATGTATTTAAGTAGTAAGCTCCATCAACAATCAACTGTTTAATCATAATTAATTTACCCTAGCTTTGCTTTTAACAACTCATTCACTACTTGAGGATTCGCACTACCTTTTGATGCTTTCATAACTTGACCAACAAAAAAACCAAAGAGTTTTTCTTTTCCACCTTTATACTGCTCAACTTTATCAGGATTTGCAACTATAATCTCATCACACATAGCCTCAATTGCACCTGTGTCTGTTACTTGTTTTAAGCCTAATTTTTCAATAGCAGAATCTACATCAGAATCATTTTGCATCAAATAATCCAAAACCTCTTTACCAGCTTTACCACTTATTGTTTTATCATCAATACGAGAAGCCAATATTCCAAGTTTATCTGCATCTACTGGAGAATTTGTAAGATTTAATTCACCTTTTAGTCTAGCTAAAAGTTCAACTGTTAGAAGAGAGTTGGCAGTTTTAGCTGTAACACCATCTTTACTCATCATTGTTTCAAAAAAGTTAGCCATCTCAATAGCTGAAGTAAGTACACTAGCATTATATTCACTCAAACCATATTGAGTTAAGAATCTTGCTTTTTTAGCCTCTGGTAATTCTGGAATCTGAGAGTATTTTTCCATCATATCATCAGTGATAAGAGCTTTAAGCAAATCTGGTTCTGGAAAATAACGATAATCAGCAGCTTCCTCTTTTCCTCGCATTGAACGAGTTTCTGTTTTAATCTGGTCGAAAAGTCTAGTTTCTTGACAAATTTCTTCATCATAAAGACCATCTTCCCAAGCTTCAGTTTGTCTTGCTACTTCTACCTCTATCGCTTTTTGAATAAACTTAAATGAGTTGATATTTTTAACCTCTACACGAGTATAAAGTTTCTCATCACCTTTTGGACGGATAGAAACATTTACATCCACACGAAAAGAACCCTCTTGCATATTTGCATCGCCAATATCTAAATAACGGATAATAGAGTGAAGCTTTTTAAGGTAAGCAATCGCTTCATCACCACTTCTCATATCTGGCTGAGTAACTATCTCTAAAAGTGGAGTTCCTGCACGGTTTAAATCAACTTTTGATATATCACCATCATGAATATTTTTACCAGCATCAGCCTCAATATGTGCAAAACCTACACGGATAGTTTTTTTTGAACCATCTTCCAACTCAATATCTAAATGACCATTTTGGATTACAGGTTTGTAAAATTGTGTGATTTGATATGCCGATGGAGAATCTGGATAGAAGTATGATTTTCTATCAAAATATGATTCTTTATTTACAGTAGCATCTATTGCCGTACCCAACATAACAGCTTTGTGTAAAACCTCTTTATTTAAAACAGGTAAAGCCCCAGGTAGAGCTAGACAAGTTGGACAAGTATTTGTATTTTGTTTGTGATTAAAACTCGTTGGACACGAGCAAAAAAGTTTTGTTTTTGTGTTTAATTGAACATGTACTTCAAGACCGATAACTACTTCAAACATAGGTTTCCTTAGATAAATAATAATTAATCGATTTTATCTAATTTTTGCTTTAAAGGATTTTATTTATCCTTGTTAGTGATTTAAATATTATTTAGTATGTTTAGAGTAAATTTTTTCTAAAAGTTGTGTATGTTTTTTTGCTTCGTTTAATCTTTGTCTATTTACAGAAAAAGCATCAAGAGCTAAAATCATAAATAATGATGTAATTATATAAAGAAGTGTTAAGAAGATAGATAGCCCTAAACCAAAGACTATAAAGAGTTTAAAAGTTATAAGAGCACCAAAAAGGACAATTGCCCATGATGCTCCAAGCAAAAAGCTTATAATTCTATCAAAAATATCTTTTTGCATAATGAAACCTACGACCTAGTGATCGTCAACTGCTACTGCACCACCAAGGTAAACATAAGTAAGCATCATAAAGATAAATGCTTGTAACAATGCCATAAAACTAAGTAAAGCAAATGGAATCATTGGTAAAATCCATGGAGCTAACATTAAGATTACCATCAAGAACATATCATCACCTTTAACATTACCGAATAAACGGAAAGAAAGAGAAACTAAACGAGAAAAGTGAGAAACGATTTCGATTGGGAACATTAACCAATATAACCACCAAACTGGACCTAAAAAGTGCTTAAAGTATTTAATAACACCCTGCTCTTTTATACCAATATAGTTATAGTAAACAAATACACTTAGAGCTAAAGTAAGTGCAAATTCTAAGAAACCAGTTGGAGCTTCAAAACCAGGAATAATTCCAATAATGTTTGAAATAGCAACAAATAAGCCAATTGTAGCAACTAAAGGAAGAAAACGACGAGCTTGAGTTTCACCCATAACATCGGCACCCATTTTTAAAACACCAGAAATATATGCTTCCATAAGGTTTTGAGTCCCTTTTGGAACTAGCTGTAAGTTAGACATAGCCATTTTAACTAGCATTATCGCAATACCTGCTGATAATAGCATGTGTGTCATATAGATAAAAGTCTTATCATGTGAGATAAGTCCGAAAAAAGTAAACAATTCACCCATAGGCGTGCTCCCTTGTCTGAAAATTTACGAAATTATATTCAAAATTGCATTAAACCATTCTAATAAAACAATTTTTTTTAAATATTTTTTCTTTTGTGTTACAAATTTAAAATAATATGAAATATTAATCTTTTTTTACATCTTTTGCTGTAAAATTTTTACCTGCGATACTTTCTAAAAATACCGTTGCATAAGAACCTTTTGGAAGAGTAAAAGATATATTTAATTTTCCAAAATTTTTATCATATTTACAAATAGTTGATTTAGGATAGATTAAAGCATCTCTTCTTAAACCCTTATCCACCAAAAATTCATCATCATATTTTTTTTCTATCTCTCTAGATTCATCTCTTGAACGAAATGCACCCCTACCACATAAAAGTCCTGTTGGAACTATCTTCTTTGCTAAAAAATCTTTTAATGGAATATTTTTAGGTGTTACTAACTTAGAATCACTTGTTGAGTAAATATCACCTTTTAATAATTTAAACTTACCATCTTCTTGACTTAACTCTACCCTTTCATGCAACCACTCATTAAAAAGTGTACTTTGATAAACAGATATTAGAAACTTTTTTAATTTAGCATCAGCTATAAATAGATCACCTTTTATCATCTCTTTTGCTTGTTCTATACTATCACCATCTCGACCAAATCTCTGAAAACCAAAATAGTTTTCTAAACCATTTTTTTCATTTTTTCTAGCTATTTTTTCAATTTTACCAGCTTTAATGTCATCAATATCATAAAGATTGATACTAAATCTATTACCTTTTAAATCACCCATCTGAATAGACTTATTATGTTTAAAGCTTTTTAATATTTTTATTTGAGAATGTTTAAATTTTTTTAATGATTTTTCATATTTTAGTTCAACTGAAATAAATTGTGTCGTTGTTGCATGTTTATCTTTTAAACCTGCATACCCTATTTTTTGTGCTGGTATACTCAAAAATTCTGCAAAAACTGCAATCATATCCCAAGTTGTAAGTTCAACTTTTTTAACATGTAAAATTAAAAAATTTCCACTACCTTTAAACTCTCCACTAGGTATCTCATCTACTATAAAATCTGTCTTGTTTTGATAAAAATCAAATTTAACTTTTCCACCATTTTGTAAATATACTCTTTCCATTTATACTCTCTTTATAATTGTAATAGTTTTAGCTCTCTATGTGCTATCGCTATATCTTTTTTTATCTCTTTTTTAAGATCTTGAAGATTCTCAAACTTTTCATTATTTCTTATAAATGATATGAAACTAATTGTTGCCTCTTCATCACATATAACTTCACCATCAAGTATATGAGTCTCTATCGCAAATAAACCATCCGTACTAATCCTATGACCAACAAAAGAAACCGATGGATGGTAATGTTCTTCATTGTCTATCCTTGTCAATGTTACATAAACACCCTCTTTTGGCATTAAGTAATCATCTGTTTGTATATTTATAGTAGCTACTAACTCTTTTTTACCAATCCCTTGCCCTCTAATATGCTGACCACGAATTATGTAATTATGCCCTAAAAAAGCATTAGCACCTTTTACATCACCTATACTTAATTTAGCTCGAATCTTATGTGAATGGATAGAATCTCCATCAAGACAAACCTCCTGAATCACCTCAACCTCGCCATTAAATATATCTTTTAAATCATCAAATGAATATTTACGATTTTTTCCAAAATGAAAATCATAACCAACCACAATTTTTTCCAGTTTTGGAAATATTTTTTTTAGTAAATTTATAAATTCCACTCCATCAAGAGTACGAATATCATCTAATTCAAAATAGTGTATAGGGTAATGTGAAAAGTTTTCTCTCTCTTTTTTAGGAGTAAGATTAGCATATCCAGTTTCTATAACAACAACACACCCCTCATCCCCTAATGCAGAAAAAAGAGACTGATGCCCAATATGCATCCCATCAAAACCACCAATAGCGATTGCTTTTATACTATTTTTCAAACAATCCCTCCTTTTATTAACTATAATTAGTAACATTTTAGCATATAAACATCTTTTATGCTAAACTTGAATTTATCAATAAATAATAGGAAATAAAATGACAGAGATTAAAAATATCTATAAAGAGATGGATTTACTTATAGAGCAAATTGATGGTGAAGATGCACTTGAAGAGGTAAAAGCTGAATATATTCCATTTGAACACAATACTACTTCACTTTTAGAATCTAATGATTTAGAATCTTTTCTATCAAAATATGGTGAGATTTGTACAGAAGACATTGCTGTTTTAGAGTGTTTTGGTTCTAAAGATGCTGAAGAACTAAGCAAATATATGACAGAAAAAGAGCTTAGTTTTGATGATTTAAAAATCGAAACAGCTAGAAAATCTAAAGAAGCACTTGAGTTTCTTATCTATGAAGCTGAAGAGGATGAATTTTAAGATTTTATTATGCACTTGATGGTGCATAATAATCACTTCTCGTAAAAATAACAGTACTCTAAATTACCCTCTTTTCCAGTAAGTTTAGATGCAGATTTTAAAATAAGGTTCCACCCCTTTAATTTACAAGCATCCTCAAATTTTATCATAGCTTTTAATATCGCCTTATCATCAGTCACTACACCATGATTATCTCTTGATGCCTCTCTACCAACTTCAAACTGTGGTTTAAAAAGTAAAATAATTTTATCATTTGCCAATCTATCAACAGAATCTAGTATATATAAAAGAGAGATAAAAGCTACATCACTCACAACAATATCAAACTTTTTTTCACTCTCAAAATTTCTAATATCACAACTCTCATAAGAAAAAACTCTCTCATCCTCTCTTAGAATCTTATGTAACTGCTCTTTTCCAACATCAACAGCAGATACCTCTTTTACACCATTTTCTAAAAGAATCTGAGTAAAGCCACCAGTAGAAGAACCAATATCTAAAGCTATATTATCTTTTAAATCAATTTTTATCTCATCTAAAAAAGCACTTAGTTTATGAGCAGAACGAGATACATACTCTTTATACTCTCTAATTTTCACCTCATCTGAATTTTCATCTATTTTAAATGAACTTTTTAAAACTATCTTAGTATTTACACTTACAAGTCCCTCTTTTATAATTGCCTGAGCCTTATTTCTACTACCAACCAACCCTTTTTCTACAAGATAATTATCCAATCTACTCATCTATCATCCCCCTCATCTCATTTTCAGTTAAGCACTTAACATCTAAGCTTATAGCCTTATCATATTTACTACCAGCATCTTCACCATAAACTAAAAAGTCTGTTTTTTTAGAGACACTTCCTGAAACTTTTGCACCCAAAGATTCTAGTATCTCTTTTATAGCACCTCTCGATTCACTCATAGTTCCAGTTAAAACAATAGTTTTAGATTTAAAAGGATTCTCCTTTGCCTCCTCTTTAACTTCTGGTTCTTTTGGTAAAAGAGATTCTTGTAGTTTCAGTATCGTTTCTCTATTTACTCTAATAAACTCTAAAAGCGATTCAGCCATCTCTTCACCGATTCCATCACAAGCTATTATTTGCTCTTTTGAAGCATCTATAAAAGAGGATCCAAAATTATCACTCAATGTTTTAGATGCCACCTCCCCAATATGTTCAATCCCCATTGAGTTTATGAATCGCCAGTAATCACACCCTTTTGCTTTTTCTATCGCATTTAGTAAATTTTGAGATTTTTTCTCTTTAAATCCATCAAGCTCTAAAAGTTTTTCTAAACTCAATCCAAACAAATCTATCACACTTTTTATAGTTCCAGATTCATATAAAGCCACAACTATTTTTTCACCAAGCCCATCTATATTTAAACAAGGTTTTGAAGCAAAATAGATTATAGAGTTTACGATTCTAGCCTTACAATTAAGATTCTGACACTTAAGTAAAACACCCTCATTAAGTAACTCACTACCACACTCTGGACACTCTGTTGGTCGTTTATAAACCTCTTCATCCCCTTTTCTCTCATGTGTAAGAACTTTAATTATCTTAGGAATCACATCACCACTTCTCAAAATAATCACTTTATCATCTATTCGAATATCTTTTCTATCTATCTCATCAAAATTATGTAGTGTAGCTCTCTCCACCACTACCCCATCTATATCGGTAGGTTCAACGACAGCTACGGGAGTAACTGCTCCACTTCTTCCAACTTGTAGCAAAATCTTTTTTATAGTAGTTATCTTTTCAACTGCTGGGAATTTATATGCTACTGAGAATCTTGGAACTTTTACAGTGTATCCCATCTCCATTTGTGAACTTATCTCATTTACCTTTATTACCATACCATCAAGCATCATAGGATAAGTTTCTCTATTTTTTATCATCTCTGCATATATTTTTTCTATCTCATCAAAACCTTTACACTTTGCTCTACTCGGTGGTTTCCTAAATCCCAAAGAGTATATATACTCCATTTTTTCACTTAAGAGAGTATGTTCTAACTCATTTTTACCAACACCGTAAGGTAAAAACATTAAGTTCCTTGAAGCAGTAACAGATGAATCTAATTGTCTTAAGCTTCCAGCAGAAGCATTTCGTGGATTTGCAAATAGTGCCTCACCATTTTTAGCTCTTTGAACATTTATAGCCTCAAAGTCATCTTTAAATATAACAACTTCACCACGAATCTCTATTATCTCTTTATGTTCTATTGTGAGTGGAATCGAGCGAATTGTTTTTACATTTTGAGTAATCAATTCTCCAATAGTTCCATCACCTCTAGTGATTCCCCTCACTAGTTCCCCATTTTCATAAACAAGATTTAATGATGCACCATCAAATTTTGGTTCACAATAAAATGAGATATTAGAATCTAGTTTCTTAGTCTTTTTAAGCCACTTCTCCAAACCATCAGAATCAAATATATCTTCTAAACTCCACATACGGGATAGATGTGGAGCTTTTATAAAACCATCACTGATAGAATCTCCAACTCTTTGTGTTGGGGAATTTTTCAATAAATCGTTTGGATTATTTTGTTCATACTCTAAAACTTCATGATAAAGCTTGTCATAAACCTCATCAGTAGTTATCGGGTCGTCTAGTACATAATAGTGGTGTGAATATAAATTTAGTTGCTTTATAGCTTCAATATAAGTATCTTTTTTCATAAAGTTATTTTAGCTAAATTATACATATATTTATAGTTTTTTATTTTTTGTTATAATATATTAATTTATAAGGGGTTAATTATGAAAAATATTTTATTAATTATTAGTTTACTTTTTACTCTGAACCTAATGGCTAATTCTAGTCATCACAATTTACAGAAGTTTAATAAAGAAAAAAACAAAGAAGAGTTTGAGGTGGTAAAAAAGTATTGTGATCAAAATGATTCTTTTAGTTGTTATCAACTTGGGATTATGTATTTTCATGGTGATGGCACAAAAAAAAGTATATCTAATTCAAAAAAAACACTAAAAAAAGCTTGTGAACTAAAAAATGAAAATGCTTGTTTTTCTCTTGCTCAAATATATAGAAAAGGTACTGCTTTAATACAAAATCTAAGTAAAGCACGAAAATACTATTCTCTTGCTTGTGAAAATGGAAATGCTAAAAGTTGTCATAATTTAGCATATATGTATGAAACAGGGTATGGGATAAAAATAGATAAACAAGAAGCTAAAAAGTTTTATAAAAAAGCTTGTTTTGATGGTTATACTAAAGCTTGTAGAAATTATAGAATACTACACGATAAAGGGGAGTAAAAAACCTAACTAACATCTATATACTTAGGAATAAGCCCTTTTAATTTCTTATAAATTTTTTCAAAGTCAGTAGAGTAAACCCTAGTATCTGCGATAGAAGTTATAAAGTTGGTATCTCTCTCCCATCTAGGAACTAAATGCATATGAATATGTTCTGCAATTCCTGCTCCACCTGCTTTTCCAAGATTCATACCAATATTTACACCATGTGCATTAATCCCCTCTTTTAACATTTTCACACCTTTTTGAGCTAAGGCACTCATATGTAACCAAGTATCAATATCTAACTCTTCTAGTTTATCTGTGTGAGTATGTGGAATAATCATAAAATGCCCCGGAGTATAAGGGTATCGATTCATAACCATAAAACAATGCTCATCTCTATAAAGAACATGTAACTCATCATCATTAGAGTTTGAACTAATATGACAAAAAACACATCCATCTATCTTTTTGTTTGTAACATACTCATCTCGCCACGGAGCATATAAAATATCTTCCATCATTATCCTTCGTATAATCTTTTTTGTATATTTTATCATAAAGTTTTATAAAATATATTTCAATAATTATAATGTTATAATTCCAAAAACTTATAAACTTTAGGAAAATATTTATGGAATTCAAATTAGATGCTACATCGAAAAATGCTCGTGCTTGTACTATAAAAACTGCCCACTCAACTATAAAAACGCCTGTTTTTATGCCAGTAGGAACTTTAGGAAGTGTTAAAGCACTTGATATGGATGATGTTCTAAATCTTCTTGGTGCTGAAATTATTTTAGCGAACACTTACCATACATATCTTCGCCCAGGAGATAAAACTATTGCTAAAATGGGAAAACTTCACGGTTTTACAACTTACCCAAAAAGTTTTTTAACTGATAGTGGTGGATTTCAAGCTTTTTCTCTTTCAGACATCTCTAAACCTAAAGAGAATGGTATAGAGTTTCGCTCCCATATAGATGGCTCAAAACACTTTTTTACACCTAAAAAAGTTATAGATATTCAACATAATTTGGGTTCAGATATTATGATGATTCTTGATGATTTAGTGGCACTTCCAGCTACACAAGAGAGAATTAAACTAAGCATAGAGAGAACCACCTCTTGGGCTGAAGAATCTATTGAATATTTCCGTGCAAAACAAAAAGAGGGTGTTGGTGTTGATCAAAATATTTTTGCAATCATTCAAGGTGGAACGGATAGAGCCTTTAGAACTAAAAGTGCCACAGAGTTATGTGCATTAGATTATGATGGTTTTGCTATTGGTGGATTATCTGTTGGTGAATTAAACAATGAGATGTACGATACGGTTGAGCATACTGTACAGTATATGCCAAAAGACAAACCTCGTTACCTTATGGGTGTTGGAACTCCTGAAGATTTAATAGAAAATATAGAGAGAGGAATCGATATGTTTGATTGTGTTATGCCAACTCGTAATGCAAGAAATGGGACTCTATTTACATCATTTGGTCGTATCAATATCAAAGGTGCAAAATTTAAAGAAGATTCAGCTCCAATAGATTCAGAGTGTCAATGTCTTACTTGTAAAACATATACAAGAGCCTATTTGAACCACCTTTTCCGTGCAAGAGAGATTACTTATTTTAGACTTGCCACTATTCATAATTTACACTACTACTTGAATCTTATGAGAGAGGTTAGAGAAGCAATTTTAGAGGATAGATTCGCTGAGTATAAAGAGAAATTTTATAAAAAAAGAACCTAAATCATATTAGCTTTATGTTAGAATCTTAATATGAATCTAAAAAATAAAACCATCTACTCTTGGGCTATTTATGACTGGGCAAACTCAGCTTATGCTACAACTGTAATGGCTGGTTTTTTCCCCTTATTTTTTAAAACTTATTACAGTGCTGGAACAGATGCAACAGTGAATACTGCGCAACTTGGATTTGCTAACTCATTATCTAGTTTTATCGTTGTTCTCATTGCACCATTACTTGGTGCTATTGCTGATACAGCCTCACTAAAAAAACGGTTTATATTTATCTTTGCTTACCTTGGAATCCTAATGAGTGCTTCACTATCACTTGTAAATGAGGGTGATTGGCAACTCGCATCTTTTATATATATTCTAGGTAACATCGGTTTTATGGCTTCAAATACCTTTTATGATGGTCTACTTCCCTCAGTATCTAATGAAAAAAATGTTGATTTTGTATCAGGTTTAGGATTTGCACTTGGTTATCTAGGTGGTGGAATCTTATTTGGTATAAATGTGTGGATGCTACAAGAGTTTATGCTATTTGGTTTCGATAATGAGATTCAAGCTGTAAAAGCATCATTTATAAGTGTATCCATCTGGTGGGCTATCTTTTCACTTCCTCTATTTTTATTTGTAAAGGAGAAAAAAAACTCTAAAAAATTAAAAACAACTACAATTATTACAAATGGATATTTAAGACTAAAAACAACCTTTAGTAAAATCAGACAACTAAAAGGCTTACTTCTTTTTCTCATAGCCTACTGGTTATATATTGAT
>JAMOPL010000022.1 GCA_027064515.1 Sulfurimonas sp. | reverse complement strand
TTTTGAGCCTGATATCTCTATTATTTCAGGTTTATCTAAAATATATCCCTGAAAAAAATCAAATCCCATCTCTTTATATTTTATATATTCAGCTTTAGTTTCTATACTTTGAGCTAAGAGTTTTATCCTAGTTCCTTTAAATTTATTCATAACCATTTCTAAATTTTCTGGCTCGGATAAAGCGACATCCATCTTTATAATATCTATATAATTAAATAGTCTATGAAATTTTTTAATCATTACAGCACTTGAATCAAAATGTTCTAATGAGAGTTTAAAACCCCTTTTTCGATACTGTATAATTTTACTTATAACCTCTTCTGTTAGTTTTATATCTTCTGATATATTTAAAACAAATCTATCTTTGTCAAGTACATCTAAAATACCCTTAGTTATTGTCTGATCATCAACATTAACAAAAGCTAAAGTATCTCTTCCCAATAATTTATCTAGCTCTTTACTAGAAACAGCACCAATAATTAATTGTGCAGTTTCTTTTACACTATTTGAAAAACCAGTTATATTATTGGCATCATCTTTAAATACTAGCTCATAAGAAAATACTTTATTATTTTTATTAAATATTTTTTGTTTACTTACACTTATCTCATTCATCTGTACACCCTCGTTTTAAATATCTAAAACTTTTAAGCACTCATCAGCTATCTCTAACTCTTCATCTGTTTCTACTACTATAACTTCTATTTCATTAAAAAATTTACTATCTAAAATTTTATCTCTAATATATTGAGAGTTTTCCCCTATGCCACCAGTAAATACTATCGCATCTACATCACCAAGCAGAGCCATATAAGAACCTATATATTTTTTAACTCTTCTTATCATTATCTTTAATGCCAATTTTGACAACTCATCCTCAGATTCTATCAATTCTCTTACATCATTTTTACCACAAATTCCAAGTAAACCTGATTTTTTATTAAGCATTGTATCAACCTCATCAACACCTAAACCTAACTCCCTTTGCATATAAAAAATAATAGCAGGGTCAATATCTCCAGATCTCGTTCCCATCACTAAACCCTCCAAAGGTGTAAAACCCATTGAAGTATCAACACTAACACCTTTTTCTATGGCACATGCACTAGCACCATTTCCAAGGTGTAGAGTTATAAGATTTAATTCACTTAAATCTTTACCTAAGATTCTAGCACTCTGTTTTGCAACAAATGAGTGGGAAGTTCCATGAAAACCATATCTTCTTATCTTATGCTTTTCATACATCTTATACTCTAGTGGATATAAAAAAGCCTCTTTTGGCATATTTGAGTGAAAAGAGGTATCAAAAACTGCTATTTGTAAAATATCTGGAGCATATTTTTTAGCAACTAAGATTCCCTCTAAATTTGCTGGATTATGAAGAGGGGCTAATGGTATTAATTTTTGAATTTTATCAATAGAATCTTCATCCAAAATAGTCGGTTTATTAAAATTTTCACCACCATGAACCACTCTATGCCCAATAGCATCTAATTCAGAAAAATCAATATTTAAAGATTCCAAGGCTTGATGATGATTCTTAATACTAGAGTTCTCTTCCCCTATATGCTCTATTAAAATAGATTTTAAAACCTCTTTAGTTTTCATATCAAAAAGTTTAAATTTCAAAGATGAACTTCCTGAATTTATAACTGCTATTTTCACCCCAAGGGAATTTTTTTTATGGTACATTATTTTTGTCCTGCTTGAATCGCTGTAATAGCGATGGTATTTACTATGTCTGCAATAAGACACCCTCTACTTAAATCATTTATAGGTTTATTAAGCCCTTGTAAAATCGGTCCAATAGCTATCGCATCACTAGATCTCTGAACTGCTTTATAAGTGTTATTCCCTGTATTTAAGTCTGGAAATATAAATAAGGTTGCTTCCCCTGCTACTTTTGAGTTAGGAAGTTTTTTACGAGCTACATTTTTATTTACAGCTGCATCATACTGAATAGGACCCTCTATTAGTAATTCAGGATTTCTCTCTTTTACTATTTTAGTAGCTTCTCTAACCTTATCAACATCAACACCAGTTCCACTATCACCAGTAGAGTAAGATAGCATTGCAATCTTAGGCTCGATTCCAAAAGATGTAGCTGTTTTAGCAGAAGTAATTGCAATATCAGCAAGTGTCTGTGCATCAGGGTCTTGGTTAACTGCACAATCTCCATAAACTAAAACTTTAGTATTTAAACACATAAAAAAGACACTAGATACAGTAGATACATCAGGTGTAGTTTTTATAATCTGTAAGGCTGGACGAATCGTATCTCCAGTAGAGTGAGATGCTCCACTAACCATCCCATCAGCATAACCCAAATGAACCATCATTGTTGCAAAATAATTTACCTTAGTCATAGCATCTTCAGATGCTTCATAAGTTAAACCTTTATGTTTTCTCATCTCATAAAACTTATCTACAAACTCTTTTCTGTATTTAGAATCGTTATGGTCTACAATAGTTGCATCACTCAAGTCTATACCATATCTAAGATAATTCTCTTTAAGTTCATCCTCATTTCCAATAAGTATAATCTCTGCAAAACCACGACGAAGAACAATCTCTGCTGATCTAAGTATCCTCTCATCATTACTCTCAGGAAGAACTATCCGTTTTTTATTTGTACTTGCTGTATCAAAAAGTTTGTATTCAAACATTATAGGGGTCATAATATCACTACTAGCATTAGCGATTCTACTCTCTATATCTATCATATCAACACTAGAGTTAAAAAGTCCATGTGCTAGTGCTATCTTTCTATGACTATTTGGTCTAAGTCTTGAATGTGTATTTGAGATTATTTTTGCTGTTTTATAAGTATCCTCTTGAACTGCCAACATAGGGATACTAAAGCCTGTTAAACCTTGAAACAATTTTGCGATATTGGGATGTACTTGTAAGCCAAATGTAAATATAATTCCAGATATATTTGGATAACTAGAAGAGTATAAAGAACCAAGCAAACCTAAAATAATATCAGACCTATCAGCAGGAACTATTACCAAATCATTCTCTTCAATATGATCTAAAAAATTATCCAAAGATAATGCTGCAACTTTTACATTTCTAATAATTCTAGTATGATCTTCATCACCTAAAACAATAGTTTTAGCACCTAACGAATCTATCACATCTTGAATATTAAGAAGATTTAAATCCTCTATCTCTCTTAAAAGATATGTTTTTAGTTTATAATTTTCAAGTTTATTTTCTAACTCTTTATAACTATTATCATCCAACCTATTAATAAATGTAGCAAAGTGACTGCACCCTTGAGATATTGCATTTTCATTACCTATAAGTACATCTTCATAAATATCTTTTATAGTTCTATTTTTTGCACTTATAATATTAATATATGAAGAAGCAAAATTTTGAGCTATCAAAATATTTATATCATAGTTTATTGTTGAAGTTAAAAATGAGTGACGAATACCCTCACATAAAACAAAATCATACTCTTTTTCAAGTTTTTTAAATTTCACTATCAGCTGGTCAATCAAATCATGTGTAGAGTTTGAAGCTATCATCGCTTCTATATAACTTATATCGAAACCATAACAATCTTCATATCTCATATCAAGTTTATATCTATTTATAATAAACTCTATATCTCCATCTACTACATCTTTTGATGAGATTATTGGTCTAAAAAAAGCAACACGGTCAATATTCTTTTTTAGAATCTCCATCATCCCCATTGTAACAAAAAGAGTCCCTGCTCCCCTCTCTTGTGCTGATATATAAAGTGATTTTGTTTTCATTAATTTGCCTTTTATTATAAATAATATATTAAATAATTATGATATTGTATAGAGAAAATTTTAAATATTGGACAAGGAGTGATAGTTTTAGATTAATTACCACGCAAATGCGTGGAATTGTAGAT
>JAMOPL010000021.1 GCA_027064515.1 Sulfurimonas sp. | reverse complement strand
GTGACAATAAATTACAAATAACTATGTCAGATAAATTTATATCTAAATATTTAAAGATTTAGCCTTTGAAATGGGTTCTATAAGTTATGAATAAATTTTTCAAGTTATACTTTTTTATAAACAGTAGGCATAACTTGAACCACTTCATCACTTATATTAAAGAGTGTCTCAGAGTGACCAATAAAGAAATATCCACCAACTTTTAAATGTTGTAAAACATATTTTACTACATCTTTTTTTGTTTCAATATCAAAATATATGAGAACATTACGGAGAAATATTATATCAAACATACCAGCATCTGGGCTTATTGGCTTAGTTAAATTTATTTGAGCAAATGACAGTCTTTGTTTTAATTTATCATTTATAGCAAATTTATTTTCCATATCACCAACGCCTTTTAGACAATAATTTTTTAAATAATTCATAGGGATATTTTTAGCAAATCTTATATCATAAATAGCTTCTTTGGCTTGTTGTAAAACATCTATGTTAATATCACTAGCTAAAATTTCAAATGGCATATGTCTAGGTGATAGTGCTTCATCAACAACCATAGCAATAGTATATGCTTCTACACCTATTGAAGATGCAGCACTCCAAATTTTTAATCTCTCTTTTATGTCAGGTAGAATCTTACGAACTAAATAATCAAAATGTTTGTTTTCACGAAAGAAACTTGTTTCATTGGTAGTTACTTGATTTATCATCACCTGTAACTCTTTTTCGTCTTTTAATATTAGTTGAAAATAATCACTATAATTATCAATATTTCTATCACGAAGTCGTTTCATTAAACGGCTCTCAATTAAGTTGTGCTTATTGGATTTAAGTTCAATACCAGTTGTTTTATAAATCAAATCTTTAAATTTAAGGAACTCACTATCAGTTATTTTGATACTTAGTATCGGATTTTTAACACTTTGCATTTTTAAGTATAGCCTCTTGTAGTGTAAGCAAATCTAGTTTTTGTAAAATCTCTTTTGCTCCAAGCTTTTGAGCTGTATTTATAATACTATGATTAGCCATATTTGTGTTTACAACTATTGGTATCTGGCTATATTTACTATCTTTTGAACATATTTCAAGTAGTTCTAACCCACCCATTATAGGCATCTCTAAATCTGTAATAATTAAAGCAACATCATCAACATCTTTTTTTGAAAGAGCATCTAAAAGTTCTTTTCCATTCTTAAAAGTACGGTAGTTTAATTCCATCTTATCCATCAATTTCATCATCGCTGTTTGGATTAGAACACTATCCTCAGCAAGAAAAATCTCTTTAGTGATATGTTTTCCTGAATCTGGTTTGATAGTCTCACTTTTTTGAATCTCTCTTGTAAACTTACTAGGCATCACATCAGATAAAAATTGATCCGAATCAAAAACTTTACATAATATTTTTTTATTTTCTATAAGAATCTCACAAAGATAAGAGATTCTTTTATCTTTATCGGCATCATCATACATCTCAGATGGTTCTATATTTATAACACGATAAACACTTTTAACTACAATTGCTAACCTTACACCAGCATAGTCACATAAAATAACTAATTCATACTCAGATTTATCTTTTCTTTGGATATTTAGCCATGTATCAAAACAAATGATATTTACAAAATGTTCACGAATCTTGGCTGTTCCCATCATTGTGTTATCACTCTCAGTTGTTGCAGTAACATCTATTGTTTTATACTCTATAAGCTCTTCAACCTTTGCTACATTAATAGCAAAATATTCATCTTGAGAATTTTGAAAAATTACATATTGGCTTGCTACATCAGCATTGCTGGTAACAAGACTAACAAGTTCATCATTTTCTAGTTCGATAGAGATTATCTCATCAAACTCTGTATTTATTTGCGACATAGTCTACCCCTTTGGATTAGATATTTGTGATAGTTCATCTATATTAATAATTGCTGATGAGTTTAATATAGGGATAAATAAACCATGGACTTTTCCTATATGTTCAATAAACTCTTTACGAATCTTACTACCAAAAGTTGGTGCATCTTCTTGCTCTTTGTTAAAAATATTGTACACCTCATTTACTTCATCAACAACTAAGCCAACAAGGAAGTTTTGTACTTCATCCTCTTTTTCTATTACTATTATTGATGTTCTTTTATTTATTGTTTGAGCTTCTGATATACCTAAACGAATACTTAAGTCTATTACAGGGATAACACTTCCTCTAATATTTGTGATTCCGTTAATACATTTATGCATTAGTGGAACTTTTGTAACTATTGAGTATTCTAAAATCTCTTTAATATAAATTACAGATAAAGCATATAATTCATCATTAATATAAAAAGTCAGAAACTGGTTGTCATTATTCATATTCTCACTTGTATTATTCATAAATAATCCTTTAGTTAGTCGTTTTGAAAAAAGAGACTAGCTCTTTTAAATGATTAGCTTGAGAACTCATCTCTTTAGAAGCACTTGATAACTCTTCAGAAGCAGAAGCATTTTGTTGCGTTACTTGATCAAGTGAAGTCATTGCATAGTTGATTTGAGTAATTCCTGTGTCTTGTTCAGCAGAAGCATTT
>JAMOPL010000020.1 GCA_027064515.1 Sulfurimonas sp. | reverse complement strand
TTCTTCTTGCCTATCTTGACAACCTCTATCTCTCTATTATAAATAAGCTTTTTCAACATATCTGATTTTATTATGCTCATTTCATCTATTTGCTTTATAGCAAAGAGTACACCTTGTGGGATTAGTTCATTATAATTTGTTTGCATTTTATTGCTCCGTATTTGTATTTTGATATTTCTATCACTTATATACTTTGTTTAAAAAAATTATTTTGGTACTATAATTTTCCCATAGAAATCAACATATGCCGTTGAAATAGTTTTAATAAAGCTAGATAGCACTTTAGAATCAATTTGAAGCCTATTATGAGGCGATACTCGTCGTAAGCTCTTATGTGTGTTGTATTCATGTATAACCCACTCTTTGAGGTTTACATTGTCAAAATGCAGTATTGTATAATTATTCATAGCACTAACTATAGAAGATACATCAAAGTCATTTTTTAAGAAGTAACGGTTCTGTAGTTTAAGTTCAAATCTAGTTAGTGTATAAGGAAGCTTTTCTTTACTACTTTTGTCATATAAATAAGCCCTACTAACAGCGTTCTTTCTTTGTTGTATATGTGGATATTGTTCAATATATGATGTGGGAACACCGTTAAAGTACTGTACATATCCTAAGGGACTATAAACAACATTGGCTTTTTTATTATTGTTGATTATTAATATATTTTCAAATGGACATAGGCAGTCAAGTGCAATATCAAGTTCTGCTAGTCTATATGTATATCTAGTGGTATTTAAAAAAGCGACTATGGCTATCAGTAGATTATAAGAAGCAGTATCTTGTTTATAATTATAACTTTTCAATCCAGCAAATCTTATACGGATATAAAAGTTTGAATATGTTGCACTTTGAGTTAGTGTCGCTAGAGTTGTATTACCTCTTAGTAGTCTATACTTTTTAATTTTTTCATCAAACTTAATAGTGACTAATCTTGTAAATACTATCCATCCTCGTAACTGTTGCATAATACCATGTTGTTGTTTCTTATCATCACAAGATATATGTAGGGCTACACTATCTATTACTGTGTTGTATTTTATCATCTCTTTTTCCTGTTGTTTAGATAGAGATACTTAGGAGTAAGTGTAAAGTATTATTATTTATTACATACATATAAATGTCAATATATTTAGCTCTCACTCTTAATTGTATAATCAACTTTTTATAAGACTATTATCTAGTATAGTGAACTAATTTATAGTGTAGTTGTTGATTAAAATATCTCTTCAAAGTTATGTTAATTGTAAAAAAATATTTTTATTTTAATAATTATAATATCTACTGCCGTACAAACTATAAACAATTGATAGTGATATTCTAGTAAATAATCATTGTTTATAGTATATTTACAGTGAATACAAGGGAATGTAACCAGTTGTTATAGATATAAGTAAGGTATTAGTAGTTAATAAGTAATAATTACAATAAGTAATAAAATATACTAATAATCTATTAGTAAGTTATTAATAAGATTTTAATCTTTATTAAAGTATTATTAAATATTATGTTTACATAAATAGGATTTATAAGATGATAGATGAAAATACATTAGAAAATGAAAGAGACAATTTAACAAATCAGTGGTTTGCAAATGTTAAAAATAATATAATTAATAAAGAAATTCTTCTTTTAATTTGCCTTGATAAAAAATTGAAATTAGAAGAAAAACTTCAAGGGTTTTTTCCACAATCAAATTTACTATATATAAATAATATCAGTAAATTCAATCAACAAGAATTAGAAAATTCAAAAGGTAAAAATATTATTTTAGTCTCATTTTCTGATATAAATTTACATTGGTTTAATCTTTTTCTTGATGACCAATATTCAATATTATTTTCAAAAATATATAATGAAAATAATCTTATAAATTTAGTATCTATGACTACTATATTACAGATAAGGAATAGTCAAATAGATCATCTCATTTATTTTCAAAAACAAGATATTGATTTTATACTTAATAATATTTATATTCTTGAAGATATGATACAATATCTACTGTCGGACAATTCTAATAATACAAGAGTATTTAGTAAAATTAGTATAAAAAGTGCTTTATTTAGAGGTAGAGATTATATGGATATGGAAAGAATTTATACTGATACAAAATATTATAAATCATCTTTTATGCTCACATCAAGATTGGCTATATTTATATATAAATTATGTTTATTGGATGCAAATGCTAGTGATAAGGAAATAGGAGAATATTTTAAAGGTATTTATGGAAAGAGTAAAGTGTTGAATAATAAAAAATTCAACATTGTAAATACTAGAGGATATGCTACAAAGGAAAAAAAGTATCAAAGTGAATTT
The DNA here is from genome assembly GCA_027064515.1 of Sulfurimonas sp. Classification (GTDB taxonomy): domain Bacteria; phylum Campylobacterota; class Campylobacteria; order Campylobacterales; family Sulfurimonadaceae; genus Sulfurimonas. The sequence continues at coordinate 17,705 of JAMOPL010000020.1, read as the reverse complement.
GAAATTAGACAACAAATAGCATATAGCTTACAGCAGGCTGGAGTATCTAATGATACAATCTTTAATGCTACAGGTATTACCTTATAATATCAAACAATATATAATCGTTGTAACCCTATGAACTATATAATAAATGATAATAAGATTAATTTACTACAATATTGGTTATTGAATTTAAAAAAGAACATTAATAACGAAGAGATATTATTAATAACTTTTCGTAATATCTCGCTAGAAAAAAGTTTTTCATTATTTTCTGAGATGCAAAATATGATTACTTCATCATATATTATTAAAACAGACCAAATAATAAATTTAATAGATCTTGAACACATTAATCAAATAGATGATAATAAAAATATCATTTTAATTAATATGCATAGTAATGATAATATTAATAAATTTGAAAATTGCAATAAAAAGATATTACATATAAAATTTAATTTGTATAATATTAGACAACTTAGAAAATTATTTAATATCATACAAAATTTAGAACTTCTAAATAAATTGCAAGTAGAACAAAGCTTAGATTATCTATTTTACATTGAAAAAAGAGATCCTTTATTATTAATGAAACAAAATAGTTCCTCAATTATTAATTTAATTAGCACTTTTAATTTTAAAATATTAAAAAGTAATAAAACAGTACCTGATAAATTGTGGATTGATAATATAACAGAAGAAACCCATATATTACGACTACATAAGATTTTAACATCTCAGCTTGCAGTTGCAATATACAGGGCATCTACTTTACAATTTAGTGATTCTAGCACAAAAATAGGTATATTTTACAGAAAAAACTTAGGTGTAAAAAGTAAAACTATACATTTACCAGATATATATAATAGAAAAATAAAATTAAATATCAAAATCAAGGGTTATAATCTAAATAGTATAAAAACAACTGATTGAGACTGAAATATGAATTTTTAATTTTATGATAATACTTAAATCAAAGCTGAAAGTTCATCCTCTAATTTTTTTGGTAAAAATGTTTTTAATTTCTTCAATTTATTTTTAATTACATTATTTTTTAGGTTCATTAATTTGAATTAAAGTATCTAACGCTTGAACAGATTTTTTATTTTGTTCTTGAAGTAATTAAATACATTTTATATCTATCTTTCTTCACTATTATTGAAGATAATTAATTTAAGCTTCCCTGACACAATCTAAGTGATGACTATACCAATCCATCATCTCTGTTCGTTCTTTTAGATACAAAGCTCTGTTATATGCTTGAGATACTTTAGAGCCTACTGTATGGGCTAGTTGCGTTTCTATAACATTGTGAGCAAATCTACCATCTTCGTGTGCAATAGTTGAAAATATACCCCTAAATGAATGAGCTACTATCTCCTCTTTTGTATAGCCAATTCTTCTTAATGCTCCAACCATTGCAGCATCTGAAAGGGGTGTGTCTTTACCTCTTGTAGATGGAAACAGCAGTTTACTATCTGCATTATATTGCTTAGCTTCTTCAATTATCATAATAGATTGTTTGCTTAATGGTACGATTAACTCTTTTTTTGTTTTCATTTTAGAACTAGGGATAATCCACTGTTTAGTGTTTAAATCAATCTCTGTCCACTTTGCATGTCTTATATTTGTAGGTCTAACAAAAGTATGTGCAATAAGTTTTAATGCTAATTTAGTACTAATATGACCTTTGTATTCGTCAATTAGATTTAATAATGTACCAAGTTCTCTATCGTTGGTTATAATTGGATAGTTATTTGTTTTAGATACACCTACTACATCTTTAAGTGATACAGATTTACAAGGATTAATTTCAACTTCATCAGGGTAGTTTGCAATAGCTACATCAAAAACTCTTGAGATACTGCTAAATGTTTTTTTAGCTGATTCTCTCGCTCCCCTGTCTGTCATTACACCTAATATAGTGATTATATCTTTTGGTTTTATGTCATTCATTGGCTTCTCACCTATCACATCATATACATCTTTTTTCCAACCTTTTAAACTTCTTGCTATGTGAGCTTCACTAACATCATTGGAAACTTTTTGCATATAGTATTGAGACCACTCTCTAAATGTTTTTTCATCTGTTTTAGGTGTAGCTATCTCTTGGAGTTTTACAAAAGGATCAATACCATCAGCAATACTAATTCTTGCAGCATCCCTTTTCTCTCTCGCACGAGAAAGTGATACATCTGGAAATACACCTAAACTTTTACGCATAGGTTTACCTTCAAATCTATATCTAAATCGCCATCTTTTAGCTCCTGTTGGTGTTACTTCCAAACTAAGCCCTGCATCGTCTGCAACGGTGTATAACTTCTCTTTAGCTTTTAAGCTTTTTACTTTAGTCGCTGTTAGCATGTGTACAACCTTTGAATTATTAAGTACAACTTTTTAGGTTGTACACATTATTATACAATAAATTGTAAGTAGTTGTACATTCTTAGCCATAGTTATATGTAGTTGTAGTAACAGTGTATTTACTTGTAGGTTCGTATTATAGGGGTTTAAGTGGTGTTTTTAGGGGGATAAAATATGAATGAATGGTGGAGCTGTGGAGAATCGAACTCCAGTCCGAAACCACGCTACTCCTAATGTCTACATGCTTAGAGAAGTTGTTAAAATTTAATCTTGCTTCACACAACTTGCAAAGCTACACAAGACGAGCCTCGGGATTCATTTTGAGCTGAGACAGACTCAAAATATATCTACATAGGGGTTATACTTCGAATCCGACTTATCTAGAGTCCATCGGTGAAGCAGCCCGTCCTCTAAGAGGGGGTAAAACTTAAGCTACTGCTAAAGCTGGGCGGTAATTTGTATTGTTTGCATTTAAGCAATTGTGAGCCGCGTAACGGAAATGCTCAGTCCGACATGCAATTAGAAGCCACTTGATCCCGTCGAAACCAGGTCAGCCCCAAAAAGTGCTTTTATTAAAGCGATTACTATTATATCAAGTTTATGTTTTAAGTTTATTAAAATAGTTTAAAAGGATTTGATATAAAGGTGGTGGCCAATCTCGGAATCGAACCAAGGACACACTGATTTTCAGTCAGTTGCTCTACCGACTGAGCTAATTGGCCACGGTAATGGTTATAAGGTCTTTAAAAGGTGGTGGCCAATCTCGGAATCGAACCAAGGACACACTGATTTTCAGTCAGTTGCTCTACCGACTGAGCTAATTGGCCATCTTTTAAAGAACGACATTATACATAGAACTAACTGAAAGTTAGCTTAGTCCTAAAACCATCTCTTTAAACTGATCTCCTCTTTGTGCATAAGAGTTAAATTCATCTAAACTAGATGCAGATGGAGAAAGAAGAGCAATTTCATTTTCTTTTAAAACTTCATCTATTTTTAAAATAGCATCATTAAGATTCTGACATAATGAAGATTTCACATTATATTTCTTTGCTAGAGTAATTAGTTTCTTTTTATTAGAACCAATTGTATAAATTTTAATATTTAACTCTTTTAAATATATAAATAGTTCACTTAAATCAACACCTTTATCATCTCCACCTAAAATCAGATGGACAAAAAAATCATTATAAGAGTTTAATGCAGCGATGGTTGCATCTATATTTGTTGCTTTTGTATCATTAACCCATAGTCTATTTTTAGAATCTCGTAACTCCTCTTGCCTATGTGGATCTAAAACAAATGAATTTATTCTATTATAATTTACTCTATCAAAAAGTATTTTATCAACAGCAATTGCTAAAAGTGCATCAGCTAAAAAAGCCCCTTTAAAATTAACTTTTTCTAATTCGATTCCAAATTTAGATGCTAAGTCATTATTATCTTTATAAGTTATCAAATAAGCATTTGTCTTTACACCATCATACTTTTGTGGGACAATAGCAATTTCACCCTCTCTCATCAACTCTAAAGGTTTTAACTTTGCCTTTTCATATTCATTCATATCTCCATGCCAACTAAGATGATCTGGGCTAAGTGGAAGTAGAACATATATATTTGGTTTCGCAATATTTGTATAGTGCATTGTAAATGAGCTTGTTTCAAGTATCCATAAATTAGCATCTAAATTTAACTCTGCTAATGGAATACCTATATTTCCACCAGCTTCGCTCCCCTTATCGTTAAGTAGATGTTGCATCATTTGTGTAGTAGTTGTCTTTCCATTTGTACCACTTATCCAGATTGACATCGGCATAGAATCTGCAAAATAATCATATTCACTTATAAGATTCTTAGCTTTTTTTATAAGTGGATTGGATGGTGGAATACCAGGAGATGTAATCTCTAGAGATGAATAATTTTCTTCAAATTGACTCGATGGCTTAACCATAAAACCATTTTCATCACGAAAAGGTTTTATACACTTATCATCGTAAAAAGTAACATTTTGAATCTTTTTAGCAATCGCTTTTGTTGTGCCACCATAACCAAATAAAGATACTTTTTTCATTATCTCAACTTTAATGACATTAGAGCTATTAAATTTGAAATAATCGCTATTATCCAAAATCTAACAATAATCTTATTTTCAGCCCATTTTTTCATCTCAAAATGATGATGAATTGGAGCCATTAAAAAAACTCTTTTTTTACGAAGCTTGAAAGAACCAACTTGAAGAATTACAGATAAAGTTTCTATAACAAAAATAGAACCAATAAGTAAAAGTAGTATTTCACTTTTAGAGATTATCGCTAAATAACCCAAAAATGCTCCAATAGTTAATGAACCACTATCTCCCATAAAAACCTCAGCAGGATGACAGTTGTACCATAAGAATCCAGTCAATGCCCCCATAAGAGCAGTCGAAACAATTGCAACTTCACCAACATCATAATTTGGCATCAATAAATATGCACTGATACTACTATTACCAATAATATATATAATAATGCTAAATGAAGACAATGCAGCTATTGATGGAACTGTTGCTAATCCATCAAGCCCATCAGTTAAATTTACTGCATTAGAGGTTGCGATGATTACTAAAACCCATAATATAACTGCATATGCCCCCATATTAATTATAGAACTTTTCAGAAATGGTATATACAAATCAGTATTGAACCCTGTAAAATAATATAGATAAAAAGATATTAATAAAGCTGAAATTATTTGAAGTAAAAGTTTTGTTCTTGCTTTTAAACCAGCTAGGTTTTCATTTTTTTTTACCTTTGCATAATCATCTTGGAATCCTATTGCCAAAAATATTATCAAGGTTAAAATAGCTCCAATCGCATAAAGATTTGAAAATTTTATTGTTAATAATGATGAAATTATTGTTGCCACAATAAATACTATTCCACCCATAGTTGGTGTTTTAGCTTTTATTTTGTGTGAATCTGGTGCATAATCATTTATTGGCTGAACACTAGAACTTTTTTGAGCCCATTTTATAAATTTTGGCATAAGAAAAAGTGTAAAAAATAGAGCAAAGAAAAATGATGCTCCAGCACGAACTGTTATATAACTAAGTAAATTTATCTCGAGTATTTCATGTAACCAATATAGCAATTGTTATCCTAAAAGAAGTTTTATTTTTAGAAATCGTATTATAGTTTATATACCATTAATTACAAGTAATTATTTACTATAATGGCTATTAAATTAATTTTAAAGTAACTTACGAGTACAATAAAGCAAAATTTTCTAATAAAGGCAACAGATTGACAAAAAAAGCAATTTTAGTCATTACAGATGGCATTGGATATAGTGCAAACACAGAGTATAATGCTTTTTATAATGCAAAAAAACCAACTTATGACAAGCTTTTCAAAGAGACTCCACATTCACTAATTGATACTTATGGACTTAGTGTAGGATTACCTGAGGGTCAAATGGGAAATTCAGAAGTTGGACATATGAGTATTGGTAGTGGAAGAGTTTTATATCAAGATTTAGTAAAAATCTCTTTAGCACTATCAGAAAATAGACTAGAAGAAAATGAAGAGCTTAAAAAAATAATGGATGCTTCAGATAGACTTCACCTTATAGGTTTAATGAGTGATGGTGGAGTTCATTCACATATTGACCATTTTATAGGTATAGCAAAAATAGCTTCTAAAAATGGTAAAAAAGTATTTTTACATCTTATTACAGATGGTAGAGATGTTTCTCCAACATCAGCTGGAAAGTACATTAAACATATAGAGAATATACTTGATGAAAATATAACTATTGCAACTATTTCGGGTCGTTTTTACTCTATGGATAGAGATAATAGATGGCAGAGAGTTAAAAGAGGTTATGATGCGATAGTTGATGCTGAACCAAAAACAGACTTTGAACCTGCTGGATATATTGGACACTCTTACTCACTTGGTGAAACAGATGAGTTTGTTGAACCAACTGCATTTGAAGATTACGATGGTGTTAAAGATGGTGATTCTATTTTAACTATTAACTTTAGAAGTGACAGAATGAGAGAATTAGTTACTGCACTTGGTGACAAAGATTTTACTGAATTTGCAAAAAGACCAATTAATGTAAATATTGCAACTATTACAGAATATGATAAAAGTTTCAACTACCCTGTTCTATTTAAAAAAGATGCACCTAAAAATACTTTAGCTGAAGTTATATCAGCTAAAGGACTAAGACAATTTCACACAGCTGAAACAGAAAAATATGCCCATGTAACCTTCTTTTTAAATGGTGGAATTGATGAGCCTTATGAAAATGAAACAAGAGTTCTTGTTCCCTCTCCTGATGTTAAAACATATGATATGAAGCCAGAGATGAGTGCAAAAGAGGTTTGTGATGGTGTTTTAAAAGCGATGGATGATAATTATGATTTTATAGTTGTTAATTTTGCGAACGGTGATATGGTAGGACACACAGGTGATTTTGAAGCAGGGAAACAAGCTGTTACAACAGTTGATGAACAATTAGCTAAAATTATTAAAAGTGCAAAAAAGAATGATTACGCTCTAGTTATCACTTCTGATCATGGAAATTGTGAAGAGATGAAAGATAGCCATGGTAATATTCTTACAAATCACACTGTTGGTGAAGTTTGGTGTTTTGTAATAGCTGATGGTGTTACAAAAGTTGAAGAGGGTGGATTAAACAACATTGCTCCAACAATTTTAAAACTTATGAATATAGAGATTCCATCAGAGATGGATCATAGTTTAATATAAACAATTAAAATAAATTAGGAAATCAGATGAAATTTAGTGGAAAAAATGTTTTAGTTACAGGTTCTAGTCGTGGTATTGGTGCAGAGATTGCAAAAACTTTAGCTAGTTTTGGTTTAAAAGTTTGGATTAATTATAGAAATGGTGCAGTTGAAGCTGATGCAGTTAAAGAAGCGATAGAGACTGATGGTGGAAATGCTGCTGTTATTGGTTTTGATGTAAGTGATGAATCTGCATTTATTGATGCTATTAAAACTATTATAGATTCTGATGGTGAACTTTCATACCTTGTTAACAATGCTGGAATCACTAATGATAAATTAGCTCTTCGTATGAAAACTGATGATTTTATGTCTGTAATAAATGCAAACCTTACATCATCTTTTATCGGTTGTAGAGAATCTATGAAAGTTATGAGAAAGAAAAAATTTGGTTCTGTTGTAAATATATCTTCAATTATTGGTGAAACAGGTAATGCTGGACAAACTAATTATGCAGCCAGTAAAGGTGGAGTTATCGCAATGACTAAAAGTTTTGCAATTGAAGCTGCAACAAGTGGAATTCGTTTTAATAGTGTAACACCTGGATTTATTGCTACTGAGATGACAAACGAATTAAATGATGAAATTAAAAATTCTATAAACGCTAAAATACCAATGAAAAGAATGGGTAATGCTAAAGAAGTTGCAGAAGCAACGGCTTTTTTATTGTCAGATCATTCTTCTTATATAACTGGTGAAACTTTAAAAGTAAATGGTGGGATGAATATGGCATAGCTTAAGCTAACTGCGATATAATTACGGGATTAAATTTAAAAAAACAGGAGTCATAATGGCACTATTAGAAGATATTAAAGAAGTAGTAGTTGAGCAATTAAGCGTTAACGCTGATGAAGTAAAAGAAGATGCAAAGTTTGTTGAAGATTTAGGTGCTGATAGCCTAGATGTAGTTGAATTAGTAATGGCTCTTGAAGAGAAGTTTGATATTGAGATTCCTGATGATGAAGCAGAAAAAATTCAAACAGTTGCTGATGTTGTAACTTATATTGAGAGTAAATAGTCTTTAATTGACTAAAAATTATTGAGGGAAACCTCAATAATAAAATACTTTTAATAATTAATTTTAATAATTATTAAAAGTATTTTATATCTATGGAGAATATCAAATGAGAAGAGTAGTTGTAACTGGTTTAGGAATGATTAATTCAGTAGGGAACGATAAAGAGAGTTCATTTAAAGCTATCTGTGATGGCAAATGTGGAATCGATACTATTACAATTTTTAATCCTGAAAAGTATAGTGTAAAAATTGCTGGTGAAGTAAGAGATTTTGATCCTTCAACAGTAATGGCTCCAAAAGAGGTTAAAAAAGCAGATAGATTCATTCATTTAGGTTTAAAAGCTGCTCAGGAAGCTATGGCTGATGCTAATTTTTCTGAAGATACAGATATGGAAAGATTCGGTATAAGTGCTGGTTCTGGAATTGGTGGTTTACCATCTATTGAGAAAAACTCTGTTATTTTAGAGAATAGAGGTCCTAGAAGAATTAGCCCTTTTTTCATCCCTGGTGCTTTGGTAAATATGTTAGGTGGATTTGTTTCTATTGAACATGGAACAAAAGGTCCTAACCTTTCAAGTGTAACTGCTTGTGCTGCTGGTACTCATGCTATAAGTGAAGCTTGTAAAACAATAATGTGTAATGGAGCAGAAAAAATGTTAGTTGTTTCTGCTGAGTCTGCTATTACAGGTGTTGGTATTGGTGGTTTTGCTGCTATGAAAGCACTTTCAACTAGAAATGATGACCCAAAAACTTCTTCTCGTCCATTTGACAAAGATAGAGATGGTTTTGTTATGGGTGAAGGTGCTGCTTCTTTAGTTTTAGAGGAGTATGAATCTGCTGTTGCTCGTGGTGCTAATATCTACGGTGAGATTATAGGTTTTGGTGAAAGTGGTGATGCTAACCATATCACTACACCATCACTTGATGGTCCAGCTCGTGCTATGAGAGCTGCTTATAAAATGGCAGGTGAACCTAAAATTGATTATGTAAATGCGCATGGAACATCAACTCCAGTTAATGATAAAAATGAAACTTCTGCTGTTAAAGAGTTACTTGGTGGTAAAGAAAACTGTCCTCCAGTAAGTTCTATTAAAGGGCAAATTGGTCACTGTTTAGGTGCTGCTGGTGGAATTGAAGCTGTAACTTGTTTAATGGCTATGAGAGATGGAATCATCCCTCCAACTATTAACTATACAACTCCAGATGAAAATTGTGATTTGGACTATGTTTCGACAGGTGCAAGAAAAGTTGACTTAAATGTGGTTATGAGTAACTCATTTGGTTTTGGTGGAACAAATGGTGTTCTAATATTTAAAAAAATCTAAAAGTTTAAGGATTTAATTTGGCTATTTATTTAGACTTTGAAAAAAAAATAAAAATTATTCAAGAGGATATAATCTCTGCACAAGTTCGTCATGACGACATTGCACTAGAGGAGCTTCAAGCTACTCTAGACAAAGAGGTTAAAAAATCTTATAGTAAATTGTCTCCATTTCAGAAACTTCAACTTGCTCGTCACATAGATAGACCATATGCTCTTGATTATATTAATCTAATTATGAGAGATAAGTATGAGATTCATGGTGACAGACACTTTCGTGATGATGAAGCTATTCTTTGCTATATGGGTTACATCGGTGATGAAAAAGTTGTAGTTATAGGTGAACAAAAAGGTCGTGGAACTAAAAATAAGATAAGAAGAAACTTTGGTATGCCTCATCCAGAAGGTTATAGAAAAGCTCTTCGTGCTGCAAAATTAGCAGAAAAATTTAATTTACCACTATTGATGCTAGTAGACACACCAGGTGCATATCCAGGTCTTGGAGCAGAAGAGAGAAATCAGAGTGAAGCGATCGCTAGAAATCTACTTGAACTTGCAGAACTAGATACTCAAACAGTATCTATTGTAATTGGTGAAGGTGGAAGTGGTGGAGCATTAGCTATTGGTGTTGCTGATAGATTTGCTATGATGAGATACTCTGTATTTAGTGTTATATCGCCTGAGGGCTGTTCAGCTATCTTATGGAATGATCCTAAAAAAGCTGAAGCTGCTACAAACGCGATGAAAATTACTAGTGATGATTTAAAAGAACTTAATTTAATCGATGATGTTATAGATGAGCCTCAAATTGGTGCACATAGAGATAGAGATGCTAGTGCTAAAGCTATCTCTGATTATTTCTTAACTCAAGTAAAAGAGTTAAGAGATATGGGAACAGAAGCTAGAATGGAAGCAAGATACCAGAGATTAACTGGAGTTGGAGCTTTTTCAGAAGAGTAAGTAACTTTACTCCTCTTCATTATCCTCTTTGTCTTCTAAAAGAGGATCAAATTTTGGTCGTTTCAATCTTGAAGCATTTTTTGAAAATTTTATTAAATCCTCTACATTATTTATATTTTCTTTTATATTCTCTAATGACATTTTAAAAAGTGCGTATGTTGTAATAACATCACTCATAGCACGATGATGAGTTGCATCTGAATTTAATCCAAAATAACTATCTAAATATGAAAGTGCATATCTATAAGAGATAACTGATCGTTCAGCTAAGGCCAATGAACATAAACTTCTATTTAAAAGTGGTTCTAGCCCTATTCTTTCTAATGATTGAGATATAAAATTATAATCAAATTTTACATCGTGCGCTATAAAAATAGCATCACCTAAAAAAAGTTTAAAATCATAAAGAACATCTTTTAGATATGGAGCATCTTCTGTATCTTCAACATATATCCCTGTTATCCCTGATATATGTTTATTTATAACATTACAATTTACTAAGGATTCAAATCTATCAGTAATTTTTCCATTTTTAATTTTAATCCCAGCTATCTCTATTATTTGATGCTTATCTATTTTTGAACCATTTGTTTCAATATCAACTATACAAAACTCTGCTTCATCCATAGGTATAAATTTTGTAGAAAAATAGTAATAACCTTTACTTTTAACTATATCTAGCCCTTGCGATCTCCATAACTCTAATGAAAAGTCTAAACTATCATCTATTTGAGCTTTTAAAATCTCTAATGACAAACCTTTAGTTGATAATCTTGAGATACTTTTTGCATCAAGTGGAAAATAATTAGCTAGCATTAACTATAAATTCCTTCACTTTTGAACTATCTTTAATCCCATATGAAAGCTCCACTCCACTACTTACATCTACACCATAAAAACCATACTTTTTCACTCTCTTTACATTAGTAGAATCTAGACCACCAGCAAGTATTATTTTTGAGCAGTCTATATCATCAAACCACTCTATATTTATCCTCTTTCCTGCTCCACCATAAGCTTCACAATAAGCATCAACCAATCTATACTCATCACTATATTTTAAAATATCTTTTGATGACTTTGCACGAATAACTTTAATATAAGGGATATCAAGATTCTTATATACTTCATCACTTGCATCAAAATGAAGCTGAGCAAGAGTAGCCCCACTCTCTTTACATTTTGCATTGATAGAATTAGAATCTTGATTTACAAATAGTGCTACTTTTTCAACAAATGGTGGTAATCTTTGTATGATTTTTTTTGCATCTTTTGGAGAGATATAACGAGGAGATTTTTCATAAAATACAAAACCTAGTGCATCAGCACCAGATTCTATTGCATCTATTGCATCTTTATAATTTGTGATTCCACATATTTTAGTACGCATTAAATTTGTAAACTCTCTATCGCCTCTTTTTTACTATTATGATTAAAAACATAAGAACCAGCAACAACAACATCAACACCAGCATCTTTTAAAAGCTTTATATTTTTATCGCTTACCCCTCCATCAATTTCAATTAAACAGTTCGGGTTTATTTTATTTCTTAGTTCATTCAACCTTGAAGCTTTTTCAATCACAGTATCAATAAAGCTTTGTCCACCAAAACCAGGATTAACACTCATTAATAAAACCATATCTAAATCTTTTAATAAGTATTCAACAGATTCAGCAGGTGTATGAGGATTTAAAACTATCGCTGGTTTAATTCCAAGAGAACGAATCTTTTGAATTAATCTATGTGGATGCTTCTCCTCTTCTATATGAAAAGATATATATTCAGGTTTTAAAGGTGCAAATAGATCAACAAAAAAAGTATTATTTTCAACCATAAGATGTATATCTAAAGGTTTAGTTGCACATTTTGCAATTGCTGAAACTACAACAGGTCCTATTGTCAAGTTTGGAACAAAGTGTCCATCCATAACATCTACATGAACTAAATCACATCCAGCTTCACAAATTGCCTCTACATCTCTTTGCAAATTTCCAAAATCTGCTGACAATACACTAGGAGCTACAAGCATAATACACCTCTATTAAATTATTTATTTTCTATTTAATGACCAATTCTAAATCTAAAACCTTCATTTATTAACAGGTTTCTAAGCTTATCTTTTAGTTCACCTTGAAATTCCATGAAGTTTTCTTTGTAGCTTCCACCACAACCAAGTTTTTTCTTTAAAAGTTTTAATAAAGTAACTGCATCCTCTTTGGGAAGCTGAAACTCACCTACAAGAGTAACAGTTTTACCTCTTCTCTTCTCTTTTTTAAAAAGTAAAAAATGTTTTTGAGGTTCTAGAATCTCGTTTGATACTTTTGTTTTTCTAGGAGTTTGAATCTCACTCCAAGAATCATCAATATCAGCACCAATAAAAATATCTAGTTTTTTTCCTCTACTCATAATTTAAACTACTTTTTGTGCCAATACACTCATATATTGGTTCTCATATTTAGAAGATTCTATGGATTCCAGAACCTCTTTAGAACTGATATTTGTTCTATCATATACTACAACAATTGTTTCATCACCAACATTTAAAAATGTTTTTTCACCATATTCAGTATATCTTGTTGCCCCAATACTAATAATAGCTTCTTTAGGATTATCACATGCAGAGATATATTCACTCAAAGGTTCTAATGGGCCAAAATCTTCTTGTGTAGATATTTGATCAAACATCCAATCAATTAATTTTTCATGAAAATAGCTATAACCTGTTAATTCAGCATCTTCACCATAAGCGTGTAATTCACCATCACGACGAAGAAAACTACATATAGAGTAATTATCCATCACCCCACCCTTACTAAATTTATCTATCTCAATAATTTTATTAGAGAAACCTTTAGACTCATGTCCCCAGTTCTTTTTATCACTTATCTTATCTGCACCAGCTACACGAATAGAACAATCATTATAAGCACCAAAATATCTTGGAATTATTTTAGATAATTTACCTGCAGTATATTCCATATCACAAATAAGTGCTACTTCTGGTTCTGCTTGAACTTTAACATCTTCTTTAGGTAGCTTAATATTATCAGCTCCTAAAGGATAAGTTGTTAAAATCGTTTTAGCATGTAAAGCTACTTTATTTACAGGGTTTTGTTGTCTTGGCAAAAAGAAAGGAAACATCCCTTTTGGAGCAAATTCTTCAGATGTTTCAATATCTTTAAAATCCTCAGCTTCACCAGCTTGATCTAAATGAAGTGCAAAATTCCCTGCTACACCTAAACCTAAAAAATTTTTATATTTAGCCATTATATTTCCCCTTTATTTTTTGCCTCTGCATACTCTTCATAAGAACCTTTAAAGTCAATAATTGAACCATCATCTTTTATCTCAATAATTCTAGAAGCAAATGAGTCAAGTAACTCACGGTCATGTGATACACAGATAACATTTCCTTTAAACTCTAAAAGACCTTCACCTAAAGCAACAATAGCCTCAAGGTCAAGGTGATTTGATGGTTCATCAAGAACTAAAAAGTTTCCACCCTCAAGCATCATTTTACTTAACATCATTCTATGTTTTTCACCACCAGATATAGATACTACACCTTTTTCTTGTTGCTCACCATTAAATAGCATACGACCAAGACAGTTACGAATCTCAGCAATATCTCTTTTAGGGTCATAAGCTCTCAACCAATCATAAAGAGTACCATCACCCTCGATAATATCAGCAGTATCTTGTGGGAAATAAGAGTTTTCAATAGTAGCACCCCATACAACTTCACCAGCATCTGGTTTTATCTCTTCCATCATGATTTTAAGAAGTGTAGATTTACCAACACCATTACCACCAATAAGTGCTACTTTTTCACCTGGTTCAAATTTTAAGCTTATATCTTTCAGAACTTCATTATCTCCATAAGAGTGAGAGATATTTTTTAAGTCTAGTGCTTCATCGCCCATAACTCTTTTGGCTTTAAAAACGATACTTGGATCACGACGAGATGATGGTTTAATATCTTCAAGTTCCATTTTATCAAGTTTTCTTTGTCTTGATGTTGCTTGTTTTGCTTTAGAAGCATTTGCTGAGAATCTTCTAACGAACGCTTCTAACTCATCTTTCTCTTTTAGTTTTTTAGCATTATCAAGTTCAAGTTGTTTGGCTAAAACATTAGCAGCGATATACCAATCGTCATAAGTACCAGTAAATTCACGGATTTTTTGGTAATCTACATCTAAAATATTTGTAACAACAGAATTTAAAAAGTGTCTATCGTGAGAGATAACAACTAGAGTTCCCTCATGTCTTTTTAACTCATTTTCTAACCAAGAGATAGTTTCAATATCTTGATTATTTGTAGGCTCATCAAGGAATAGCACATCAGGTTTTGGGTATAAAACTTGTGCTAAAAGAACTTTGAATTTATCAGCAGAATCTAGAGTACTCATAAGTTCATTATGACTCTCAACAGGGATTCCAACATTAGCAAGAATCTTACCGATATTTACATCATACTCATAAGTAGGGTCTTCTTCAACACAGATAACTTCTAAATCTGCAAGACGATTATTTACAGCATCATCTTCAAAATCTCCAGTTACATAAAGTTCTTCTTTCTCTTTTATAGCATCATAAAGTCTTTTATTGCCATAAAGAACAGCATCCATAATTGTGTAATTTTCAAAAGCGAATTGATTTTGACCAAGAACACCAACTTTATTTGCTTTAGGGATTATTACATCACCCTCATATTCATTTATCTCACCACTTAAAATCTTTAAAAAAGTAGTTTTACCAGCACCATTAGCACCAATAAGACCATATCTTTTATGACGGTCAAGTTTTAAGTTTATATCTTGAAATAGAACTCTATTTCCGTATCTCATTATTAGGTTTTGTACATTTACCATTTATTTTCTCTTGTTAATTTATTTATTTTTGATTATATCTAAGAGTTGTTTAAACTCTATTTATTCCCAGTCATCGTACTTTGTGTTAGTATGTTTATCTTTTTTATATCTTCTTGAATTTTTATGTTTTTCTAACTGATTTGATTGATATAAAATATCACTTTTTATATCCTCTACACTTTTATCAGAATCTTTAAGTGAAATCATTTTAGTTACAAATTTTTGTAACTCTTGAAGCTCCCCTTTGTAAAGTGGAATTTCATCAACTCTATTTAAAAGTTTCAAAGCATTATCAATCTTTTTTATATATCCCTCTTTTGTTAATTTATCTGTATTCATTAAATAAGAAATTACACTCTTGTGAAATCTTTCTATTGCTCGTATGTATCTTAATCTTGTTGAATTTTCTATCGCTTTCTTTGATGCTGCCATATTTAGCCTATTGTTTATTTGTTGATATAATTATACACTTTATTACTTGGAGAACAAAATTGATAAAAATCTTTTTAACACTACTTATAGTTTCTACGGCTCTGTTTAGCGAACTAACGAACCAATATCCAACTCAAAAATTAGTAGATTCTAATCTTCCTATTGTAGATATTAGAACACCACCTGAATGGCTTGAAACTGGGATTTTAAAAGGTGCTATTCCTATTATGTTTTTTAATGAGAGAGGTGAATATAATATTCAAAAATTCTTAACTGAATTAAATAGTAAAGTAGACACAACAAAACAGTTTGCTGTTATATGTAGAACAGCTAGTAGAACTAAAATTGTTTCTGACTTTTTATCTAAACAGATGAAATATAATGTTATTGATTTAGAGGGTGGAATGGTATATGCAAAAAAGAAGAATCTCACAATAGTTCCTTATAAATAATGCCCACATTTATAAAGTTTATTTTTTTCTTAACACTAAGACTTGTAATAACTCTTAGTGTTTTAGGTATTTTTATATTTCTTTTATGGGGTGCTTTATATCTATTGTTTACATAGATTATTATAGTAATGATTTTATAACATTACTAACACCCTGATGAAGATTATAAGTTGCTATTGGAAAATCTAAAGATTCTTTATCTAGATTTACACCACAAGCACTTAGATAATCACCTAAATAACTCAAGTCAATCTCTTTATAATTTTCACAAATAGTATTATCCAACTTAGTTCTCACTAATCTATTTTCTATATTTGATTTTTGAATAGTAAAAGCCAATGCTTTTAAACTAACAAAATCGTTAAACTCTAAAAATAGTTCAGGTGTTAATTTTTCTACCATTTTTCCCTCAGGAGAAAATAACATCCTAGAATCTCTAAGTGGAATCAGTACACTTAAAATTGCTCTTGAAAATGGCACAACCTTTTGAGCCCAAAATGGTGATTCATTTCTTAATTCTAACTCATCTTCTACTATTTTAACAATCTCTTCAGTAGTTCCATTTTCAAATAATTTATAACTTTCTATTTTCATATCTTCTCTTTACTATTTTATTTGCATAATATTATCATTTAGTTTATAATTTCACTTTAAAAAAAGGAAATAGTTTGAAATTAAATAAAAGTTATCTTACGAATCTTATTGCACTACTTTTCATTGCTTTGTCATTTGTTATTGAAAATGAGTATTCATCAGTTTTAATGTTTACAGGTCTTTTTGCCATCTCCGGTGCATTAACAAATCAACTAGCAATTCATATGCTATTTGAAAAAATCCCTTTTCTTTATGGTTCAGGTGTAATCCCATCAAGATTTAAGGAGTTTAAAAGTGCCATAAAGAATCTTATGATGAATGAATTTTTTACTCGTGAACAGTTAGAAAACTTTTTTGCAAATGAGGACAAAAAAATAAACTTAGAACCTATCATAGAGGAAACAGATTTTACTCCTGCTTTTGATGCACTAAGTAAAACAGTTATGGAATCATCATTTGGTGGAATGCTTGGAATGTTTGGTGGTGAAACAGCCTTAGATGGACTTCGTGAACCTTTTTCTATTAAAATGAAAACAGCAGTAATATCTATTGTAAACTCTAAAGCTTTTAATGAGACATTAGCAACACATATGCAAAACTCATCTTTAAATGATGATATGATAGCTTCAATCGAGAATGTGATAGATACTAGACTAAACGAACTAACTCCTCAAATGGTAAAAGAGATAATCCAAAAACTTATAAAAGAGCATTTGGACTGGTTAGTTGTTTGGGGTGGAGTCTTTGGTGGACTTATAGGGTTTATTAGTTCATTATTTCTTTAGCTATTTCACCTCAATAGTAGCATCGGCTATCTCTATAATATCACCAGAGATAATTTTTGCTCTTTTTCTAGTTTCTACTTCACCATTTCTAGTTACATAACCATCAGCAACAATCATTTTTGCT
>JAMOPL010000019.1 GCA_027064515.1 Sulfurimonas sp. | reverse complement strand
CATCAATGCTCAAAGCTTGTTAAATCATCAACACTATCACAGCGACAGATAGATGATACCTTATCACTATATAAGTCAGATAAAACAGACCAAAAACTACACTACCATAAGATAGTTTGTAAAAAAGATAAATGCAGAAGATCCATAGCCGTAATCGGCTCAAACCAACAATACAAGATTTTACTATCAGAACAGGGCGATACTATACACTTTCTTTTTATAGGTCATCATAGAAAATATGATAGGATTAATAAGAGTTGTTAAAAAAAGGAATTAAAAGTGGTGGTGAAGCTGAAAGATTAACATTTATTCAATAGTTTCCTTTTTTGAGGTTGTTCTGTTGATTCATTAATTTTATTGATTACTAGCTCATAAATTGCATTTACTTGATGTATTGTTTCTGTATAATCTATGTTAAATTGTATATATGGATAAACCTGATTATCTTTATAAATATATATACAGTAACCAGATAAATCTTTTGATTTTAATATACTTCTAATTTCATTATATCTTATACTTTTCTCTTTATTTTTTGAAGTTTTTAATACAACACAATCATTTTTCAAAATAAATTCATATTTAATAAAATTTTTAGAAGAAAATAAAATAAAAATACTTATTACAAATAAAGGAATGGTTGCATAAAAAGCTATTTTAAATGAACTAAACATATTTAGTGGTGCAATTGTTGTAGCTGTATTTGTATCTTGTATTATCCAAACTAAAAAAATGATTACAAATAAAAATATAGCTGTAAAAAAAGGTAACATATTTTTAATGGGGATTATTGGATGAACTATAAATGACTTGGTATTATTGATTTTTAATGATTTAAAAAAAGGTAACATATTTTTAATAGGGATTATTGGATGAACTATAAATGATTTTAAATTTAGAGATTTAAAAATTATTTGCGAATAAAAATTATTTTGAGTTTCAATATTTGTGTTTGTAAAATCTTGCCCTTTATCATTTTTGGAATTTTCAAAATGATTATTTTGATATATTTCTTTATCCATTTTTAAGCCTTTTATAAATATTTAGGGATTAGTTTAGATAAGTCTTGCACAAGCTCATCAACTTTATTACTTTTTTTTGCAAAACTATATAAAGTATCTACCAATTTTAATATATTCTCATCTATATCATATTTGGTATTTATCGTTTGAGAATGAGAAGCACTACTATTGCTACTAAAATCTTGAGCTATTATATTATTAGAGTTTTGAAAGTTATTAGTATTTACATCCCCAAAAATTTCATCATAAATACCTAGTTCACGACATTTTTTTTTAATTGCATTGACTGAATCACGAGCTTTCCAACCTGATACTATTGGTTGTTTTGTATTTAATTTAACTGCTAGTTCAGATATAGAATAAACTTTATAAAAATCCATTAATTTATTGATTACTTTTTCTGCATCCACTTATATCTCCTTTTATTTAAGTTTATATTTAAATATATTGCGATATAATTCTATATATCTAAATAAGACTGATTATAGTTTATATTATAACATAATAAAAAGGAAAAATAAAATGCAAACACCACAATTAGTGCTAGTTGATAGTCAGATGTTAAGTCAGATCATGACAATGCAAAAAGAAATATTAAAGAATCTCAAAAATGAAGATGATGAATTGATGACAAGAGAAGAAGCTGCAAAATTTCTAAAATGCGATATACAAACGATAGATAATTTGCGAAAAGAAGGTGTTTTACATGATTATGGTCGAGGAAAACTAGTTCGGCTCAAAAAATCAGAATTATATAAAAAATAAACTAAGGATTAAAACTCCTTAGTATATTTCACTCCTAATCTTCATTCAAGCCTTATCTATATGGTTTGTATGAGTATTTACTCAAAGTTCTTTAAATTACAATTGTTAAATAAAAAATTATACCTAAAAAATGTTAAATAAAATTAATTAAAAGGAGAATAAATGAAAAAAGCACTTTATTTCTTAAAAATATATTGAAAAAAGAGAAGATAAGCTATGTGATTCTTGCAAATAAATTTAAAAAACTAAATAACAAAAATTTATCAGACAAAATAAATAGAGGTACTTTTAGTTTTTTATTTTTTCTTGAAATTCTCGAAATTTTAAATCTAGAAATAAATATCACAAAAAAAGGAAAATAAATGAACGAAGAAATAGACAGCATGGTGCAACTAGCCATATTAGGTGTAGTTACGGTAATAATGGTATTAGTTTTTATCATTTTTGTAAGAATTGATAACTACACAAAACCACCAATAATAATTGGCGAAAAACTACCAAATATCGTAAAAGATATATAAAAATGCAAAAGATATATAAAAAACTAATATTGCTTATAGTTATAACTATAAGTAGTATGTATGTATATAATTTGAGCTCATACATGTATGGTAAGCAAGTGCAAACCATCCAACAACAACTGCCATTAATTAAGCAAAGTAATAAGCGTTTAAATGCAAATTTATATCGTTTAGTAAACGAAAAAGAAGCAAAAGAAGCCCTTTTACTCGGAGCAAAAAAGTATGGCAATGGTAACGATAATATTTGGTTATCGCAAAAAATTGATTATTTAAATTTTGAAATTTTGAAAATTAATAAAATCTTAAAAAATAGGAAAAATCATGATAAAAACTCAAATAAAAGTAAATGAAATTTGCTTGAAAGTTCTAAAAATATACGGGATTTTTGATAAAAAAACAGTATATAAGCATAGAAAATACATAATATTATATATCATATTATATGTGATTATGTTAGGAAGTAGTTCCATAATAAACCTCCCTAGTTGGTGGGTACAATTTGTGTTATATTTCGGTGCTTTATTTTTTATATCTTTATCTTTAATTAAAGATAAGCAAAATGAAAACACATAACAAACTTACACTACTTTTTATCGTTTTTTCGATGCTAAGTAGTGTTGTATATGCAAATATTGAGCAAGTCACAAACGACCAAATTCGAGCAGATTTCAAAAATAACAATATAAAAAGGTATCTAAAGGACACTTTTCCTGAGTGGCAAGACACTAAATTATTTGGTGAGGGGTGGTTACAAAAAAAAGCTGATACTAATACTACTACTCAAACAGTATCAGCACCTACTGTTTATAGTGAGAGTGAGTGTCAAACTATTTTAAATGACCCTATTGGATTTTTTAAATGTCCTGCAATCAAAGAGGGATATGTTTCATCTCTCTATGATTTGAATTTAGAGGGTGGTTATGCTAAGTGTACAGTTACTAGCAAAGCAAATCTGTATAAACCTCTTGCTTGGTATAAGTTTGAGGATGAGGGGCTTAAATCT
Organism: Sulfurimonas sp.; assembly: GCA_027064515.1. Lineage (GTDB taxonomy): Bacteria > Campylobacterota > Campylobacteria > Campylobacterales > Sulfurimonadaceae > Sulfurimonas. The sequence continues at coordinate 814 of JAMOPL010000019.1, read as the reverse complement.
TGTTTTAAAAGTGATATTAAGCAGATTAATAGCGATTTAAAAACAAAAATAGATAATGCTTCTACTCAATTCTCAATAATAAATGATGTAAAAAATGAGTATGATGCTACATCTACTTTAAATCAAGATAAACAGTATTTAACTGCAACAGATATTTTACTATCAGCTTTGCTCACAGATAACAACAGAATTGATTTTGAGTCTTCCCTTAACTCTAACCAAATAATCTTACAAAGTGGTTATTATAGTGGTAATGGCATAAAAACAACTCAAACTGTTACTGTTAATGCTTCCTCGGTTGATGCAAATGATGTTAAAGGTTTTTGGGACACATTAAAGTATAAAGTAACAGCCATCACAGGCATCCAAACACAAGTACAGGTTCAGCAAAAATTAAACGAAATTGAATACAAATTGCAAGATAATTCAAGCTTACTCAGCAGCGATATAGTCTCACTTTTTGAGGCTCATGTTCGCCTTAGTAATGTTTCACTTAATGTCTTGTTTAGCTTAATTATCATTATAGCTAGTGTTCAAGGTGGTTTATTTTTTGTAAAAAATAGGCTAGATAAAAATGAAACACCAGTAGGTATATATCTAGTATCTATTCTTAGCTCTTTCATGCTATTTTTCCCAGGGGCAAGTACAAAAGTAACAGATGCCGATACAAACCAAGTTTATAACTTAGCTAGTAATAACTTTCAGTCCTTTTCACGAGATGGTTACTACTTTTTTAGTGATTTTGCAGATGATTTATCAAAAGTGATAATAGACATGGAACTAAGCAATATGGCAAATAAAGCTTCTGTATTTA
>JAMOPL010000018.1 GCA_027064515.1 Sulfurimonas sp. | reverse complement strand
TTTTTAGGATATGTTCCCATATCTAAATGAGCTGGGATTCTTAAAAATGTATATGGTGGGAATTTAGTTGGTAGAGTTATTGGGTTTATATTTCCACTATGAACCTCATCCCATACTTTCCCTTTTAATGATAAAAGCTGTTTTAGTTTTAAATAAAACTTACCATCTCTTTCATAGGTTTCACCTATCTCATTATTTACAATCTCTATCTTACTCTCAAGTGGTGCTACAACTTCAAGCTCATCATTCGGTAAAGTTTTATATTTACATAAAAAGTGTGTTCCCTCTTCATTTACAACTCCACTTACCTGATGAGTACCCAACTGCATTGTAAAATCTAAACTTTGTGTATCATGCTTCTCAAATGGACGAGATACTAAATAAGCATCCGTATAGCCACGATTCTGTAATGATTGAAGTTCATACTGATACTTATCAGAATCTAACTTCTTAGTATAATAATCATCAATAGCCATTCGATATGCTTTTGCTGTTGTTGCTGCATAATAAGCTGTTTTTGTTCTACCCTCTATTTTCACAGAATCTACAACACCACTATCTAGAATCTCTTCCATATGTGAAGCTAAGTTCAAATCTTTAGAGTTCATTATATAAGTACCAACACCCTCATCCTCTTGAAGTTTAAAGAGTGTTCCTGTTTCAGGATTTGCTGCATAAATCTCATAAGGGAAACGACAATCATTAGCACAAGAACCACGATTTGGTACTCTACCACTTTGAAGAGTCGAGATAAGACATCTTCCACTATATGCAAAGCACATAGAGCCATGAACAAAAACTTCTAATTCTAATTCTGGAATCTCTTTTTTAATCTCTTTTAAATCTTTTAAAGATATTTCTCTTGCTGTTATGATTCTAGTAGCACCCATATCATAGTAAACTTGTGCATCTAGTACATTCATTACATTTGCTTGAGTAGATAGGTGAAGTGGCATATCAGGAACTAAATTATGACAAAGTTTTAATACACCAGGTGTAGCAACTATAAAAGCATCTGGTTTTAACTTTGCCATAGCTAAAATATGTTTTTCTAATAATTTTAATTGAGAGTTAAAAGGGAATCCATTAATAGTTACATAAACTTTTTTTCCTCGTTCATGTGCATACTCTATCCCCTCTGCAAACTCCTCCATGCTAAACTCTTTTCCACTTCTAATTCTAAGTGAAAAATGGCTAACACCACCATAAACTGCATCAGCACCAAAATCAAATGCTATTTTAAGTTTTTCTAATGTACCTGCGGGAGATAATAGTTCTACTCTGTTCATCTAACTTCCAAACTGAGCTAATAAAGCTTCAATATCATCAGATGAAGCTAAATCATTGTGAGTATCTCCATCTATATGTTGAGCAGAAGAAACTCTTTTTGTATCCTCTTTTTCAGATTCAAAAAGTGAACTCATATACTTAGATAATGACCTCATAACATTTATAACTCTTTCTATCTTTTGGCGATGAATATCTTGATACTGCATAATATCCATAACCTGCATTAAAGAATCTCCACCATTTTGCATAGTTTCTAGTGATTGTTCAGCATCTGCTAACATCTCTTGATTCTTTTCTAACTGAATTTTAAAAGTATTTACATCAGGAAATTTTTCGTTTAATGTTTTAAATAGCTCAATATTACCCTTCGTAATATCTATAACTTTTTGAGCTGTTTCCTCTTTTTCCATCAAGTCATTACTAATTTGTTCAATAATATCAAATATCTCAGTAGCTTTCTCTTCACTCTCTTGAGTTACATCATCAAGCTGTTGAACCATTTTGTTTTCATTTGTTGCTGGTAAAGGCCATTTTCCATCCTCACCACCCTCATGTTCATCATCAATCGTATCTTTTTCAGCACTATCATCACTTTCTACTTCAACTTCATCATCTTCTACTGTATCGCCAATATCTCCGTTCATTAGAGCATCTAATTCTTCTTGAGTCATAAAAGTTTCTCCACAAATTTAGCTAAATTTATATAATTGGCACTATAATAACATAAAATATATTAATTGAGGGATTTATGATTGTAGATTTACATAACCACACAACACTATGTAATCATGCAGATGGTGCTATTGATGAGTACATAGATGAAGCGATAAAAAATGGTACTAAATATTTTGGATTTTCAGATCATGCACCGATGGATTTTGACCCAAAATATCGTATGAGTTTTGAACAAATGGCACAATATGAAAAGGATATATTGGATGCTAAAAATAGATATAAAGATAAGATAGAAATTCTATTGGCATATGAGGTTGATTATTTAAAAGGTTATATTGATGATAGAATCTTAAATAGCAATGTTGATTATTTAATAGGAAGTGTACATTTTTTAGATTCTTGGGGATTTGATAATCCAGAATTTATAGGTAACTATAAAAATAAAAATATAGATGAGATATGGCAAAAGTATTTTAATACAATAGAGGATATGGCTAACTCTAAGCTATTTGATATTGTAGGACATTTAGATTTAATTAAAGTCTTTAAATTTATGCCAAATAAAGATATAACAACTATCGCAAAAAAAGCACTATTAGCTATAAAAAAAGCAGATATGAGTATAGAGATAAATATGGCTGGTTTTAGAAAACCGATAAAAGAATCCTATCCAGCTATACCTTTACTAAAAATAGCTTATGAGTTAAAGATTCCTATAACATTTGGTTCTGATGCTCATACTCCAAAACAAGTTGGACTATTTAGTGATGAGATTGTTAAAATAGCAAAAAAGATTGGTTACGAAGAGTGCTGTTATTATAAAAATAGAAAAAGAATAATGATAAGGATATAAGTAACAATAAACTTACAAAATCTTCAATAAAAAAATTTAAAGATATATTTAAAGAATAGACTTGTATAATGTTTCAAATTAAATTTTACAATTAAGGAAATAATATGGGTAAATATATAGATTTAAATGCAAGTAACTTTGAAGCAACTTTAGCTGAGGGTGTATCTCTAGTAGACTTTTGGGCGCCATGGTGTGGACCTTGTCGTATGATTGCTCCAGTAATCGAAGAGTTAGCTGGTGATTTTGATGGTAAAGCTAATATCTGTAAAGTAAATACAGATGAAGAGCAAGATATTGCTGTTAAATTTGGTATCAAATCAATTCCAACTATCATGTTTTTCAAAGATGGCGAGATGGTAAAACAAGTTGTTGGAGCTCAATCAAAACAAGCTTTAGCTGACGAAATCAACGCTCTTTTAGCGTAACTTTAAACTCAAAAGGCTTTAAGGATGGCTAAAAAAGGTGGCAAAAGCCTCCTTTCACTTTCAACCTTATTAGCCTCTTTCTTCGGCGCGGCTATGATAGCCCTCGCCTTTGCTTACTTCAACTACAAATTTTCTGAATATAAATTTATAAACTTTAAAGAGTGGGTTTTTTATGAAAAAAGTGAGCTTTTCACACCTACTGCTGATAAATATATAATAGTATTTTACTCCTCAAAAGAGAAAGGTACAATGAATCAACTTGCTCAAATAAACTTAAATATAAAAATACTTGCAATTGACTACTACAACAATGCAAGAAAGAATACTCCAACTACAACATTCTTAAGAAGTGGTACAAAAAATTCATTAAACTTTATTCAGAGATTTAATATTTACGAATCGCCATCTATTTTTATTATAAAAAAATACAAAGATTCTATTTATAAACAAGATAGTATGATACGAAAATTAGATAATTTAGATCAATTATCAAAACAAATAAACAACTTATAGGATTATAAAATGATATTAGATTGTGCAATAATTGGTGGTGGACCTGCTGGACTGACTGCTGGACTATATACAACTCGTGGTGGTTTAGAAAATGTAACTATGTATGAGAAAGGGATGCCTGGTGGTCAAATAACTTCTAGTAGTGAGATAGAGAACTACCCCGGAGTAACAGGTGAAATTTCTGGAATGGACTTAATGATGCCATGGCCTAAACAATGTCAAAAATTTGGGCTAAAGCACGATATGGTTGAGATTACTCGTGTTAGTAAGGATGGTGATATATTTAAAATACATAAAGCCGATGGAAATATTGATGAAGCATATAGTGTAATTATTGGTACTGGTTCATCTCCTCGTCGTGCTGGATTTACTGGGGAAGATGAATTTATTGGTCGTGGTGTAAGTACATGTGCTACTTGTGATGGTTTTTTCTATAAAGGACAAGAGGTTGTTGTTATAGGTGGTGGAGACACTGCTCTTGAAGAAGCTCTTTACTTATCAAAAATATGTTCTAAAGTTTCTCTAATTCATAGAAGAGAAGAGTTCCGTTCAGCACCAAATACTGTTGAAAGAGTAAAAAAAACAGAAAATATAGAGTTAATTCTAAACTCTGTTCCTGATGAAGTTTATGGTGATAACATGGGTGTTGCTGGTATAAAAGTAAAAAACAATAATGGTGAGATTAGAGATATATCTGTAACTGGTGTTTTTACATTTGTAGGTAATGATATTAACAATGAAACATTAAAACAAGAAAATGGAAGCTTTTTATGTGATGTAAATAAGCAAGGTCAAGTGATGGTTGATATAAATATGGCAACTTCTGTTTCTGGACTTTATGCAACTGGTGATATGAGAGTTGATGCTCCTAAGCAAGTTATTTCAGCAGCAGGAGATGGAGCAGTAGCAGCTCTAAAAGTTATCTCTTTCGTAGATGAGTTACTAAACTAGAATCTTTAAGATTCTAGTTTATATCTCTCTCATAGTACCATTTTTGGTTTCAACTAAAACTCCATCATTTAGTGGATATTTTTTTCATATCAATTGCCCCTTCACAAACTCCATATAATGCCCCTCTTCAAACTCTAACTCCTCGTGAGTACCTTTTTGTACAATAGTTCCAGATTCTAAAACATAAATTGTGTCAGCATTTTTAACGGTGCTTAATCTATGTGCTATGGTTATCACCGTTTTATCTTTTAAAATCTCTAAAAGAGCATCTTGAAGTTTTAGTTCTGTGTGAACATCTAGTGCTGATGTTGATTCGTCAAAAATTACTATGCTAGGATCTGCTATTATCATTCTTGCGATGCTTAATCTTTGTCTTTGCCCACCTGAAAGTCTGATTCCATGTTTTCCGACAACAGTATCAAGCCCATCTTCCATATCTTCTATCATATCTGTGAGTTGAGCAGTTTTTAATGCTTCATATATAGAATCATCACTAATGTTTTCATCACCCATAGTTATGTTAAATCGTAGAGTGGAGTTAAAAAGAATCGGCATCTGTAAAACTAAAAATATCTCATCTCTTAGTGAATTTTTATTGAGATTCTCTATCTCAATATCGTTATATTTTTGAACTCCACTCTGTTTTTCATAGAATCCTGATATAACTTGAGCAAGTGTAGTTTTTCCACTACCACTTGCTCCAATGAGTGCTATTTTTGAACCTGCTTTTATATCTAAAGAGATATTTTTTAAGATTGGTTTATTATTTGAATATGAGAAGTTTAAACTATTTATTGATATATCAACTTTTTTAGAATCAAGAATCGCATCTCCACTTTTTTCAGTTTTTAATGTAAGAATTTTATTGATTCTATCTAAGGCACTCATCGCTGATGAGTAGCTATATTGTATAGATAAAATATCTTGAACAGGTGTCATAATGAACCAAATATAGCCAAACATCGCAAACATCATCCCGATACTCAAATCACTATACACCACTAAAATCAATCCAGATGCTCTAAGAATCTCAAACATTGCCAAAAATATTGTGTAAGATAATTTCTCATAAGCTACACTTTTATAGCCAAACTCATTTGATGTTGTTTGAACAGATTGTGCATAGTTTGTAGCACGGTTAAAAAAATAGTTCTCTTTGTTTGATGCTTTTATTTGCCCATACAAATCTAATGTTTCACCAATATTATCTTGAAATTTTCCTATCGCTGAATTTTCATCTTTTTTTAGATTTCCAACTATTTTTGACATCTTTTTACTTAGTAACATAATTAAAGGCTGAATCACTAAAATCATAATTCCTAAAATTGGATTTATCATAATCATCACAACCCCAACAGATAAAAGAGTTAAAACAGAGGATACAAACTTGCTAACACTTGTAATAATAAAAGCATCAAGGGTATTCACATCAGTAACAAGGTTAGCAGTAATTGCTCCACTCCCTAGTGTTTCATACTCGTTCATAGAGGTTATTTTGAGATGATTTATCAATCGTTTTCGAATCATAAAAGTTACATATTTTGAGATTTGTGTAAAAACTTTTGTGATTATCACACCTAAACTATAATAGATAAGTCGTAAAAATATCACAACTAAAGTAACAATAGCGATGTAATAAAAAGCTGTCGTTTCACCTAAAAGATAATTGATACTCTCCACAAAATAAGCAGGTTTATCGAGTAGAATCTCATCTACCATCACAGGGAGCATCATCGGAATCGGCACACTTATCAAAATCGCTAAAAGTGTGATAATCTGCCCGTATATAAGAGCTGGTTTTTTATCTAAGATGAGTTTAAATATTGTTTTTAAAGTTATTGGCTTGTTATTCATAACCGTATTATATCTTTGAATTACTTCACTATACTTACAGGAGATAAAAAGAGATTATTGCAAAAGTTGGAAAGTGCTTTAAGTATAGGAGATATTGCTTTTGTTCCTAATATATTTAGAGGGTTTTAGTTTACCAAATTTTATTTGATAAACTAAAAAAGTTTACGAATTAGCCGTTATAGCATTAGCAATTCTAAGCATAGTTTCATCTTTACCTAAAATAGCCATTACAGAATCTAACCCTGGACCTGACATCTTTCCTAAAAGTGCAACTCTTAGAGGTTGTCCAATTTTACCAAATCCTATCTCCATCTCGTTTACCACCTCTTCCATTAAATGATGATAATCACTTGGTAGATGAAGCTCTTTCGCATTTCCAACTTTAGCACCAAAAGTATTTAAAACTTCGATGGCATTCCCTTTAAAAGCTTTTTTAACAGCTTTTTCATCATAAGTCGTTGGAGTCTCAAGAATCTCTTTAGTTAAAGATGCTAACTCTTTTAAAGTTTTTGCTCTCTCTTTTAATTCATCTAATAGAATCTCTTTTTTATCGTGTGAAGCTAAAACTAAATCATATTGAGTTAAAAGTTCTGCTAACTCACTATTTGGAGTGTTTTTGATGTAGTGAGCATTTAACCAATCTAACTTTTCAGTATTGTAAATTGATGCTGATTTATTAATATCTTTGGGATTAAATAACTCTTTCATCTCATCCATAGAAAATATCTCTTGATCTCCATGACTCCAACCCAAACGAACTAAAAAGTTTAGAAGTGCTTGTGGAGTATAGCCCATCTCTTTATATGCCATAACATCAGTAGCACCATCTCTTTTTGAGAGCTTTTTACCAGCAGAATTGTGAATCATTGGAACATGATAAAACATTGGAATCTCAAATCCTAGTGCTTTATAAACAACGATTTGTTTTGGTGTATTTGATAGGTGATCATCTCCACGAATAACTTCATTGATTCCCATCAAATAATCATCAATAGCCACAACAAAATTATAAGTTGGAGCACCATCAGCACGAGCGATTACAAAATCGTCTAAAATATCTTCAGCTTGGAAAGATATATTGCCTTTCACACCATCTTTAACTAGAATCTCTCCAGTTAAAGGTGCTTTGATTCTAATAACTGGTTCAACACCCTCTGGTGGAGTTCCATCAAAATCACGATATTTACCGTTGTATTTTGTTCGCTCTTTATTTGCCATTTGAGTTTCACGAAGCTCTGTAAGCTCCTCTTTTGACATATAACATTTATAAGCTTTTCCCTCATCAAGTAGTTGTTTGATATATTTAGCATATATCTCATCTCTTTGTGATTGGTAAGTTATCTCACCATCAGCTTCTAATCCTAACCACTCAAAAGCTTTTAAAATTGCTTGTGTTGCTTCTTCTGAGTTTCTTGCTTTATCAGTATCTTCTATACGAAGAACAAACTTACCACCATTTTTTTTAGCCCAAAGGTAAGAGAAAAGTGCAGTTCTTAAACCACCAATATGTAAATATCCAGTAGGAGAGGGAGCGAAACGAGTAACAACCATGAGAGAGCCTTTGTATTATAATTAGCGAATTTTAGGCAACTGTTGGTTAAAAAGGGGTAAAATAAATATCTAAATTTTTAAAAAATGGATTAATATGTATAAAATCTTGTTAAGTCTTATATTTGTAGCTTCTGTAAATGCAGAAATAGTTGGTGGCGTAGCCATTGTTGTAAAAGGTGAAGCAATAACTCTTTATGAATTAAAAGAGGAGATGAATAAATCAAATGTAGATATAGAAAATGCTTCAAACATTTTAATCAGAAAAAAACTTGAAGAGATAGAGATGAAAAAAAGAAATATTAATGTAGATTCTAGTGAAGTTTATGAGGAGATTAAAAAATCAGCAGCTAGAAATAATATGAGTGTAAATGCTTTTTATGCAGCTGAACTTAATAGTAATGGGATAAATTCAACTCAACTAAAAAAGAAAATTAAAAATAATTTAGAAAGAAAAAAGCTATACTCTTCTATCTCTTATTCACATCTTGAAGAACCAACTGATTCTGAAATTGAGGAGTATTATAATCTGCATAAAAATGATTTAGTTCAACCATCATCATTTTCAGTTGTTATATACCAAACTAATAACAAAGAGATTCTAAGTCAAAAAATCCAAAATCCAATGTTCAATTCTTCTCAAATATCTTACAATGAACAAACTTTACCTTATGATAGAATCTCTCCTGAATTAGCTAATTTACTAAAAAGAACACCTATAAATAATTTTACACCTATTGTTCCAAATGGAAAAGGTGGATATATGACTTTTTATCTAAAAAAAATTGTTTCAGCACAAGATTCTGGATTTGAAAATATGAAAAATCAAATTAAAAATTTAATTACTTCTGAAAAAAGAGAACAAGTGTTAAGTGATTATTTTGCTAGACTTAGAGTAAATGCTGAGATTAATGTTATAAGAGTACCTAACTAAATAGTTAGGTACTAAATCCTAACTATTTAAAAAACTAGCTATCTTCGAAGTTGGTCTACCTATGATAGCCTTAGAACCTTTTATAATTATTGGTCTCTCTATTAAAATTGGATTATTTACCATAGCTTCTACAAGCTTATTTTCATCCTCTTGAGTATCTAAATTCAACTCTTTATATATTAGTTCTTTTGTTCTCATTAGCTCACGAGGGTTTATATCTAACAAATTTAAAATATTTTTTATACTATTATTATCTGGTCTAGAATCAAGATATTTTATAACCTCTTTTTCACATCCATTATCTTCTATAATATTCATAGCCTCTCTTGATTTTGAGCAATTAGGATTATGCCAAATTATAATTTTACCCATTTTATACAATCCTAATCATAACAGGTGTCGAGTTTACAAAATCAAGAGTTTCTAACTGAATCATCATATTTTGAATATCTTTTTCAATTGCGATATGTGTAGAGATTAGAAGATTAGCAGAATCATCCGTTGATGGTCTTTGAAGCATTGTTTCAACTGAGATATTATTCTCTTCAAAAACTTTAGTGATTTTTGCTAATACTCCAGCTTTATCTGAAACATTAATTCTAAGATAATATTTACTCTCAATTTTATCAGTAGATTTAAGAGTAAGTTTACCCTCCATCGGTTTATTGAATCCTAACATCGGAGTAGATTTACCACTTCTTGCGATATCTATAATATT
>JAMOPL010000017.1 GCA_027064515.1 Sulfurimonas sp. | reverse complement strand
TTAAGAAAAAATAGTCAAATAAATGCTCAGCAAGAGTTGATAAAAGAGCATACATCAAAAGCTTTAATAGAAGATGCTAAATATAAACCAGATTTAAAGTTACAACTTGAGGGTGAGTGGGATAATGATTTAGCCGAACCTCAAAATGGAAGAAGATATGTTTATAGAATTAGATTGAAATCAGATTGGAATTTTTATAATGGTGGTAAAGACGATTTAACTCAACAAAGAGAAAGAATATTTGTTTTAGAGCAAAGAAAAATACTAGACGCTATAAAAGGTGATGTATCTGATAGTATAAGAAGTTCTTACAAAAGTTATGAAAAAACTAAAAAAAGACTAGAAAATCTTAAATTATATATAGCTGATAATAAGAAAATAGTTGAAGTTTATAATCAGCAACTTGTAGATGGTAGTAGAACATTTATAGATGTTCTAAATGCTGAATCAGAATTGTTTAGAACTAGACTTTTATTTATTGAAACAGAATTTTTACTTTATGATGAATATTACAATATTTTAAATAATTTAAATATACTAAGTGATTCAATTTTAAGTGAAAAGAATCAGGTTTGTAGTGAATATGTTCTGGATGAAACAAAATTAGAACTCAAAAAAGAATTGTTAATTTCAGATGATGAACTTACTAATGAATTAAAATTAAATTAATTATATGTTATCAGATACTAAATTAGAACAACTTAGTGAAAATAGAGTTGTAGATTCCTTGTTGGAATCTTTAGTATTTTTATCAAAATACTATCAAAGAGCAGTTTCAAAAGCATCTCTGACATCAGGATTCGCAATATATAACTCCTCTATGACGGTTGACAATTTTATAGATTCCTCTAAAAGAATTGGATTAATATCTAAATTAGTTGATAGAAAGTTAGATAAAATATCTAAATTAGCCTTACCTAGTGTGATACTTCTTGAAAATAACAGAGCTTGTGTTTTGGTTGATTTCAATGATGAAGAAGCAACTATAATACTTCCTGGTTTAAGTGAAGGTGAAACAAAGATTTCTATTAAAAAGCTAGAGAAAGAGTATATAAATAAATTAATTATAGTGAAACCTACATATAATTTTAATAATAGAATCTCTGATGAAGTTAAAATAGAAGAGCCTAAAAAATGGTTTTTTGGTGCTTTACTTAGAAATATACATATTTACAATAAAGTGATTATAGCTGCAATAATCATCAATATTTTTGTCTTGGCAACTCCCTTATTTATGAGAAATGTATTTGATAGAGTTCTTCCTAACTATGGAATTGAAACTATGTGGGCAATGACATTTGGTATATTTATAGTGATGATATTTGATTTTATTTTAAAATTACTTCGTGCTTATTATATTGGAAAAGCTGGAAAACGGGCAGATGTTGTTATATCACATAGAATATTTGATCAAGTATTAAATCTAAAATTAAATGAAAAACCATCTTCAACAGGACAATTTGTTAGTAGATTGCAATCATTTGAAAGTGTTAGAGATTTTTTTACAAGTGCGACTATTGCTACTTTAGTAGATATACCATTTATCCTTTTATTTATGTGGGTTATATTTTATTTTTCTGGAGCATTAGGTTGGATTCCTGTAATTGCAGTGGTAACTATTTTTATATTTTCATATTTTATACAAAGAAAAACAAAAATAATAGCACAAAAAGCATCTAAAGAGGAACAATTAAAACAAAGTACTTTACATGAAACAGTATCAGGTTTAGAAATCATAAAAAGTATACGAGGCTATAACCGAATGAAAACTCATTGGGATAGAGCATTAGTACAAACTACATATTACAGTGAAAAATTACAGTTTCTGTCTCAAATCAATAATAATTTTATAGCACTTGTATCAAAGTTAGCAACTATATCAATAATTATATTAGGGGTATATATGGCACTAAATGGTGATGCTACAATGGGTAGTATAATTGCTGCCATGATACTCAATGGCAGGGTTATAGCTCCACTTGGAAGCATTGTTAGTATGGTTCTACGATATGATAAAACTATGATTGCATTAAATGATATTGATAGTATTATGAAAATGGAAACTGAAAATAAACAGCATAAATTTTTAAGTAGACCATATTTGGTTGGAGATATTGAGTTTAAAAATGTGTCATTTAGTTATAAAAATCAAGCTTATAAAGCATTAAGTGATATAAATCTTACTATTAAAAAAGGTGAGAAGGTAGCTATTTTAGGCAAAATGGGTTCAGGTAAATCAACTTTAGGAAAATTATTAATTAATTTGTATTCACCAACAAAGGGATCTATCTTAATTGATCAAACTGATGTTAGACAAATTGATCCTGCAGATTTGAGACAAGCCGTTGGATGTGTGCCACAAGAAGCATTTTTGTTTATGGGAAGTATAAAAGATAATATTACTATTGGTGAACAATATGTTAGTGATGAGGAGATTATAGAGGTATCTAAATTAGCAGGTGTTCATGATTTCCTTGCTAAACATGAAGAAGGTTATGATTTCTTAGTGGGTGAGCGTGGTGAAGGCTTGAGTGGTGGTGAAAGACAGGCCGTAACTTTAGCAAGAGCATTATTATCTAATTCTGGTATTTTACTTATGGATGAACCAACAAACTCTATGGACAAAAGAAGTGAAAATACTTTTATAAAAAGAATGAAAAAAATCATTAAAGATAAAACATTTATAGTAATATCACATAAAATGCCACTTTTAGATTTAGTAGATAGAGTGATTGTAATAGATAATGGTAAAATAGTAGCTGATGGACCAAAGGATGAAGTTTTTAAAGTAAATCAAAAGGCTAGTGATGAATAGTAAAAATGATAATCTAGAGAAGACTAGTGATGTTGAATTTATTAATCCTTTGCATGGTGTTAGTAATGAAGAAGCTTCTGGTGGTGCAAATTTTTTATTTTTTACAATTATAATTACTGTAATTTCATTATTAATATGGGCAAATATTGCGAAAGTTGATGAATTTACATCAGGTGATGGCAAGGTTATTCCATCAAGTAAAATTCAGATAGTACAATATTTTGATACTGGAATTATTAGTGATATTTTAATTAAAGAGGGTGTGGCTGTAAGAAAAGGTGATTCCCTATTGAAAATAGATACTACTAGATTTAAGGCTTCATTTGAAGAGACAGAAGAAAATATACTGGCATTGAAAACAGCAAAAATAAGATTAGAAAAAGAGTTAACTACTAACTATAAAGGTCATTTTAGTAAATTGAAATATCCAAAAAAGTTAGAACAACAAGCAAAACAATATATTAATAATCAACAAAAAATTTATAAAAATAAATTTTTTGAGAGAAAAAATTCTTTAAAAATCATTAAATTGCAATATAAACAAAAAAAGCAGGAATTAGTTGAGATTCGTTCAAAAGTGAAGCAACTAAAAAGAACTCTAAAATATATTAAAAAAGAGTATGTTATTATCGAAAAAATGGTTAAATCAGGTTCTAAATCAAAAGTTGAATTATTAAATATACAAAAAGAGTATAATAATTTAAAAGGAAGCTTAGATGCAGCAAGCTTATCTATACCTCGCACAAAGCTCTCTATACAAGAATCTTCAGCTCAAATAGAAGAAAAATTACAATTTTTTAAATCAGAAATCTCTTTAGAACTCCAAGAAAAAATAAGTGATATAAAAAAACTAGAAGCAAGATTTGTAACAGATAGTGATAGACTGGAAAAGACAATAATAAAATCACCTGTTGATGGGATAGTAAAACAGATAAATATAAATACGATAGGTGGTGTTATTCGTTCAGGGGAAGATCTTATTGAGATAGTGCCAGATAGTGAAATTTTACTTATTGAAGCTAAAATAGATCCAAAAGATATAGCTTTTATTAATCCATCATTGAAAGTAAGGGTGAAGTTGACGGCATATGATTTTTCAATATATGGTGGGCTAGAAGGAAAAATTATAGAAATATCTGCTGATAGTATAAAAGATATAGAATCAAGAGATGGGAAAAGTTTTTATAAAATAGTAGTAAAAACAGATAAAAATTATTTAGAACATAATGGAGAAAAATTAATAATTATTCCCGGTATGATAGCTAAAGTTGATATAGTTACTGGCAAGAAAACAATTATTGATTTTTTCTTAAAACCAATACTAAAAGTGAAAGAGGGATCATTACATGAAAGGTAAAATAGG
>JAMOPL010000016.1 GCA_027064515.1 Sulfurimonas sp. | reverse complement strand
GTTGCATCTTTAGATTTAAAATCGAATGTTACATCATCTGCTGTGCTGTCTGATAAGCTTACTGTAAATGTCATTGTTCCAGCATCTTCATCTACTGTTATATCATCTATAGAGATTGTTGGTTTAGCTGTATCATCAGATTTTGGTTCTGGTTCTGGTTCTGATTTTGATTTTAAATTTTTTACTAGTTCTTCAATTAACTCTTTTCCAATATATTCACCATCTTCATTATAAACATTTACTACATCATTCCACTCAGCATCTCTCAGATCAGCTACAACATCTCTCTCATGATTATCTCTATCGTTAAAATCTGCTCTTTTTGCATATTCTGCTATTAACTCTGCACCAGCAGCACTATCTGGATCTTGACTATCATCATTGTTATCTCTATTACTTTGCTCTACTAATTTACCTATATTATCTGGATCAATTCCATCTTCTGCCATAAAAAGTGCATCTATTAATGATGCATCAAAAAGTTGTTGTTGGTTATGTTCTAAAAATAATTGTTCATCCATTCCAACTAATACAATTTTTATAATTGCTTCTGCACTATTTTCATCACTTCCAAAAACAAGAGTACCTTCAATTATTGGGTCACCAACTTTTAATTCAGTTATTTTACCTGCTGAATCTTTTGCAAAAAACTTACCACTTAACGCTTCTACTTTTCCAATCATTGTACCCATAATTAAATCTCCTAAATTTAGACATAATTTTATTTTAATAGAGTATATAAAAATTTAGAATTGATTACTATTGTCCATAGGGACAATAAGAGGTAGAAGAAAAAAATAGTTAAGAAATTTATTTAAGAAGTAGTGCTAGTCCCACTCTATCTTTTATATTTAATTTAGCATAAATATGACCAGCATGAGCCTTTATTGTTCTTGGTGTTATATCCAGTTTTTGAGCTATTAGTTTATAAGTATCACCATCTTTTAGAAGTAATGCTACCTCTTTCTCCCTTACAGTTAAAGATGATAATAAATTCTCTTTGTCATCTTTAGTTGATGGTATATCTTGAATGAGCAAACTAGTAAATTCAGGGTGCAACCAAACCATATTTTCCTTTATAGTTTCTACTGCATTAACTAAAAAATGACCTCCTAAAAGAGCATTTCCATAACCTCTTGCTCCATATCCTAAAATCTCTTTTGCACTATTTATATTTGGTGTTCGATGAAGGATTAAAACCTTATTATTAAACTTTTGTAATTCAAAAATTATCTCTCTACACCTTGTACCACAAGATGAAAAATTTAAAATAACAATAGAATCTTTAATACATTTTAAAGATTCTAAGTCATCAACAATATAACACTTTTCATTTATAGACTTTTCCCAATGAATCAATAATGCCATATCATCACTATGTAATATAATTTGCATCTATCTCTCCGTAAATGTATATTGTTTTGTTTTTAAAATTGGTTTCAAAATATAATCTAAAACTGTTTTTCTTCCAGTTATAACATCTACACTAACTGTCATACCAGGAATTATTTTAAGTTTTGTTCCATTTTTTTCAAGGTAACTTTTATTAGTTTTAATTCTTACAGTATAAAAAACATTATCTTTTTGATCAGTAATTGTATCTGCACTAATATGCACAACCTCACCAGTCAAACCACCATAAATAGCAAAATCATAAGCAGTAAATTTTACAATTGCTTTTTGACCATGATATATAAAAGCTATATCTGCTGGTTTAATTTTCACCTCTACAAGTAGTTTAGAATCACTTGGAACAACCTCCACTATATCGGCACCAGGTTTAATAACACCACCAACCGTATGAACAAAAAGTGTTTGAACTATCCCATTCATAGGTGATTTAACAAGTGTTCTTGTTACTTGGTCCTCTAGTGCCGTTGAGTTTGCATTAAAACCTTTTAATTCAGATATAGCCTCATTATATTTTAATTTTGCATCACTTGCATAACTTAACTTTGTTTCTTTAATAGTATTTCTAGCCTCTTTTATAGCTGATTCTAATCTTGGAATAGACAATCTAACAGAGTTATATCTCTCTCTAATATCATTAGCTTCCCTTTGCAATTGAAAAAATTCTATTTTTGATCTTACACCTTTTTCCACCATAGGTTTAGTCATCTTTAACTCTTTAGTAATTAAAGAAAGAGATTCTTTTACATCTCCTCTTGCTACTTTTGCCTCTGCTAATTCTTGTTTTCTTTGACTTAATTGCTCTTTTAATGCACTCAGTTTAAAAGCTAATTGTTTTTGATTCGTATCATATAAACTTTTTTCATTCTCTACACATACTGGAATTCTATCTAAAAGCTTCTTACTTGGATTAAACTTTTTTCCACTTGATTCTGCTTTTAAACGGATTATTTTAGCTTCCAATGAGTTTGCTTTTATCTCATTTGAACTATATGATGCTTTCCCTTTTTGATTATCAATTCTAATAAGAAGCTGACCTTTTTTAACTACATCACCCTCTTTAACTAAAATTTCTTCTACGATACCACCCTCTAAATTTTGAATCATCTGATTTTTACCACTAGGTATAATATCCCCATCACCTCTAGCTATCTCATCTATATAAGCAAAATTTGCCCAAATAAAAAATATAAGAATTGTCACTATCCAAAAGTATAAAACAACTCTAATTTTTCTTGGTGTTACTTGTAAAACAGCTGAACTCAAACTGTTCATAAATTCATAATCTCTTTTAGATAAATTTTTAATTTTTTTCTCAGACATTATTTGTTCCTTTTAACTTCTCTAATACATCTTTTTTTGCACCATCAAGAAGTAATTTAGAGTGATGCATAACGATAACCCTATCTACTAATGTCAATAAGTTTAATTTTTGAGTTACTAAAACTACTGTTTTATTACCCATCTCTTTTTTAAGATTTGTAATTAATTTACCTTCAGTAGTTTGATCCATCGCATTTGTTGGTTCATCCATAAGTAGAATTGGGGAATCTTCTAAAATTGCACGAGCAACACCAATACTCTGTCTTTGTCCACCAGATAAACCTGCACCTCTCTCCCCAATCTGCATATCGTATCCACGAGGATGTTTATGTATAAACTCATAAGCACCACTTACCTTAGAAGCATGAATAATATTTTCATCGCTTGGATGCATCTCTGAAGATATAATATTGTCCTTCAATGAACCCCTAAAAAGATGTATATCTTGAGGTACATAACTAAGATATTTACGAATATCTGCTGGATCTAACTGTGCTATATCTATCCCATCTAGTAAAATAGTTCCACTTGTAGGCTCATAAAGCTTTAAAATAAGTTTAGCAATAGTTGATTTTCCTGAGCCTATTCTACCTATTATTGATACTTTCTCACCAGCTTCAATAGTAAAACTAACATTTTCTAAAGCTGTAATATCTGCTTGTGGGTAAGTAAAACAAACATTCTGAAACTCTATTTTTCCATGAACAGCTGGTCTTTCTAAAAACTGTTTTCCTGCTGGTCTCTCTGCTGGTCTTGATATAATCTCATCTATTGTTTCAAAAGAGCTTTTTGAATCTGCATAATTAGTTATAAGAGAAGCAGCCTGACCCATAGGAGCAACTGTTCTTGATGATAAAATAACTACGGCTATTAAACCACCCATTGTTAATTCAAAATCTTTTATCATATAAACACCAATAACAACTATAAAAACTGTGTTTAGCTGAATCAATAGATTTGTAATACTTGGAATCGTTGCTGATAAGAGTCTAGACTTTATATTTTTTTCTGCTATCTCACCTGTTGCTTCTTCCCAATCATACTGCACTTTTCCAGACATTCTCATTGTTTTAACAGTCTCTATATTTTGTAATGCTTCTATTAAAATCCCATTTTTCTTTGCTGATGCTTCGTGAGATTTTTCTATACTTTCTCTTAATGGATTTTTGATAATAAGAGCATATAATAAAATTAATACCATAACGCTCATAGGAACAAAAACAATATTTCCACCTATATAATATATAACAGCTAAAAATATAATGGCAAATGGTAGGTCAATAACTGCTGTCATAGTAGCTGTTGTAAAAAATGATCTTATTGATTCAAAGTTTTTTAGATTATTTGCAAATGAACCTACTGAATCTGGGTGAGCAGACATCTGTAAATCTAATACTTTTTCAAATATTATAGATGACATAATTACATCACTCTTTTTAGCTGCAAGTTCAAGCATATATGCACGAGTTAATTTTAGAAAAAAATCTAATACATATACTAAGACTATCCCTATGGTAAAAACAAGTAGAGTCTCCTCTGCATTATTTGGTATAACTCTGTCATATACATTCATAGTAAATAGAGGTGTTGCTAAAACAAAAAGATTGATTAAAAAAGATGCCCAAAGAACATCTTTATAGATACCACGAGATAGGTTTAATGTACTCCAAAACCAATGTTTTTGTTGCAGTTGTAGAGTTCTTGAATTTTTATCGTTATATCTAAATTCTTTTTTTAACATAAAAGCAAAACCTAAATATTCACTCTCTAAATCATCAGTAGCTATCCACTCCTCAACTCCATCACCATCTGGATAGATAATTTTTACTTTTTTCCTATCATCAGAAAATCTTTCTAAAATACAAGTGTAATCATTTTTTAGAATTAGAATTATTGGGAGCTGTAATTGAAGCATATTATCAATCGGTCTCTCAATCAAAGTAGATTTTAAACCAGCTCTACCAGCGACTCTAGAAAAAAGTGATTTAGAACCACCAATAGAAAAAAGCTGACTTGATTCATTTGAGTTTTCAACAGGAAGTCCAGACATCAAAGCTTCTGCTGTAAATGGCTTATGAAATATTTTTGTATATAAAACTAAAGAATCAAGTAAAGAATCTTGTTTTATCGAGATTGTTCTATTACTCATTTAAAATACCTTTTAACTACTAACTATTTATATACATAAATTGCTATCATAACACGACGAGAAATAGCTCTACTATCTGAAGATCCTAGTGTACTTAAATTATCCTTTCCACCTCTATACTCAACAATCATTAGATTTTTATCGAAACCTTTTTCAGCTAATTTAGTAGCTATACTTTGAGCATAATTTTCACTAAGTTTAATAGTTTCATTTTCACTTAAAGAGTAAGAAAAAAGATTTTGAAACCTATTTGCATAAGTTTTTGATTCAACTTTTAGTTCATTAATATCATCTGTTTTTCTATCTGTAAAACCAATTATTGAGATTAGAATCTTATTATTAGAATCTACATAAGTTTTTATTTTTTTAGATATATTTTCAAAAGTGATATTTGAATCATCATTTAGAACCTCATCTTCAAAATACAACTCATCGAATCTAATCACCTCTTTAAACTCACCATCCATTAAAACATCATAATTTTCATTTACTGATGTTGCATCAAAAACATCATAGTTTTCATCATAAGTTCCAGCATTTAAAACACAAAATAAAGCTAGTAGAGTTACATAAATTTTCATAATTATTTATCCCTTTTAAATAAAAGAATATCAACACGACGATTTTTCATCGCACCATCTTTTGTTTTATTATCTGCTATTGGCTCTGAAAAACCTTTCCCAAGTGTAGAGATTCTTTGGTATTTAAGTCCAAGTTTTTCTAACTCATTTGCTACTATCTCTGCTCTATTTTTTGAAAGTTTTATATTGTAATCTTTTTTACTAACCTTCGTTTTACTTGTATGCCCAACTATCTGTGTTGTGTACTCAGGATTCTCTTTTATAAAATAGTAAAAATCATTTAACTCTTTTTTACTTTTATCTGTAAGTTGCTGTGAATCATTAGCAAAATATAAAGTAAGTATATGTTCACCTTTTTGAGTATCATCTAAATAAACTTTATCAATAGAAAATTCATCTTCATCTAAATTATTATTTTCAACTAATACCCTAACACGACAACCACTCTCATCTACTTTTCTACCCTTTTGAGTAAGTGGACATCTATCATATATGTCTGCTACACCATCTTCATCATTATCTCTTTTGATATTTTCACAACCATAAGCCATCACTTTGTTGTTTAATAAAGAGTTATCACACAGATCTATTCCATCAGCTATTTTGTCATTATCAACATCTAGTCGAACTGGTAATTCATCTAAAATCTCTTTAGCTTCTATATTATTCTTACTAATATTTACTCTTGAAGTAAACTCATCAGTTGAACCATTAACAGCTAAAACTAAAAGACCCATAGCATCTAAGATTCTATATCTTGCACTTAGTACATCAAACTCTGCTTGGATAACTTGTGAGCGGGAATTAATAACATCATTTTGTGCTGTTAGCAAATCAAGTAATGTTCTTCTCCCTAAATTATACTCTTCTGAATAAAGATCAAGAGTTGTCTCACTAAATTTGCTATATTCCCTTAAATCAACTAGTTGTGCTTCTGTCATAATATATGAGTTCCAAGATAGTTCTAGTCCCTCAATAACTTGTCTTTTCAAATCTCTTTGTAACTCTATCTCTTGATTTACCATACTTATATGTTTTTGAACATTTGCCTTATCTGCTCCACCACGAAATAAATTATATGTTAAAACAACTCTTGCACGAAATCTATCATCAAGATTATTAAAACCATTACTAGATGGATTAGCCTCATTAAATGTTTGGTCTACTATTAAATCTAATTTTGGATAATAATCTTTTTGTCTTTGTTTATAGAGTGATTGTGAGCCTTTAATGTTATAGCGACTAACTAATAATGATGGATTATTTTCTATCGCATACAAAGCTGCTCGCTCTATACTTGATGGCATTTCAGTATCAAAATTTGGAAATTGCATCTCTGCTATTTTTGGCATTCTTCCTAAAACTCTTTTGAAACCATACTCTTTATCTTGTACATTATTTCTTTGTACTGTAAGGTTAGATCTAGCAAGAGATAATGATGATTCTATCTTTTTTACTTCTGAATCTGTCGTTAAACCACTATCAAATAGTTCTTTTACTTTTTTATATATATCTCTATTTATCTGTACATTTTCTCTTGCTGTTTGTAGTAGTTTGTGGGCCTTAAGTACATCTATATATGCCATTGTCATTTTAAATGCCATATCGTTAGATGTTTCTATATATTTATAACCAGCAGCTAAGATTCTGCTCTCTTCAAAATCAACCTTATGCATAGTTCCAAAACCATCAAATAGATTTTGAGTTAATGTTATAGAACTTTCATAATTAGTATAATCTATATCTCTTACTCTATTAGAAATCTCTCCAGCATTATTATAACCACCTGATACTCTCAAATCTATCTGTGGATAATACTCAGATTCTGCAATATTTAAATCTTGTTGAGTAATTCTAAAATTTTTTAATCTTTCTTGCACTATTGGGTTTGTATTTATCACCTCTGATACACTCTCTTGAAGAGTTAAAGAGAACAAAGGTGATGATAAAAGGGTCATTGATAATATGATTCTTTTTTTAATATTCATGTTAATGCACACTTACCTTATTATAGTTAATATAGTTATTATAGCTATAATAATATAAATAAGAGAGTATCTATTGAAGATAATTTAAAAAATTTAACATTAGGTAATAAAAAAAACAGTAATAGTTTTAAAATTCATACCAACAAAATTATATTAAATATTATTATAAGGTATTTTCAAGTTAATAAGATATAAAATTGTAGTAGATAAGAGTCAAAGGAGTTTAAGATGTTTGTTTCATCGTATAGTACATATATACAAACAAACAGTTCTAATAAAACTGCTAAAAATGTTGAAAAAGAGGGTGTTAGTGATTCCAAGTTTTCATCTAAACTTCTAAAATCATCATCTGTAAAACTTGAAAATCTATCTGATATTCATACCAATTATATCTCTACAAATCAAATATTAAAAAATAGACAAAAATTAAATTTCAAACAAAACCCACTAAATTTTGATAACAAAGAGATGAATAAAACCGTAGAGATTTCACAAAAATTTATAGAGTTTAAAACTCTTAATAATGCAAAAACAGCTTATGATGATAATTCTAAAATGTTTTCACTTAGAAGAAAACCGATAGCAATTTTAGATCAAACTCCTAAAATAGATACAAATCTTCCAGAAGATATAAAATCATTAAAAGAGAAAAATTTACGACAAACTATGGTAAACACTTATCTCTCAAATGATTTGTATTATAAAATTACTGCTTAATCATCCTCTACCCAAGCATCACTTTTTATCACCCTGTTATCATCAAAATATTTTAATTTTATAGCACTACTACACTTTCCATCACTAATATCCATAACAGCAACTTGTAGAATCTTTTTACATCTCTTCGGTATATCAAAATGACCTTTCATCCCAGTTAAAAACTGTTTTAATGGTACTTTTGAATCCATACCTATCACATTATCTCTACAACCCGTAAGACCTATATCAGTCATATATGCAGTACCATCTACTATTTGAAAATCATCTGTACTTACATGGGTATGTGTCCCAATTATAGCACTTACTTCCCCTTGAAGAAGCATCATCATACCCCGTTTTTCACTTGTAGCTTCTGCATGAAAATCTATAAAAATATTTTCTACACCATCTACCATTTTTAAGTTTGCAACTCTCTCTTTTGCACATCTAAAAGCATTATCACAATATGGCATAGAGAAATGACCCATCAGATTTAAAACTGCTAATTTTTCACCATTAATCTCATAAATTTTACATCCAGTTCCAGCCACCTCATCAGGGTAATTATCTGGACGAAGAAGTTCATGAGTATCAAAAAGGGGGATAATATCTTTTTTATCCCAAGAGTGGTTTCCACCTGTCATACAATCTATTCCGTATGATTTAAGTTCATCTGCATTTTTAGAAGTTAGACCAAAACCGTGCGAGGTATTTTCATAATTTGCTATCACAAAATCAATCTCATACTCTTTTTTTATTTTTGGTAAATACTTTTGAATCATATCTCTACCAGGACGACCAACAATATCACCTATAAATGCTATTTTCATAATTATTTTCTTATTTTAAATTTTGAAAATTATATCTAAAAACTTATTTTTTTTTAACTTTTTTCCCAACTAAAATACCACCAAAAGTAATTAAACCTATACCAATAAAAGTCAAAGAATCAGGAAAAGAATCTCCAAGCATCCATCCAAAACCTATCGCAAATGGGATATTTGTATAACTAATAACACCAATAATACTTAGGTTTGAAATACTATATGCCTTTGTCAATAACCATTGAGATATAGTGGAGATAAGAGCCATAAAAAATATCAGTAAGCAAATAGATAAACTATCAGGAACTATAAAAACTGGAAATAAAAAAGAGATAGAATCTGGTGGATCTATATATGGAGCTACTAAGAAGAACAAGGCAGGAAGTAGCGTCCCTATCCCTACAAAAGATAAAACTATAATTCTAGCATCATAAATATCTTTTATTTTTTTTATTGTTGTATAAGCACTTGCAGCTAAAAAACCACCTAAGACACCTAAAAAATGCTCATACGATATACTCATACCAAAAGGTTTTGTAATAAAAATTACCCCTAAAAAACCTATAAGTAATGCTAAGATTGTATTTTTATCTAAATGCTCTTTTAAAAGATAATAAGCCAAAATAGTTACAAACAATGGGGATGTTTTATTTAGTGTGATTGCCTCTCCCAAAGGGATAACAGTTATGGTATAAAAAAATAGAATCATAGCTGAGAATCCAAGAACTCCTCTTGTTATCAACATATGAAACTTACTACCTACAAGTGTTGGAGGGGTATGTTTTAAAGTATACAGAATCATCGCTATACCTATCAGATTCCGAAAAAATACTATCTCCATAGCACTCATATCATCTGATAAAATCTTAGTTATAGCTCCATTTAGTGCAGAGATTAATGCTCCAACGAGCATATATAAAATACCTTTATCTATTCTATGTAGCAAGTTACTATAACACTTTTAGCTTACTGTTTCTAAGATAAAAAAGTGTAGATTTTATGATGTCATCATCATCTCTAGAATCTGACTTTATGCTCTCTTTTGAATCGTTCAAATATGTGATAGTTATATTTTGTCCATAGTTCATTATTGATTTTATATCTTTTTGTAAACTCAAAAGTTTAATAACCATTAACTCTATAAACTGTTTTGTTGGGGTATCTAGCTCACCAAATCTATCGATTAACTCCTCCTCTATCTCATACAACTCCACTGGCTCTTCACATTGGGATAGTCGTCTATAAATATCTAATCTTAATCTATCCTCTTTAACAACCTCATCAGATATATAAGCACTTATAGTTAGCTTAATATCAACTTTTACCCTTTTATTTTCATGTGTATTACTTAGAAGTTTTATAGCATCTTCTAACATTCTTAGATACAAAGAGTAACCTATATTTTTGATATGTCCACTTTGAGCATCACCAACAAGATTCCCCCCTCCCCTTATCTCTAAATCGTGGTGTGCAAGAACAGAACCACTACCTAAAAATGAGTTAGATTCTAAAACCAAAAGTCGCTTTTTAGAATCATCAGTTAAGTTCTCTTTATTTTGAACTATAAAATATGCAAAACCCTCATAAGACCCACGACCTACACGACCACGAAGCTGATGTAAATTTGCTATACCAAATCTATCTGCACCATCTACTATTATTGTATTAACACTTGGGATATGGATACCAGATTCTATAATTGATGTTGCTAGCATCAAATCATACTCACCAGCCTCAAACTTTAGTAACTCTTTTTCTGTTTGAACAGCTGAAATTTTAGAGTGAAGCATCAAGATTCTAAGATCAGGAAGTATCGCTTTTAGCTCACCCATTTTTATAGGCATATGGTCTATCGAATTATGAACATAAAAAATTTGTCCACCACGACGAAGCTCTCTTAGAATCACCTCTTTGATTAGCTTTTCACTATACTCTTTTACAAATGTTCTTACACCCTGTCTTTCACTTGGTGGAGTTAAAAGTTGGCTCATAGTTTTAATAGAACTTAGTGCTTGATTTAATGAACGGGGAATCGGTGTAGCACTCATAGAGAGAAGATGAACATTATGATAAAGCTCTTTAATCTTCTCTTTTTGTTTTACACCAAACTTATGCTCCTCATCTATAATCACAATACCTAATTTTTTAAACTCTAAACCAAAAAGTGAGTGAGTTCCAACAACAACATCCAACTCACCACTCGCTAGTGCTTTAATAATATTATTTTTATCTTTTGTACTAACAAATCTATCTAGTTTTGAGTACCTAATCCCCATATCTTTGAATCTCTCATCAAGTGAACGATAATGTTGTGCAGATAATAATGTTGTCGGAACTATAAATGCTGATTGAAAACCTGATTTATATGCAGCATAGATAGTATTTAAGGCTACCTCTGTTTTACCAAAACCAACATCACCACTGAGTAATCTATCCATAATATGACCTGAACTCAGTTGAGTTATAATCTCATCTACTGATTGAGTTTGATCTTGAGTATAATCAAATCCACTAGATTTTTGAAACTCTTGTAACTCTTTTTTTGAAAGATTTATTTTTGGTGCTTTTATCAAAGCTCTTGCTGCTGCTGTATTTAAAATAGCTCCAGCAATCTCAAAAAGTCGTTTTTTAACCTTCTCTTTTAACTTACCAAAACTACCTTTTCCAAGCTTATCTAAAACAGGGGTTGAACCACCAGAAGCGATATATCTATCAATATAATCAAGATTCTCAACTGGTAATAGAATCTTATCATCACCAATATATTTTATAACTATAAAATCTTTTACACCACCTAAAATCTCTGTTTGCTCTATCCCCTCAAAGATTCCAACACCATAATCCTCATGAACAACATAGTCACCAGTTTTCAAATCATCCAAAAGTATAGAACTTTTTCGTCTTCTTCTAAGTTTATCAGGTTTATTAAGCGAGATAACTAATTCATCTCTTGAGATAATATTTAAGATATATGGAGCATAAACCTCTGTAATATTATCAAGTGAGAAGATTCCCATCTGTTTCATTACAGCCTTGTTTGAAGCGATAATAGTTACTTTTTTATTTTTATGTACTTTTAGTAATGTTCCTAAATCTGCAACAACTAACTCTTTATAATTATCAGAATCTGGAAGTAACTCTAGGTTAAAGCACTCTCTTGAGATTTGTGGTTCATTTATCCCATAAGCATCTTTTAGTAAATCATCCATCTTATGAGAAAGAAAAACTTTTTTACCATCTAAAAAATTACTTGCATTATCCTCTAAATACCACAATCCAAGTGAAGCTATATCTTTTGATAAAGAATCAAACTCTGAATTTTCTACTTTTAGATTTAGTTGATTAAAACTATCCTCATCAAGAGAATAAAAAGCACTTGTAACATCTAAAGAATCTAACTCATCACCAATAGTTCTTTGAGATTCTAGTTCAAAATATTTTATCTGCTCTATTGTTTCATCAAAAAGGGAGATTCTAACTGGATTTGAAGCTGATGGAACATAAATATCTATAATATCACCGCGATGAGATATCTCACCCTCAACCTGAACCATATCTACAAAAGTATAACCCCAGTGCAACATCTGCTCTTTAAAAGGTTTTAGTTTAACATCTTCACCAAACTCTAAAGTGGTAGATTCTAATAACTCTTTTTTTGGTAGATGAAATAGCATTGTTTTTAATGGGGATATAATTAATGGCTTTTTCTTTGTGTTGTAGTAGAATCTTAAAGCAGAAAAAAGTTGATGAATCTCCTCTTTATATACTCTTAAATCATCGCCAAAACTTGGACGAAAATCTGGAAAAACTAAAACATCTTTGTTAAAAAATCTAGCTACACTTTCTAACTCTATTGCCTCTTTAGAATCTTCACATAGAAGAATCTCAAGATTCTGTTTTTTTACCGTTTTGAAATATTCAAATAATGAGCTTTGTAACATTATGGTTTTAGGGTACTATCTTTAGTTATCTGCTTTTGTTGTGCTGATTTTTTTACAATCGATGTACCCTCAAAGATACCTTGTGATTCTATAATTAATTCAGCTGATTCTATTGTTCCTTTAACCTTACCATCTGCTTTTATCTCAACACTCTCAGCACTAATTTTTCCATCTACAAAACCTTGTATAATCAGTTTATTTGCTTTTATATCAGCTTGTACTTCACCTTGCTTCCCAATACTAATCTCTTTGCTAGAGTTGATTATTCCATTGAATTTTCCATCTATATAAAGGTTACAAGACAGTGACATCTCACCTGTTATTGTCGAACCGACTGTGATGATGGTTGTGCTTGAGTCGGGCTGTTTACTGTTATTTTTGTTGTTGCTTTTATCAAAGATTGCCATGGGACTCTCTTCTCCTTTTCAAATATTTCATTATAGTTTTTACTATTCCATTTTATAAACCAAAAAGGGTTTAATGGATTTGACATAAATCTTATCTCATAATGAAGATGTGGACCATTACTCATACCTGAGTTACCAGTATAAGCAATTAAATCACCTTTTCTTACAAATTGTTTTGATTTTACCACAATTTTATTTAAATGACCAAAATATGTTTTAAAACCATAATTATTATTTATAATTACTAATCTCCCATAACCACTCTTTTTATGATTACCTGCATATTCAACGATTCCATCTGCTGTTGCATAAACTGGTGTTTTCATATCAGCTCTCATATCTATTCCACGATGAAACTCTTTTCTTTTTAAAATTGGATGAAATCTATAACCATATTTACTTGTAATACCCTTATAAATAATTGGTGAACCACTCGGTACAAACTGTAAAAGTGTTGCTCTTGATTCAGAATCTAATTTTGTAATATCGATTCTCTCTTGTAAAGGGATATCTTTATTTGGAGTTAAGCCTATCATCAATTCAATAGTGCTTAAAGAATCTGACATATTACTTATCTCCTCTTTTTTTAACTCTAATGTTGTTTGTGCTTGAGTTATTGAGTTGTTAAGATTTTTATTTTTATTTTTTAACTGTGTATTATCATTTTGAATCTGCTCACGAAGTTTATTAATATCTGCAACTTCACTTTTCAGATAAAGTATAGTTCCAAAAGCAAAAAGCACTATAAGACCCACTGCTAGTAAAACATACTTTAACATTTTTATGACAAACTGATGTAGATTATATTGTTTAATACCATGGGCATCATTAATAGTAATAGTAAAATGTTTATTCACCCATCACCCCCAAGAATCTTTCCACTACACTAAACGAACCAAAAACTAAATAATTTTTATCCTTCTCTATTGTCTCAAATTTTTTATAATATATCTCTAAACTATCTAAACATTGTTCTAATTTCTCTCTTGTTTCTATTCTATCTTCATTAATCTCAATTATCTCTACACTCTCAATTATTGGTTTTAATATATTAAGTATCTCTTCATAATTTTTATCTGCATAAGTGTTATAGATAAGTGTTATTTTCTTACTATCAAGCTCTTTAGAGATAGCTTTTGCAGCTAGTGTATTATGCCCTACATCTAATAATACATTATCTTTATATTTAGTTAATCTTCCAAAGAGTTTTGAATCTTCAAAATCTTCACTAGCATAAGATAAATTAAAAAATTTTAATGCTGATATACTTAGTTCCAAATTTTGAACAAGATAAGTAGGTAAATTTAATCTATTTTTTATTATCTCTATATTCTCATAATCTTGATTTTTAAGTAGCTCATTAATTTGATAAATTTTACAATTAACTTTTGAATTAACTATTGTTTCTATCTCTTTATAGTTTTGTTTTGTGATTACTGCATATTTTTGTATAGCATTTAGTTTTGTTATTGCTATATCTCCAATTGTATCACCTAAAAAAGCTTCATGGTCATAATCTATCGGAGTTACTAAAGTTAGTACCTTATCAAACACAGCAGTAGCATCATACTCCCCACCAAGCCCAGCTTCTAAAATCACATATTCACAATCCTTAAATGCCATCATCCCTAGAAATGTTGTGTATTCAAAGTAACTAAGAGAATCAGAATCCTCTTTTGATAAAATTGATTGTAATTTTGTATGAACCTCATCTAGTATAGAATCTTCTATATTTTTTCCATTTAGCCAGATTCTTTCATTAAATTTTATAATATGTGGAGAGGTATAATGACCAACCTTATAACCTAAAGAAAAAAGTGCTTTAGCTAAAAATCTTCCTGTTGTACCTTTACCATTTGTTCCTATAAGGTGAACTATTTTTGGTTTAGGTAGCTTAGATTTTATTTTATTATAGATTCTAGGCATTCTACTATAATCTATTTCAGTATAATAAAGTGGTTTATTATTTAAAAATTGTTCTAACACAGTTTAATTAGAGAATGAAACTCTATTTCTTCCATTTTCTTTTGCTTTATATAGATGTTCATCAGCACAAAGCAATGTAGCATTACCTGTAACATTTTTAGCTCTTTCTGCTACACCAATACTTACTGTTACATTAATTCTCTTACCTCTATACATAAACTTAGCACTACTTACATGTTCTCTTATTTTTTGAGCTAATATCACTGCTCCATCTATTTGAGTTTCGCTAAGTATAGCTACAAACTCTTCACCACCAAATCTACCGACTATATCAACAGTTCTTACATCATGTTTAAGTATTTTTGCAAATGCTACCAAAACAGCATCCCCAGCATCATGTCCATAAGTGTCATTAACCTTTTTAAATAGATCTAAATCAAACATCAATATACAATAATTTCTTTTGTATCTTTTAAACTCAGCCTCTTTTAACTCTAAAAACTCATCTAATGCTTTTCTATTATAAAGTTTAGTTAAAAAATCCTCTTTAGATTCTTTTCTAGCTACTTCTAAATCGCTCTCTAATTTAGCTATTTTTGCACTTAGATATTGAACCTCACCACTATTTGTTTTTAAATCTTTACTAAACATTTTTGTATTTTCTTCTAAAGCAGTTGCAATAGTATATAATTTTTTATGTGCTGATTTAAAATCACCAGTTACATCACCATATTTTTCCAAATCTAATTTTATTTTCTGAATCTCTGTTGTTGAATTATCAGATTTTTCAATCAAATCAATAAGTTTCAATGATAATCTATCAAGAACACCATCTATAGATTCAACCATCTCTTTAACACTCTCTTTATCAAGTGCGATTCTTAATGAAATCATAGATTTAATCTCATTCATAGTATCTTTTTCATCTAATGAAGATGGCTTAGACTTAATCATTTTAGAAACTCTAATAATTTCATCATTAGCACTAGAAGCTATTGATGGAACAAGTGAAGATATTATTAAAGATGAAATTCTAGATAAATTTACTTCTTCATCATTTGATTGAGCATTTTTAGGTATATTTAAACCTAAAATTGTGGATTTTAAATCCTTAGTATCTACATCACCTAAATCATTCAATTTTTGTAAAAATGTATCATCATAGTTAGCAGTAAAATTTTGCCATAATTGAGAAAATTGTTCTATTTGTGAATTTGTTGGTGTTTGATTTAAAAGATCTATACTTTTTTTTGCAAGATTTGAAACATCTTTATTATGCAAAACAAGAGTTGCACTTAAAACTCTTTTTATAAATAAAACTTGAGATTCTACTAGCTTTATACATTGAGAGGGGTTTGTTCTATTTAATCTTGCTACTAAATAACGAGTAAACTCTTGTAGTGTA
Source organism: Sulfurimonas sp. (assembly GCA_027064515.1). GTDB lineage: Bacteria > Campylobacterota > Campylobacteria > Campylobacterales > Sulfurimonadaceae > Sulfurimonas. The sequence continues at coordinate 4,536 of JAMOPL010000016.1, read as the reverse complement.
GTTACTCTATAATTCAACAACTCTTTTTGAAACTCTTTGCTTAAACTAGAACTATATTTAGAAACATGGCTACAATCTTCTAAATTCATACCTGCTTTTGTAAGCTCTTTACAAAATGCTTCGGCATAAAAATCTGGTGTTAAAAGTTTACCCTCTAACTCTATTCTTTTTATAGCTTTTTTTATTATTGTTTGAATTGTCATTTTACACTTCCTAACTTAAATATATTATTCTATTTCAGTTGAATTATTATCTACACTATTCTCTTTTTCTTTCTTAGCTCTAGCACCCTCAGCTGATACTTGAGCTACAAAAGATTTTATTGCCTTAATTGCCCCATTTTTAATAGCATTATATCTATCTTTATCACTTATAATAGCATTTGGTGCAATTCTAAAATCGTAAGTTCCCTTAGCTGTATAACTCTTACTAAACTCTTTTGTAGTAGCAACTATACCTAAACTAATATTTGCTCTATAAGTTATCACATAACCATCTCTATCGTATTCAATAGCAGAATATGAAGGATTGTGAAGAGTTAAAACTAGATGAGTATCTGAAATCTCCTTACTTACTAACGAAGTATGAAAAACCTCTATAATAGCTCCATCAACAGCATCTTTTATAATAACTGTATTTTCAGGATCAACAGCAGAGATAACAACACTAGTGCTTATACTATTTCCAACAACTTCACGAGAATGTTTAGCACTTGGTCGATAACCACAAGCAGTAAATAAAATAGCTACTAATATTAAATTGATTAAAATTTTACTAAATTTAAATAGTCTCATATCTAGCCTTTTATAACGATATTAACAAGTTTTTTTGGAACAACTATCTCTTTTACTATCTCTTTATCGCCAATCCATTTTTGAGCTTTATCTTTTGCCATAGCAATAATATTCTCTTTAGTCTCATCTGGGGATATCTCTATCTCTGTTCTTCTTTTTCCATTTATCGAAACTCCAAGAGTGATAGAATCTTCTACAAAAACTTCCTCTAATATTTTTTGAGGTGCGAGGTTATTTAATGAAAAATATTCATCACTTATCTCCCAACAAGTGTGTGGAATAACAGGCTCCATAATAGAACTTAGAATCCAATACCCCTCACTCCACACATCACTATTTGACTGAGTATTTAAAGCATTCATAGCTTCCATAACACCAGCTATCATTGTGTTAAAAGTAAATCTCTCTTCATAAACATCGTTTGCTCTTTTTAAAGCTTCATACACTTTTTTTCTTGCAAATTTTTCATCTTTAGTTAATGATGAATGTTCTATTGTTGGAATAGAATCAGTTTTAACGATGTTAGAACTTCTATCAAAAAATCTTTTTATAAACTTATAAGAGCCCTCAACAGCAGAATCATTCCACTCTAACTCTTGTGTTGGTGGTGCTGCAAAAAGAATAAATAATCTTGCAGTATCTGCACCATATTTAGCGATAATAGCATCGGGATCAACTGTATTCCCTTTAGATTTTGACATCTTCGCACCATCTTTAAGAACCATACCTTGAGTTAAAAGATTATCAAAAGGTTCATCAAAGTCGATATAACCTAAATCACGGAAAACTTTAGTGAAGAATCTTGCATATAAAAGGTGTAAAATCGCATGTTCGATTCCCCCAATATATTGGTCAACACCCATCCAGTAGTTTATTTGCTCTTTTGAAAAAGCCTCTTTTTCCCAATTCTCAGGTGAAGCACAAAATCTTAAAAAATACCATGAAGATTCTACAAATGTATCCATAGTATCAGTCTCACGAATCGCATCTTTACCACAATTTGGACATGAACAATGTTTCCATGTTGGATGGTTATCTAGTGGGTTACCCTCACCTGTAATCTCTACATCTTCAGGAAGTGCAATAGGAAGATTCTCTTTTTTCTCCATAACTAAACCACAATCATCACAATGAACAAAAGGAATCGGAGCACCCCAATATCTTTGACGAGAAACACCCCAATCTTTTAGTTTATAGTTCGTTGTTTTTTTACCAATATTTTTTTCTTCAAAATACTTGATAATATTGTATTGAGATTTTTTAGAGTTCATACCATTAAATTCTTCTGAATTAAATAGCTCACCAACCTCTGTAAATGCTTTACTCTCATCTAGTTCACCATCAAAAGGTTTGATAACTGAGTTTATTGGCAAATCATATTTTTTTGCAAAATCCCAATCTCTATCATCATGAGCAGGTACAGCCATAACTGCACCAGAACCATAATCCATAAGAACAAAGTTTGCTATCCAAACAGGGATTCTTTTACCAGTCAGTGGGTGAATCACATTTAAGTCTAATGAAACACCAGATTTCTCTTTTTGTCTATCGATAGATGAAGTAGCTTTCATCTTTTTAATCTCTGTAATAACCTCATCACTTAACAAATTATTTTCAATCATATAAGTAACAATTTTATGCTCAGGAGCAAGAGCTGTATAACTCACACCGTAAACAGTATCTGGACGAGTTGTAAATACATCAAATGATTCAAATTTAGAATCAAGTTTTGCTTTTGAATCTTCATCAAAATAGAGGTCAAACTCTAAACCATTTGATTTTCCTATCCAGTTCTCTTGCATAGTAAGAACTTGTTTTGGCCAACCACCCTCTAGCTTTTTCAAATCTGCTAAAAGTTCATCACCGTACTCAGTGATTTTAAAGTAATACTGATTCATATCTTTTTTTACTATCGGTGTATCACACCTCCAACAACAACCATCAACTACCTGCTCATTTGCTAAAACAGTTTGATCATGTGGACACCAGTTTAGAAGACCTTTTTTTCTATATAAAAGACCTTTTTCAAACATATCTATGATAAAGCCCTGCTCAAACTTAGTATAAAGCTCATCACTTGTGGCAAATTCTCTATCTTTAGAAAATGAGAATCCTAAAGATTTAAACTCACCTTTCATATACTCAATATTATCATAAGTCCATGTTTTAGGATTAGCATTATTTTTAATAGCTGCATTTTCAGCAGGCATACCAAAACTATCAAAACCGATAGGATGTAAAACATTTTTACCAAGTTGGCGATGGTATCTCGCAATTGCATCACTGATAGAGTAGTTCCTAACATGACCCATATGTAATCTTCCACTTGGAAAAGGGAACATACTTAAAATATATTTTTTATCTTTAGTAAAATCTTCTGTTGGTTCAAAGCTGTCATTTTCAGCCCAATAATTTTGCCATTTTTTTTCTATTGTTTGTGAGTTGTATTCCAAATTATTTCCTAATATTCATCACGAGATTTTAAACTCTCTATATAAATTAAACCTATTGAGAACATATTTGCTATCAATGCTCCAATTGTTAAAGCGATTGCTATTTTTAAATCTTCTATAACAACTAAGTAGATAAATGCTGGGATTAGATGCAAATCTGCAACTAAAGATGATGCTAATAGTTCTGCTGAAAGAAGATTTCTTACACCAATTTTTAAAAATGTAGAAACAAGATTTAAACTTCCTGCAACAAACAATGCAACAGCAGTATTTTCAAATAAAAATCCTGCAATTGATGTTAAACTCATTAATGAGAAAAATACATATATTACCTTACCCCAATCCATAATCACAACCTAGTTTTAATATTGAGAAATTATACTTAAAACATTATTAAGTTCATATTTATAATTTATACAAATAAATAATAAAAAACAATCATTTAAGATGGTGTAACTCTCAAAAGGTTTGTGAGGGGATTACTCCCACTCACCTCAAGATGTTTACAATTAAATTAATAATTGCTATAATCACCTTAAGAATTTCAATGATCCATTTCATCGAAACTCCTTTTATAAGTTTTGTGGTTCAATAGGGTGTTTCTGCACCTTCCCACCCACTTCTTAAATGATTGTTTTTTCCTTTTTATTTCACTTTTTTGTTATCCCTTTTATCTCATCAAAAGATAAACTTTTTTCTCTACTTCTATGAATCATTCTATGACAATTTGCACATACTGGGATTAGATTTTCTAGTGCTTCATTTATAGTTTTTTTCATATCATCGCCATCAAACTGAAAAACTGGTTTTTGATGATGAATCTCTATATAGCCTTTCCCATATTCACCATAAAATTCTTCAAAATCAAAATCACACACTTTACATTTAATTCTTCCATTTTCATCTGTAAAATGTTGTATCGCTTTATCTCTTAAAATTTTTGAGCGTTTATATTTTGATGTACTCGTTAGTTCCAGAGTACCCTCGTAAATCATTAAATTCTCATCAAAAACCTCTATATCTTGTGGTTTATTACGATTTAAATGAGCTTTACCAAATGCCTCTTTTAACTCTTGTGAATCAAGGTTATTATTTAATAGATAATTTACAATAGTTATATTTTCAGATAGATACTTCTTACCTGGGTTTGTGATTTTAAAACTACCACTTTTTTCACCCTCTTTTCTTGAATGATATATCGCCAAACCTAGCTTTTCAAAAGTGTTGTGAGATTTCAAATTTCTAACTTGTTGAGTAAAAATATTATCTTTTCTACCCTTCAACTGTTT
>JAMOPL010000015.1 GCA_027064515.1 Sulfurimonas sp. | reverse complement strand
CTAGCGATGTATTTAGACTAGACACCCCAATGATTCTTCGTTCTGAAAGTGCTGTTATGGCTGTTGCTAGTAAGATACTATTTTAGTTCAATTATTTTAAGATTTTAATAGTATAATTTACTAGATTAAATAATTAAGAATTTCTTATGAATATAGATTATTTGACAAAGGTTATTAATATAATTACTATCGATACTACTGTTATAACAAGAAAACAGATAGATATTGCACATAATGATTTAAAAGAGTAATAATCGCTAAATTTGAGTATATAGTTGAAAAAGAAGATTGCAGAAAGTTAGATAAGTAAAAAATAGGTGAATAAAAATGTTTAGTTTTTTTAGGAAAAAGAAAAAAAGTGATGATATTGTTGAATATAATCCAAATCTAATAGAGAAGTTTTGTAAAGATCATAAAAAATTAGTGGCTACTGTAACAAAAGTTTTCCAAGAGTTAAAAAAACAAGATGTTATTGCTATTAGAAACTCATTAAAATCGTTAAGACTTGGGATTATTGGTCATTTTATGGAAGAAGATATTTCACTTTATAGATATTTAGAAAATTATTATAAAGATGATAAAAATACTCTAAAGTTAATTATGGCTTTTGAAACATCTATAAAAGAGATACAACAAACTGTACTTGCATTTTTAGATAAATATATTAGTGATAAAGCTGATTATGATAGAATTTTTGAAGCTAGGTTTAAAAATATTGTTACTGCATTAGCTACTAGAATAGAAGCAGAAGAGAATAATTTATATACTCTTTATATAAAATAATTATTAAAATATGAATATAGAAAAACAAAAATTATTAAACTTTAAATATAAAATAGATGTAACTATTAATTTAATAGTTCCAGATTCTACCTTTTGAAAAACATACTACTACTTGAAGATGACACTCTTCTAGGTGAAACTCTTCAAGAACTACTAGAATTAAATGGTTATAGTGTTGATTTAGTTGTAGATGGTGCAGAAGCATCTGAATTAAGTTATGAGAACTCATATCAACTATATATTTTTGATATTAATGTTCCAGAGATAGATGGATTAGCATTATTAGAATCTTTAAGAGCTGCTGATGATACCACGCCAACAATTTTCATAAGTGCTTTGATCGATTTGCAAACAATGACTAGAGGATTTAAACTCGGAGCTGATGATTATATAAAAAAACCTTTTTTTCCAGAAGAACTACTAATAAGAGTAGATTCTAAAATGTCTAAATATGTTCAAATAATAGAGTGTGAACATTTTAGTTATAATCCAACTAAACAAGAAATAGATAAAGATGGAAAGATTATTTTACTAAGTAAAATGTTAAAAGATATGTTACATCTTTTTATATTATCTAAACCAAATGTTATAACAAGGGATGAACTTTTTGAATGTATGGAGAATCCATCTTCCAATGCATTGAGAGTTGCAATAACAAAACTTAAGCAAGAAACAGGCTTAGATATAAAAAATATACGAGGGATTGGATACAAAATTGAATCGTGTTGAGATAGAATCTTTAATAAAAAGTTTTTTACTATTTTTTATATCTATTAGTCTTCTTACTACTACAATTTTTTATTTACAATTTAAAGATGATGTATCATTAGTGAAAACTGCTATTTTTCGTGATATGAAAATATGTAGTTTTGATTTAAAATGTGAAAATTTTGATATTAAGTTTATAGATAAAAATAATAAAAGCTTATACACATTACATGAAAAAGATGATACATTGTACTCTTTCTTTCCTATTACAAGTAGTGATCAATTTATAATGAAATTTACATTATCAAAAAATAAATATATTAAAAAAAAAGATGCTATCATAAAAAAATATATTATAAAATATATTATTATAAGTGTATTTGTTCTTTTTTTATCTCTTGGATTCTCTTTTTATGCTCTAAATCCACTTAGAGAATCTTTGCAACTCACAGAAGAGTTTATAAAGGATATATTACATGATTTTAATACTCCAATATCTGTTTTAAGATTAAATGCAAGGATGTTAAAACTAGAAATAGATGAAAATAAAAAAGTTAAAAGAATAGAACAAAGTATAGATAAGATTCTCAGCTTACAATCAAATTTAAAATCATATTTAGAAAACAATATAATACAAAGTGAGATATTTAATTTAAAAAGTGTGATAGATGAGCGAGTTGATTTTATTTCAAAAATATTTCCAAACATAAATTTCATTATAGATATAGACAACTCTAAGGTTAAATATAATAAAGATGCTTTTATTCGAATTTTGGATAATCTTATAATTAATGCATCAAAATATAATAAAAAAGATGGTTGGGTGAAAATAACAAATCAAAATAATTTATTAATAATAGAAGATTCTGGCATAGGAATAAAAAAAATAAAAAAAATATTTTCAAGATTTTATAAAGAAAATGATAGGGGTATAGGTATAGGCTTACATATAGTTAAAAAACTTTGTGATGAATTAAAAATTACTATAAAAGTTAGTAGTATCATTAATAAAGGAACAATCTTCACTCTCAAACTAACACTTAACTAACACTACTATGTAATAATTTCACTACAAACAGATTAAAATATCTTTGAAAAAGATTGTTATTTTAAATCAAACTAATCTCAGCATGCATTGGTTTGGTTTAAAATAGCAATACTTAAATATGTAATTTTAAAAATAATTGTCTATTTTATTTTATAATATTATTTTTTTAAAAATTATGTTAAAATAGCCCTTGTGTTAAGGATAAATATGTGTAGTATAAAAAAAATATTAGTTTCTTTATTAATTGTAAGTTTATTATTTTCTATTGCTGCTGGCAGTATTGATGAACAAATCAAGCAAATTCAAACAGCTTCAGCACAAGATAGAGTTGGGTTAATGAATGAATTTAAAAAGCAGTTAATTCAGATGAATCAAGAACAGAGAATAGAAGCAATCTCTAAATTGAGAGGTAATACTAGAAGTGTCTCTTCTTCGGCTATAATGATACCACCAGCACAGAATCAACGAGCATTACAATCAATAGCTATAAATAAACAAGAAAACTTGCATCAAACAGTAAATACTGGACAAGCTATAATTAATAAAACAATAAGAAATATACCAACAACTGTTGTAATCCCAAGTAAAATTCAGCCCAATATACCAAATCAGCCTATTATTCAAATTCCAACACAAGTTCCAACACAAGTTCCAACACAAGTTCCAACACAAGTTCCAACACAAGTTCCAACACAAGTTCCAACACAAGTTCCAACACAAGTTCCAACACAAGTTCCAATCCAATCACTTTAGGGGATAATTAATGATTATGTTTAAATATATTTTAATTTTATTAATAGTTTCATCAACATATTTATTTTCATTTAGTGATATGGATATGGATGGAGTTGATGATAATATAGATAAATGCCTTAATACTCCAATGACTGACCTAGTAAACAATGATGGTTGTTCTATCGAAAGTTTAGTTAGTAATCATCATTTTGACATAGTATTAGGTTCTAGTTATAGCACAGATAAAGATATAAATGGAAATAAAACGGATACATTTTCTTCAAATATTCAGCTAGATTATTACTATAAAAAATTTTCAATTCAATTATCAACTTTTTATTATGATGTAAAAGGTGATAATTATCAAGATGATGGGATGAATGATACAACTATTAGTGTATCATATAAAATTCCTGTAAGTAATAATCTAAATTTTATGGTTAGTACAGGGGTGATTTGTCCTACTTATAGCACAACTTTAAATAATAACAATGCAGATTATTTTTCATCAATAAATGCAACATATAGTTTTAATAAGTTTTCTATATCAAGTAGTTATATATATACGATGATAAATGATGATGATATTAAAGATTATATTTATTATCAAAATACCAATGCTTATAGTGCTAGCATAGGTTATAGTTTTACACCTAAATTTTATGCACATATTTCATATTTTAATGGAGACAGTATTTATATAGATAGTGAAGATATTAAAAATGCTTCATTATATTTATATTATTCTATTAATGAACATATATTTACATCACTATCATACGGTCATGGGATTAGTGATTCAGCTGTTGATAATTTTGCTACTATTAAAATTGGTTATTATTTTTAGTAAAAACACATTAATTAGATGGGAACTGATTAGTCAAAAAACTGCATATTTTCTTGTGAAATTACTCTTATCATATTTGTAGTTCCTGCTTTACCAATTGGGTCACCTGCTGTTAGAATATAGCTGTTTTCTTTTTTTATAGAACCATTCTTTAGTCCTCTTTTCATTATATCTTTTA
>JAMOPL010000014.1 GCA_027064515.1 Sulfurimonas sp. | reverse complement strand
ATTATTTTTTATCTTTCACACATTGTTTTATATTCACAATAGATACAGTTTTTAGAATCTTCACACATCTCAAAATTCACCTCTTCTATATTTAGTAAATCTTTTATATTAGATTCTAATACAGCCAATTTCTCTTCTAAGAAAGCCTCTGGAATTATTTTAGATTCTTTTAAATCATAGAATCCTGATGCCACAACATTGCCAAGTCCACCAGCTAACAAATAATAAAACTCTAATTGAAAATCAGTAGCATCTGTATAATTTTTAGATGTGTTGAGATTTATTTTTCCTGTTTTATAGTCAAGAATCTCTATCTCATTAACCCTCTTATCTATTCTATCTATCTGCCCTATAAGTTTCATCCCTGCAAAATCTCTCTCAAAATATTGCTCACAAGATTCTACTCTCCAACCATCTTTAAATCTTTTTATCTCATTAAGACAAAAATCATCCATTCTTCTTTTTTGTAAACTCATTAGATATTTATCAAGTTCACTATCTCCACAAGCCTTATCTAATTCTCTATGCAAATCTCTCTTTAAATCATCTGCATTATCATAAAAATCTCTTTTAGTATATAATTCTTTAAGTGCTGAGTGGATATTTATCCCTACTTCCCACTCTTGTGGCATATCCTTTGGAATCGTATGATTCTCAATATGTTCTATATATCTATGATAATATTTTCTTTTACATGTTAAAAATATTTTTAATCTTGAGGCTGATAGTTTCACATCTTTAAAACTATAATCAAGAACTATCTCTTTATCCTCTTTAATCTCTATACTTTTTTTGTTAAATAATATATTTGAATATTGCTCTTCATTTAATGAGTTTTTATCCAATATTCCAAGCTGTTTTAAAAACCTTGAACCACTACTTTGTTCAGATTTTACAAAAGATATTGCCACCTCTTTAGTTCTATTAATAAGCATCTGATAATAGTGTTTTTGAAGATTCTCTCTATCACTCATAGTTGGAAGATTTGCTATCTCTCTTATGCTTGTGTTTAAAAACATATCTTTATCACTTTTTTTAGGCACATTAGAATCACTAAAATCAACTATCACAACAGCATCAAACTCAACCATCCTAGTTTCTAAAACACCCATAACAGTTATCTTACCACCACGAACATCATCAATAGTTCTTTTAGCTAATCTTTGTAAAAATAAACCTATTAGCGATTTAACACTCATATCACCCATAAATGATAATATTTTCTCAAAACTATACAACTCTTCATTAAATATTTTTATATGAATCTTAGATTTAAAACTCTCTGCATATTTTTTTAGAAATTCTATAAAATCAACTTCACTAGATTTTTTATGATAGATTGATAATAACTCCACATATATCTCATCACCAACTCTTTTTAGTCTTGCATAGTTTTCTTTAGAATCTTGATCTATAACTTTACAAGTTGAATTTAATTGCTCATAAATTTTAGTAGTTGAAAATGGCTCACCCATAGCAAAGTTAAAATTAGATTTCTCATCAAAACTTTTTAACAATGTAGCGATAGATTCATTTGGAAGAATTACTGCTATTTTTTCTGCTTGATAACCTTTATTTATAAACTGATATACTTTTTGTTTTATATATGAAATTTGTAAGATAGATTCACTAAAAGATTCGCAAGTTATATTTGTATGATTTTCTCTTGGAATCTTTGATATAACTGTTTTATCATTCAAAGAAATTTTATACTCATAGTTTTTTTCTAACTCTATACCTATCTCTTTAAATTTAGTTTGCATCTTTTTATTAAAAACAGATGTATTAAAAATAATTTCTAATTGAGTATATTCACAACATTTTTCCAATAATTCAAATTCAAAATTAGTTAAATGCCCATCAATATAAAGCTCTATCTTTTTATGTTTAGATATGTAATTATCATTAAATTGGTATAGCTTAGGTAAAAAGATTCTATCTAAGAGTTTTTTTTCTAAACATAGATTTTCATATCTTTTATATAACTCTTTTAGTATCTCTATATGCTCCTCATATTCAGCATATATATCTGAACTGTCAAGATTCTCAATAGAATAAAGTTCAGCACTCAACTCTTCAAAAAATTTAAAAATATATGAAGAATTTTTTGTAAAAGTAAAAAAGTTTCTTTGAATCTGTAAAGATGAAAAAGAGTGAAAATCAGATGCTTCAAGCAAGAGTAATACTCTACTATCATCATCTAATATTTTAAAATCTTTAACTATGCAAAGTTTTGAGATAAACTCACTCATAGTTATATAATTAGGCAAAAAAAGTGTTTTTGATTCTATCCCATTTAGTTCATAACGAATCGCACGAGCCGATGGAAGGATTATTGTTGTTTCATTCATTAATAATATTATATCATTTTGAGATATAATTTCTTTATGATTTATGATTTTTTTAATAATTAGAGCAGACAGTGCTGGATGTAACTGTGCTTATCTCTCACCACTTCCAAGGAAAAAAAACTCCTACAATTCCCTTGTAAATATTATCCTAGATTACTCAATAGATTTTTATGAAAAAATATATATCTATAGACAAACTTTTTTACAAGATGGATAGAACAAGAAAAGATTAATACTGAGAAATCTTTTTAGTTCTTGTATCTACTTTTACATTGTAAAATCTTTCAAACTCTCCAACATTTATTTTTGCCATAATATCCCATCTACCCTCTTTAGGTAAAACAATATTAGCAAATGAATAGATGCCATCTTTATAAGTTGGATTAGTTAATTCCATATCATACTTATGTGTATTTGGTCTAGTTACTATAACTTTAATACTAACTTCACTAATTGGATTAGAATCTAAATCTGTAATCTTATATTTTAATACAGTACCTTTAGAATTAATTCTATCACTCATATATTCAATCTTATATTTTCTATTAAAATCAATACGATCTTGAATAAATTTATTAGCATTAGCATCTACATCTTGATAATAACTCATATATGTATCACTTATTTCTACTGGTAACTTACTTGTAATTACAATAGTTGCAACACAAAAACTAAATACCATTATAATTAAAAATGTAATAGTATATGGCCAGATTCTTCCATTACTTAAATTCATTTGGATGTTGTCTCCTATATATAACTCTTCTCACATATTGAATAATAGCATAAATGATAAAACCATAAAAGAATATTTTTAAAGCTAAAATTGTAAGTTTATTTGAATTACCAGCTTCATGTTCTAATGTAACACCTTTACTTTTTGCAACTTGTTCTGCTATATCTACATAACCATTATAAAGAGCAGCAGTATATTTACCTAAAGTTTCCTCTTTCGCTTTTAATCCAATCAAAGGGAGAATAGTTCCACCATAATCACTAAGCATTGCAAAGAAAGTACTAAAGCTATTGGCATTTGTTACAGCAATTGCAAAAGCTTGCATTGGTGATGCAGCTGGACTTAACACTTGATTTCTATCAAAATATTTATATAAAGATTTATCACTTGCATAAATATCAACTTTTTTATCTAATTCAGAAAAGGTCAATAGAATAGTTGGTTTATCAAACTTTTTTATTAAATCTTTTTCATATTCAAAAATATTTTTATAACCCTTAAATTGTTTAATTGATACAAGTATAAGTTTTATATCTGTTTTATCAAATAATTCTTTACCTAATTTATTTATAGTTATTCTAAAATTAGGATTATGAAGTACTTCATCCTTGTATAAATATTCATCTGCTAATACAATATTTTGAAAAAATATAATGAAGATGAGGGCCGCTAGCCCTCTTGAAAATTTCAATGAATTTCCCTTAACCTATATATAGGTGGTTAGGTGTTAACACCGCATATAATGTAAATGCAGCCATAATCACTAGACCCCATGCAAGTACTTTTTCCATACTATAGTGCCTCCCTTACTTCACATCAACAAAATGTTTAGCGTTATCCACACTATTCATTTTAATTGATGTAGCATCTACTATTTTGTAATAATTTTCAGCATTTTCATGTTGAACACCAATACCCCAAATTGTAAGACCAGCTAAAATACTAAGCAATAATAAAGTTGCAATTAGCATACCTGTTATACCATCAAGAGCAAATATATTTCTATTTTCATTCATATTAAACCCCTTACTTACTTATACTTTGAACATAAGCAGCTACCGCTTCTTTTTGTTTTTTGTTAAGTACATCAAATTTAGGCATAGTACCAATAGCACCTTTTTTACCATTATCAATAACATTGATAACTAAAGCAGCATCAAAGCTAGCAATATTTGGAGCAGTAGCTTCTAAACCTTTACCATCTTCACCATGACACATAGCACAAGTTCCAGCAAATACATCTGCACCAGCACCACTCATACCATTAGCAACATAGCTAGATACTAAATCAATCTCTGCATCCGTAATTGGTGCATAATTATTATTAGCATTCATTAGACCATTACGATCTGGCATTGGCATTTCACTACCTAAAAGATGGTTATTAGAACCATTAATAATAGCATGTTTAATAACACTTTTTTCAAGTCTAACATTTAAATCAGAAGCTTGTCCTTCAATACCATCAGCATTAAGACCATGACATGCAATACAATTAGAAAGATAAACTGATTCACCCATCTCTACTAGTTTATCACCAGTAACATTTTTGTATTCTTTTTCAAACTTGTCATTAAATACTTTGGTATCTTCATTGTATTCACCAATTTGTGAGTATGCATTTACAGGATAACCAATAAGATAATACCACATACCCCAAATCATAGTTAAAGCAAATACTATTGCCCAACCAGTAGGTACTGGATTATTATACTCACCAACACCATCCCAGTTATCACTCATCAACTCACCTGTTGCAGTATCTGTTTGCATCTGACGAACATACTTTACAACAACAAATATTGTAGCAATTACAAGTACAACAGCACCTAATATTGCAATTTGATTTACAATATCACTCGAACCATGCTTAAAGTCAAATGATACATATGTTGCTATCAGCATTAGTACCGCAGCAACAATCGCTCCTAAATAAAGCTTATTCATATATCTCTCCTATTTCTTTTTAACATCGTATCTATCAGCCACCGGAGTGTCTGATAAATCATCATGTAATGCCATATTACTATACTCTTCATAATCAGTACCATCTGCATTTTTTCTATTCTTATACAGATGGTAAATATATGCATAAAGAACTATAACGAGAAAAGCCAATGCAAAAACATAAGCATAGCCTTGTATATTAGCAATATCCATTATAAATTCCTCTACTTAAGACTGTTCATATAAGCAATAATTGCTACAATCTCTGGTATCTGACCTTTTGCTATCATATCTTTAACATTTTGATTTTTCATATCAGCTGCTACTAATTTAGCTTCAGCTAATGCTAATGAATTAGCTTCATTTAATGTTTTTCCCATTTTAACAATCTTAGTCGTACCATCTTTCATAGGAACTGGCTTATTGTAAGGAACACCAAAGAAACTTTCAATAGTTATTTGTTCTGCATATGCAGTATCAATATCTACTAAATTTGTAAACATCCACTTATATCCTGGCATAATACTACCTGGAACTAAAGCTTTTGGATCCATCATATGATTTTCATGCCACTTAGTTGTTCTATAATTACCAACACGATGTAAATCTGGACCAGTTCTTTTAGAACCCCAAAGAAAAGGACGATCATAAGCATACTCACCACTTAGAGAGTAATCACCATAACGATCAGTTTCTGATTTAAATGGACGAACAAGTTGTGAATGACAAGCATTACAACTATTTTTAATATAAACATGACGACCTGCTAACTCTAAAGTAGAGTAAGGAGTTGTACCGATTACAGGACGAGATGCTTGAGCAAAACTTGGTAACAAAGTAATAAGACCAGCAAAAGCAATAACTAAAAATACACCTACCGCAAAAAGAAACGGATTTTTTTCCAACCAATGAAACATTATATTTCCCCTTCTCTTAAGCGCCCATAGGCGTAGCAGAATGTAACTCAGACTCTTCAACAGGACGAGCAGACATAGTTTTATAGATATTATAAGCCCACATAAATACACCAATTAGGAATAAAGTTCCACCAATACCACGAAGTATCATATATGGATGGATTACTGCAACTGTATCCATAAATGAATAAGCTAAATTACCATATTCATCATGAGCACGCCACATCATACCTTGAGTGATACCTGCAATCCACATTGAAGTAAAATAGAAAACAATACCTAAAGTTTGAGTCCAAAATTGTGCAGTCATAAGACTTTTTGAATATATCTCTCTCTTATATATACGAGGAGCCATATGAAATATTGAAGCAATAATCATAAATCCAACCCAACCAAGAGTACCATCATGAACATGACCAGGAATCCAGTCAGTAAAGTGAGCAATAGCATTAACTGATTTAACTGCTTGAACAGGACCTTCTAATGTTGAGAACATATAGAATGTAGAAGCTAAAAGTAAAAACTTAACTAATGGAGATGAAGCAACTTGTTGCCACTCACCTTTTAGAGTTAGAAGCATATTGATAGCTGAACCCCATGATGGTAAAATTAATACAATCGAAAATACAGAACCCATAGTTTGAACCCAATCAGGAACAGTTGAGAAAAGTAAGTGATGACCACCAGCCCATAAATAAACAAACATTAAACCCCAAAATGAAAGTAAAGACAATTTATATGAATAAATAGCTTGACCTGATTCTTTTGGTAAAAAGTAGTAAATCATAGCGATAATAGGCACTGTAAATACAAATGCAACTGCATTATGACCATACCACCATTGAACTAATGCATCATTAGTACCAGCATAAGCAGAAACAGAGTGCATAATATCACCATGACCACCTGATGCAAAATAAGTAGGTATTTCCATATTGTTAAATAGATATAGCATAGCTACACCTAAGAAAGTAGCAATATAATACCAAACAGAGATATAAAGTGATTTTTCACGACGAATACCAATCAGTCCGAAAATACTTACACCCCACATTACCCATACAACAACAATAGCAATATCAACAGGCCATTCAAACTCTGCATACTCTTTAGAAGTAGTATAACCCATTAACAGTGTTATTACTGCTGCAGCTACCCCTAAAATATACAAAATGAAATGTAATTTACCTAAAGTCATTAAAAACTTAGATTCTGCCATCGATACCTTAAGTACACGCTGACCAACATAATACCAAGTAGCAAAAATACCACTTACTGTAAACCCAAATGCAACTGCATCAGTATGCAATGGACGAAGACGACCAAATGCCGTGTATTCAGACAATCCTTCACCTAACACTGTGTTAAGACTTGGGAAAGCAAGTTCAAATGCAATAAATACACCAACTGACATACCAACGATACCAAGTATGATTGTTGACCACATGAACCACTTAGCAACTGTATAGTCGTACTCTAATGGACGATTCTCCATATATAGCCTCCTTAAAAAATTCAAAGCAATTAAGTATAATTAAATTAACCAAAATTAACTATACTAATTAACATTGGCATAGTATCAATTAGTATGTTTAAATAATCTTAAAATTGGTATATATTAAGAATGTTGTTGTCTTTTTATTTACTTTTGAGGATATTGTGTTTTACTAGAAAATATTATAGTTTAGAGGATAATAATGAGATTTTATCATAAGATAAAATTATACTTATAGTATAATTTTATCTTTTTATTAATGAAAGAAATTCATTAAAAATATATCTACTCTCTTTAGGTCCAGGGGAAGATTCTGGATGATGTTGAACAGAGAAGATTGGAGAATCATTATATTTAAGACCCTCAATAGTATTATCGAAAAGGTTAGTATGAGTAACTTTAGCAATCTCTGTAATATTATCAGGAACATTATAGTTATGATTCTGTGCTGTAATCTCTACAAGCCCAGTTTTTTCATTCTTTACTGGATGATTTCCACCATGATGACCAAATTTAAGTTTAAATGTATCATAACCATGAGAGATAGATAATAATTGATGACCTAAACAGATTCCAAACATAGGAATTTTAGCTGTAATTAGTTTTTTAATCTGCTCTTGCTCTTTTTTAAGTACAAGTGGATCACCAGGACCATTAGATAAAAATACACCATCAATATCTTTTGCATTAAATTTTTCAATTAAATCTTCTGCTTTAAAATCATTAGGAATAACCTCTACACCAATTTTAGATTGAACTATCTCATTTAAAATATTTCTTTTCACACCAAAATCAATAACAGCGATTTTAGCTTCAGGAGTTGGAGCATCTTCATATTTAAACTCTATTTCACTATATGTTCCAGAAGTGTGTAAATACGATTCTTTTGTACTTACCTCTTCAATATAGTTTACATCTTCAATTCTCGGAGAGTTTTCTAAAATCTTTTTAAGTTCATCTTTATCACTAATTTTTGTTGAAGCCACCATCATCATAGCACCTTCACTTCTAATCATCTTAGTTAAAAATCTTGTATCAATATCACAAATACCCATTACATTATGTTTTATTAAAAACTGAGCAAGAGATTCTTCAGCTCTAAAATTTGAATATCTATCTTGATATTTTCTAACTAACATCCCTTTAGCATGAGCAGATGAACTTTCCATATCTTGCTCATTTACACCAATATTTCCAATCTCTGGCATTGTAAATGTTACAAATTGCCCAGCATAAGATGGATCTGACATTATCTCTTGGTAACCACTCAATGATGTATTAAAAACGATTTCCCCAACAGTTGTTGAATCAGCTCCAAAACTTTTAGCTTCTAGTAATGTTCCATTTTCAAGATATATCCAAACTGTTTTCATTATTGCATCCCTCTTTTCATCATCTCTTCTCTATATAATTTTTCATGTAAAATATCAAATTCATCCGTGCCAGGGATATATCTTTTCTTATAAGTTCTAATTTTATCCATAATTGCATCTTCAATCTCAGAAGCATCTGCAATAAATGAAGTTATAGCATTATAAATAATATTTTTGATACGATTTTCAGTTACATCATAAATAATCAGATCCTCTTCATAAAGTTCATCTAATATTTTATGTGAAATATCTGAATATCTCTCTTCATAATTTAAAATCACACCAAACTCAGGAGCAAGTTTTTTCTTTATCATAAAAAATAGTTGCCTCTCGTCTACAAGCATAAACTCTATATCTTCTTCATTTTCATCACATATTAAGTCAGCTTTTTCTTCTAATGCCATCTCTTGCTTTACATTATGTAATAATATTTTCTCTGCTTCATGAGAAACCGGCTCTAGCCCTTTAGTCATGGTAACCATACCACTTTTTGCTAAATCGATTGCTACTTTATTTGCTATATGTGGTATTGTTTTAAGAGAAATTTTCATTATTATGCCTTATCTTGATTAAGTTAAATTCGGCTATTTTACAATAAAAAAGGTAAAAATATGATTAATAATTTATTTACTCAAAAGTAATGTTAATTCAGCAGCTTTTTTAGCATCCATTTTTGTTAAAATTTTACCTACTGTTTTCGGTTTTAAGGATGTCAAGATTCTAGAAGCTTCCACTACATCCATATCAGAAAGTATGTTTGCCGAAGATGCAGGTTTCATCTTAGAAAATGTTTGTGCAATTTTATCCATTTTTAATTCTCTGATATTTTTTAAAATATCCTCATTCTTTGCCAACATTTTCTTAATACTTTCTTCCTTGATTTTAGCCTGAGAAAGTTTTTCATTAACCTCTTCCTCTTTTTGAGTCAATCTACTCTCTTTTTTCTTTAACAAATTTTCTGTTGCTATTTTCAATGCACTTAAAGCTTGTTTTTGTTCATCTATTCTCTCTAACTCTACTAATAATTCACTTTTTCTCTCTTTGAATATCTCTGTACATTCAAACAGTCTTTCACTTGTTTCTAGTGAAAATAAATTAGTGTAAACTAATATAATAATCATAATATATTTCATATAATTCTCTATTTTTGATTTCTTGTAAAAGTCATTAAAGCTATCTCATCTAAATCTTTAGCCTCTTTTAACTCTTGAGCTTTAATAATTTTTTTCATCTCTTGTAATTCAAGATACTTAAACTTTTCAAATTCTATCATATCTAATTTAAGTTGCTCTTTTGCTAGATTTAATTGTTTATGAGTATATTCTAACCAATCTTTATTTTTTTGAATTAAACCTCTTTGAGAATTAAAAAGTGCTCTAGAAGCTAAAAGTATAGCAATATTGCCACTTTGAGGAGTGTCTATATCTTGAAGTGAATTATAAGAGAGTTCTAATGCTACTGAAGCACTATTTATATCTGCATTTGCTCTTTGAACAACTCGTTCACTCTTCTCCATAGCACTTTTTTTCAAAGATACTAAGGAGCTAAAGCGAGTTTTCATAACTCTTTATCCTTATAGGATTATTGTATCATCTCTCTCAGGAGAAGTTGATATGATTCCAACTTTAGTTTGTGAAATCTCTTCAATAACTTTCACATACTCTTGAGCAGTTGCTGGTAAATCTTCAAACTTTCTAGCACCTACTGATTTATCCCAACCTTTAAACGATTTATAGATTGGTTTTACATCATCTAATTCTGATGGCATATAGTCTATCTCAACACCATTAAGTTCATAAGCAACACAAACTTTTACTTCATCAAAACCATCAAGAACATCAAGTTTCATAAGTGCTAATTCATCACAACCATTTAATCTTGAAGCATATCTTGTAGCTATCGCATCAAACCAACCACATCTTCTAGCACGACCTGTTGTTGTTCCAAACTCATGACCTTGCTCACCAAGTCTTTTACCATCTTCACCAGAATCTTCAGTTGGAAATGGTCCATTTCCAACACGAGTACAGTAAGCTTTTACGATTCCTGTAACTTTTCCAATATCTTTAGGGTTGATTCCAAGACCTGTACAAGCACCAGCACTAACAGTAGCAGATGAAGTTACGAAAGGGTAAGTTCCGTGGTCGATGTCAAGTAGTGTACCTTGCGCACCCTCAAGTAAGATTCTTTTATCAGCATCTAGTGCTTTCCAAACCATTTGAGTTGTATCTGTGATAAATGGAGCAAGTTTCTCTTTAAACTCTGTTAGTTGTGCTAAAAGTTCACTCTCTACTGGTGTAGCAATCTCATAAATATCAAAAATCGCTCTATTTTGCTCAAAATACTCAATGATAGAAGTAGTTAATTTTGCAGGATTTAAAAGTTCACCAACTCTAAAACCAGTACGATTAATTTTATCAGCATAAGCAGGCCCGATTCCTTTACCAGTTGTACCAATAGCCTTATCACCTTTTAGTCTCTCTTTTGCTTGGTCGATTAAAGCATGATAGTAAAGGTTTAAGTGTGCTTTATCTGAAATATAAAGGCGACCCTCTAAGTTTTCAAACTGAACCATCTCTTCAATGATAGATTCTGGAGATAAAACAACACCATTACCTATTACATTGATAGCATCTTTGTTTAAAACACCTGATGGGATAAGATGAAGAGCATATTTAACACCATCTACCCAAATAGTGTGTCCAGCATTGTGACCACCTTGGCTTCTACAAACCATATCATACTCAGCAGCTAGTTTATCAACTATCTTACCTTTTCCCTCATCACCCCATTGGATTCCTACAATTAAATCTGCTTTCATTTATATTTCCTATTTCACATTTATTGGATGTACGGCTTCAGCCGTACCTTATTTTGGTGAGGCTGAAGCCACACTTCCTAAACTGTTATTTACTTAATGTTTCACAAAGTGTGTCTGTATAAATTGCAAAACCTACTGATGTAAGCTCTGAACTTTTGTATCTTCCACCACGAGCATAAACTTCATTTTTATCTATCACTCTAAAAAACAGTTCATCATAATAAAGCATTTTAGCATAGTAGATTGGAGCTAAAACACAATTATCATATGATATTTCTGAACATAACTCTTTCATTTTTCTAAGTTCTATTTTTATAGAATCTGGAGCAAGTTTTATCACTTCATCTATCTGTTCAATATACTGAAGATAAACAAGTTTTTCTAACCAATCAACTTTTAGATTTAAAAATTTTTCAATATTTATATGTCTAAAATCATCAATACTCAACTCATCAAACATCTCAACTAAAAGTTCAGGTATCTTAATATTTGAGATTTGAATCAACGGCTCAATCTCTAATTTATTGAAAATATCTACTGCTATATTTGTTACAGTTGAGAGTTTCTTTTCACCCATAAACTCAACACCAACTTGGTATTGTTCTTCTGTTGGGAATCTAAAAACTGGTTGAATATAGAACCATTTTTTTTGCTCTGTATTTCTACCTAGTCTTTTTTCAATGATTCGAACAACATCAATAGTTGAATCAGCACGGAGAGATAAAGAGTGATTTTGAGCATCATTTACACGAATAAGCTCTTTATCATCAGCAATACTTAGATGTTGATGGTAAGAAAATACAGGAGTTACAATCTCCTCAAAACCGTTATCATCTAAAATTGTACTAGCGATATTTTCAATTTTTCTTTTAGTTTTTGCACTATTACCAAAATATAATTTACTTCCATTTGGAATCTCATGTTCTAAAATCATTATTTATCCGTTGAAAGTTTAAATGTAATTTCATTAAAAACTTTATTTGCTGTACCATCATAAGTTCTAACATCTAGTTTATCTAGTGCTAACTCTACACTATTTACAACCCATGCCATCTCATAATTTGGAATTAGTCCCATTTGATTTATACGGAAAATCTTACCTTTTAAGTGGTCTTGACCACCAGCAACATTAACTTTAAAATCCTCTTTTAAAACTTTTCTTATCTCTGAAGCTTTCTCATCATCTATCGTTGTCATAGATTTAGCTGGAGACTCAGGGTATATATGTAAGCCGATAGCTTGAAGTGCTGAATTAACAGCTTCTGCTCTTATAGCAGTTCTAGTATAAAGTTCATCGATTCCACCATCAGCTTCTATCGTTTCTAAAACCTCTAAAAGACCTATGATTAAAGTTGTAGCAGCAGTATAAGCAGTAGTATTTTGTTTTTGCTTTTTAATCTCAGAAGCAAGATTTAAGTAGTAACCTTTACCTGTTCCAATCTTTTCAATACCATTGTTAGATAAACCTAAAATAGCAAGTCCAGGGGGAAGCATAAGTGCTTTTTGACTACCAGCGATTAAACAATCGATATTTGTTACATCAATCTTTTCAACACCAACGGCAGTGATTCCATCAGCGATAATCATAATATTAGGATTAATCTCTTTAACAGCCTTTGCAATCTCTTCAACAGGATGACGAAGTCCACCAGCAGATTCACTAATTTGAACTGCTATCGCATCGATGTTAGAATCTGCTTTAACAGCCTCAATTATAGCATCTACACTTACAGGTGTATTCCACTCATTTTTAATCTCAACAGATTTAAGGTTATGAGCAAGAGCAATTTTTCCAAATCTTTCACCAAATTTACCAGAGTTAACATTTAAAAGTGTGTTATGGCAAAGGTTAATAACAGCTGATTCCATAGCACCAGTTCCACTAGAAGCTATCATAACAACTTCATCTGTATTGAAAAGTTTAAAAAGATGTTTTCTAGTTTGAGCAAAAATAGCTTCAAATTCTGGAGTACGGTGATGCATAGTTGCATCACTCATCGCATTACGAACATTTTGAGGTACTGGAGTTGGACCAGGAGTAAAAAGTAACATTAAGTGATTCCTACGATAATTTATTGTTTAATTTCATCTTACGATATACTAAAAATATAGTCAAACTATATTTTCATAAAAACCTCGTATTATATCGAAAAAATTTAAGTTTTCATATTTAACATAAATAATAATTGGAATATTATTTGCTTTAATTATTTTTATTAAAGGATTAAATTCATGAAATCTATAATTAAATATAACAATAAATTCACTTCACTGATAAATAGACTAGAAAATAAATTTTATAAAATTGGGCTTAAGCTTCTATAACTATTTTATAGAAGCTAATATTTTTTCTGCCAGACTAAGAGCTTTTGCTCTATGCGACAAGCTTTTTTTCACCTCATCGTCTAGCTCACCTAATGTTTTATCGTAACCTAATGGGATAAACATTGGATCATATCCAAAACCACCATCTCCTACTGCATTAGTTAAAGCAGTTCCATACATCCAACCATGAACACAATACTCACTATCTTTTGTTACAATAGCGATAGCTGCTGTATAATGTGCAGGGGAAGATTCAGCACCTTTTTCTTTTATATCTTTCATCAGTTTATACAAATTATCTTTATCATTAGCATCTACTCCAGCATATCTTGCACTATAAATTCCAGGAGCACCATCAAGTATATCTACACTAATTCCACTATCATCAGCAATAACCATTACATCCTCATCATCAAGTGCTTTAAAAACTGCTCTAGCTTTGATAAGAGCATTCTCTTTAAAAGTATCACCATCTTCAACTATCTCAAACTCTTGGATAATCTCACCATAAGGGATAACTTCATAATCCTCATAAAGTGCTTTTATCTCTCTTACTTTACCTTTATTAGATGTAGCTAAAACTAATTTCATACTTGATTCCTTATAGTGTTTATAATAATTTTTATATATAATGACGAAATTATACTCAAATTATAAAGGTTATTTATGTTTAAAAAAGTCTTTCCCCTTTCTGCGATTCTATCGCTTAGATTCTTAGGTCTATTCTTAGTTTTACCAATGATTTCAATATATGCTCTTAGTCTTGATGGTGCAACACCTTTACTTGTTGGTGTAGTTGTTGGTGGTTATGCTCTTACTCAAGCTATATTTCAAGTTCCTTTTGGTTCTATGAGTGATAAAATTGGTCGTAAACCTACCATATTAATTGGTCTTGTTATCTTTTTTATCGGTTCTGTTGTATGTGCTTATTCTACAGATATTTATACTCTTATGCTTGGAAGATTTCTTCAAGGTGCAGGTGCTATTGGTTCGGTTATTACAGCAATGATTTCAGATTTAGTTGAGGAGAAGATTCGTGGTAAAGCTATGGCTATTATGGGTGCTTCAATTGCTTTAAGTTTCGCTCTTGCTATGGGTTTAGGCCCTGTAATTGGTGCTTCTTATGGTGTTGATACACTTTTCTTTATCACTGCAGGATTATCAATATTTGCGATACTTGTTCTTTTTACTAAGGTTCCAACACCACCGAGAATCAAACATATCTATCATGGTAAAGTTACAACTAAAGATATTTTAAAAGATTCTAACCTTTTAAATATGATAATTATCAATGCTATGCAAAAAGGTCTTATGACTTCTGCTTTTGTTCTGATTCCTATAATCCTTACAAGTGATGCTTTTGCTTGGGAAAAATCAGACCTTTATATGGTTTATTTACCAGCAATGGTTCTAGGTCTTATCGCTATGGGTCCTGCTGCTGTATTTGGTGAAAAACATAATAAACCTAAAGAGATATTTTTAGTATCTATTGTCCTTTTTATCGGTGCTTTTTTGACTATGGGTCTTACAACTTCTAGCACTATGTTTATAGTGGGTGTTTCAATGTTCTTTATCGCATTTAACATGATGGAACCATTAGTTCAGTCAATGATAACAAAATTCGCAAAAGTACATCAAAAAGGTGCAGCCTTAGGAATTGCAAATTCTGTGGCATATTTTGCTACATTTATTGGTGGTACTTTTACTGGTCTTATGCTAGATATTAGTGATAGAGGAGTTATCGGTATATCTATCGCAGCAACTGCAACTATATGGCTATTATGGACACTTAAACTGCAAAATCCTATAAAACATTCACATCTTTACATCTCAAAAGATAGTATTGATTTAGCAAAGTTAGAATCTTTAGAAAATGAGCATATTGCTGAGTGGTATATAAATGAAACAGAAAATGTAATAGTTATAAAATATATTCCATCTGCAATGGATGAAGATGAATTAAAAGGGAAAATTTTAAGATAATAAACTCATAATATACTTCGACAATAGATGCCTTATAGATAGGTGATTTATTGTCGAATCTTACTAATCATTCAAATATTTCTACTAAAAAATAAGTATTAGATTTTTTGTTTCATAAATAAGATTCTTATACTATTTTCATCTCAAAATATCTTAAAAATGAGGAGGCTTCAGGGAGAGAAACTTTTGTTCCTTTTAAGTTGTTTTTATTTGGGTCTATCATATAGTTGTAAGCAGTTGATAAATCAGCATTTGAAAGATTTGTGTTAGAAAAACTACTTCCAAGAAGATCACTCTCTTTAAAATTTGCTTTTTGTAAATTTGTTTTTACAAAATCTACATCATGTAGTTTAGATTTTATAAACTGAGTATGACGAAGATCAAGCATATAAAATGATGACATACTTATATTCGTATTTTCAAAACTTACTTCAAATGGCAACCCAATAGATGACCAATCAACACCTGTAACCTTAGAGTTTAGAAACTTTATATCATTAAATATAGATGTTTTAACATTGACTAAAGAGAGGTTACAAGAGTCAAAAGTAGATTCACTAAAGCTACAGTTTTCAAAGACTACTTTATTAAAAGAGCAATTTATAAAACAACAGTAATCAAAAGAGATATTAGAGATAGTCTGCTCATCTAAAGATAAGTCTGTAAATTGTTCATCATCATACTCTAACTCTTGAAATATTTTTTTCATCTACTTTACCTTTATTCTAAAATGATTTATTCAAGTGTAGAGTAAACGAGTTTTTTTAAAATTTTTTCAAATGATTCTTTCTCTTTCGTATCCAATACAGAAAATATTTTGTTATCTATTTTAAGAATATTCACTAAACAAAGTTGAAATATCTCTTCACCTTTTGGTTCAAGTTTCACTAACTTACTTCTTTTATCTTTTTCTGATGAAACTCTTGATATAAATTGTTTTTGCTCTAGTTTTTTTAAAATCTTTGTCATACCACCTGATGAAAAGATAATCGCTTCATACAAATCTGTAGGTGTCATAATTTTATAACTAGACAATACAGCCAATACATCAATTTCTGAATGTGTTAAATTATAATCTGTTTGTAAAAAATGTGCATTTTTATTAAATATATGCTTATATAGCAAAGCAATTGGCAAACTCAATGCAAGTACACTATTTTCCTCTTTTAACATAGTTTCATATAAAGTATCTAAATATTCTTTTTTCATAATTAAATTATAACATACATTTATTATATCTTACTAGGAAGACATATTTAAGTAATTCTATGTTATGTTTAGACTATGAAAATATTTTAGGAGATGAGATGAAGAAAAAAATATTGTTTTTAATCATTCCTGCATTTATTTATGCAGATGGATTACAATCATTACTTGAGTTTGCAACTTCTAACAATAAGATAGTTGCTTCAAATGCTTTAACCCAAGAAGCAAGAAAAAGTGAAGTAGAATCTGCACAAAGTGCCTATTATCCAACCATAGATGTAGGAGCTTTTTATAAGAGAGATGATGATGCTACCCCTTTTCAAGCTGGAAATACATATAGTGCTTATGCAAAAATTGGAGTTGATATCTATGATGGTGGAAGAAAATCTAACACTATAAAACAAAATAAAGCTGTTCTTGAATCATCAAAATATGATTCATCAGCTTACAAAAAAAGTTTACAATTACAAATTACCCAAGATTTTTATAATATAAAAAGTGCAAAGTCAACTCTTAATGCACTGCAAGAGACAGATAAACAGCTTTTTGCTAGTCTTGAGAGAATAAAAAAGTTTTATGCTGTTGGTTCTGCTACGAATGATGATGTTGAGCGATTAAAAGCTGCTTATAGTAACAATATTTATAAAATAAGTTCTATGGAATATCAGATACTATCTTTAAGAAAACTTCTTAGTATTAAAGTTGGCAAAAAGATTGATACTTTAGATGATTCATCTATAAAAATTCCACAAGAGATTCAAAAAGAGTTAAGCGATTCTATCTTGTCACTCCAAGCAAATGCCTCATCACTAACATTTACTGCAGATAGTTTAAATGCAAATTATTATCCACAATTACGACTGGAAGATACTTATAGTGTATATGACTATGGTAGAGAAAACTCTATCACACCTTCTACTCTTGATAATCAAAATGTATTGATGCTTACTCTTAATATGAGACTTTACGATAACGGAACAATTTCAAAAAAAACAAAAGCGATTCTTATACAAAAAGATGCACTCAGTAAAAAAATAGAGCAACTAAAAGATGAACAAAATATAAATGTTGAACTTTCACTTTTAAAAATCGAGACAGTAAAAGCTCAGATACAAAGTTCAAAAAGTTCACTTACATCTTCTAAATCTGCATTTGAGACTGTTTCAGAAAAATATGAAGCAGGTCTTGTTGATTATGTAACATATTTGGATGCTTTGAGTATAAAAACAGTAGCCAAAGCTCAATATGAAACAGCATTGAATAATTTGCAAATAGCATATGCTTCTTATTATTATAATACGAACAAAAATATTAAGGATTTTATCAAATGAACAAAACAAAATTAATTAGTTCACTTTTAACTGCATCGTTGATGTTTGGAGCAACTACAGTTTTTGCAGGTGAACCACCTGCTGGAATGAAAATGCCAACACCAAAAGCTGATATTTACATAGTTCCTAATCCTACTGTTTTACCTATCACTTTAAAGTATCCAGCAACTGTAAAAGCATATAAAAAAGTGCAAGTTGTTGCTCGTGCATTGGGGATACTAGAGAAAAAAGATTTTATAGAGGGTCAAGCAGTAAATAAAGGTGATCTTTTATATGAGATTGAGGATGATGTTTATAAAGCAAGGGTTGAAGCAGCAAAAGCATCTTTAGAGATGGGTAGTGCTAGTCTGAATAATGCTACAAGAAATTGGAACAGAATTAAAAAACTTTTTTCTCAAAAAGCAGTATCTTCAGAAAAAAGAGATAATGCACTTTCATCGTATCAACAGAGTTTAGCAGCAGTCTCTTTAGCAAAAGCACAACTCAAACAAGCACGAATTGACTTAGGATATACTAAAGTAAAAGCACCTATTAGTGGAGTTACAAGCTTAAAACAAGTTGATGTGGGTAATTTAGTTTCTTATGATCCACCAAGTAAATTAGTAGAGATAACTCAAAAAGACAAAGTTTTTGTTGAGTTTTCTGCACCTATGAGTGATTATAAAAAGATTAAAAATCATATCTGGAGTGTTAAGGATAGTTCAAATATAAAAGTTCAGCTAGAAGTAGATGGCAAAGTTCTTCAAAAAGAGGGTGTTGTTGATTTTATAGATGTCAATACAAATAACCAAACAGCCATAGTAAAAATGAGAGCTATTTTCGATAATAAAGATGGCTATTTGATGCACGGGCAATTTGTAAGAGTAATTACAAACAATATTATCCAAAAAAACATCATCACAATACCACAAAAAGCAGTACTTCAAAATCCTTTAGGAACTATTGTTTTCATAGAAGACCATGGTCATGTTGGTGTTCGTCCTGTGGTTGTAGGTAATGTAAGTGGAGATAAATTTGTAGTTGCAGGTGGACCTTTGAGAAGTGGCGATAGAGTGATAATAAACAACTTCTTTAGACTTAAACCAGGTGGTGAAGTGGTTGTAGATAAAACTATAAATGCTACAGAAGTACAAGGAAAATAGATGTTTTCTAAATTTTTTATAAATAGACCTATCTTTGCTACTGTTATCTCTATTTTGATAATAATTGCAGGGCTAGTTTCTATTAAACTACTTCCTATCAAAGAGTATCCAGCAGTTGTTCCTCCTCAGATTATGGTTCAAGCAATATATCCTGGGGCTGATGGAAAAACTTTAGCAAAAACAGTTTCTACTACCCTTGAAGAGTCTATAAATGGTGTTACAGATATGACCTATATGACTTCAACATCTTCTCCTAGTGGTGTTATGAATTTGAGTGTATTTTTTGAGATAGGGACAGATGTTAATCAAGCAAAAGTAGATGTAAATAACCGTGTACAACTTGCTATGAGTAAACTCCCTGAAGAGGTGCAAAGACAAGGGGTAAAAGTACAAGAGAGATCTCCTGATATGTTAAAAGTTATCGCTTTTACCTCTAAAAATCAAGTTCATGACACACTATTTATATCTAACTACTTAAAAATCAATGTTATGGATGACCTCAAAAGGATTAAGGGTGTTGGTGAAGCTATGATTTTTGGAGAAAAAAATTATAGTATAAGAGTATGGATAGATCCACAAAAATTATCTTTCTTTCATCTAACATCTACTGATATTGTTGGTGCAATAAGATCTCAAAACAACCAATATGCAGCGGGAAGTATAGGTGCAGAGCCTATCAAAGAGGTGCAACCATTTACTTACAATGTTACAACAAATGGAAGATTTAAAACAATAAAAGAGTTTAACAACATTATTATCCGTTCAAACCCAGATGGAAGTACACTAAGACTTAAAGATATAGCAAAAGTAGAGTTAGGTTTAGATGCCTATAATACAAATGCACAATATAGTAGAGAACCTATGATGCCTGTTGCTATTTTCTTATCTCCTGGAGCAAATGCCTTGGATGTATCAAAAGCAGTAGATGATACTCTTGAAAGATTATCTAAAAAGTTCCCACAAGATTTAGAGTATGCATCTCCTTATGATGCTACCTTATTTGTAAATGAATCTATCAAAGAGGTTATTACAACTCTTTTAGAAGCGATTGGTTTTGTAATTATCTTAATATATCTATTTTTAGGTAATATGAGAGCAACTATTATCCCTGTTTTAGCTATTCCAGTTTCTGTTATTGGTACTTTTGCTGGTCTTTATGTAGCTGGTTTTTCTATAAATCTTTTAACACTGTTTGGTCTTATTTTAGCCATTGGACTTGTAGTTGATGATGCTATTATCGTTATAGAAAATGTTGAGAGGATTTTAAGAACTAAAAATCACGGCAGTGTAAAAGAAGCAACTATTGAAGCGATGAGTGAGCTTACTACTCCTATCATAGCTATCGTATTAGTTTTATCTGCTGTATTTATACCTGCTGCACTTAGTGGTGGATTCAGTGGTGTGATGTATAAACAGTTTGCTATGACTATTGTTATAGCAGTTATTATCTCTGGTATTGTTGCCCTTACACTTACTCCTGCTTTATGTGCGATATTTTTAAAACAACACGAAGAGGAACCTATTTGGCCTATAAGAAAATTTAATCAATTTTTTGATTGGATTACAAAAGGTTTTATAGGGGTTACACGAGCAACTATAAAAGGGTGGTTTTTTGCACTTATAGTATTTGGTGGATTGATATATGCAACTTATGCAATTATGGCAAAAACACCTACAGGACTTGTACCTGCTGAAGACAAGGGTGTTTTAATGGTACTTACTTATATGATGCCATCAACCTCTTTAGTCGAATCATCAAAAATCACTGATGATATAGAAAAAAAGCTTTTAGCAAATCCAAATATTGTCTCAACTGGTGATATTACAGGTATAGACCTTATAACATTTGCATATAAAACAGATGCAGCTATTATGTTTGCAAAACTAAAACCTTGGGAAGATAGAAAAGCACCAAACCAAAGTTCGCAAGCCTTAGCAGGTCAGCTTATGGGTCAGTTTATGACTACAAATAAAGATGCCTTTGTTATCCCTGTAAACCCACCACCGATTATGGGTATGAGTGCTACGGGTGGATTTGAGTTATGGATTCAAG
>JAMOPL010000013.1 GCA_027064515.1 Sulfurimonas sp. | reverse complement strand
GACATAAAAGGGACACTATCCCCTCTTAGAATCTTAAACGCTTTTTTTGAGAAACCAAATACCATCGCCTACCCTGCTGTTAAAAAAGATACTGCTATTGGGTATCGAGGTTTTCATACTAATGTTTTAAAAAATTGTATCGGGTGTGCGAATTGTCAAGATGTTTGTATGAATGATGCGATTGATATGATAAAAGTTGATAAAGAGTATAATGCTAAAAACGGTTCACAATGTGTCCCTAGAATCGATTATGGGCGATGTTGTTGGTGTTCTCTTTGTACTGATGTTTGTCCACCAGATTCTTTGAAACTTGAAGATGATTATGTTGGTGTCACTAAATATGCTAGTGATTTTTTATATATGCCAAAGGATAAATAATGCGATTGATATTTTGGAGTGTTTTACTGTTCTGTATGTGGTTGATTTTGAGTGGAAATTTTCAAATAGCCAATATTTTAGTGGGAATGGGTGTTAGTTTTAGTGTTGCCCTACTCTACACTAAACTTTTTCCACAAACAAAATTTGAGATGATCAATCCCTATTGGTTATTTATATATATTTTAGTTTTAGCTAAGAATCTTATCATCTCAAATATCCAAATAGCAAAACGAACCCTTAGTCGTGATATGAAGTTAGCACCTGCGATTGTAGCAGTAAAAACTGAACTAAAAAGTGACTGGAAAAAACTTCTTTTAGCAAATTCAATAACACTCACACCTGGAACTTTAACACTTGATATTAAAGATGATATGCTTTATATCCATGTGATAGAGTTTAGAGATGGTGATTCTAAAGAGAGTATTACAAAAGAGTTTGAAAGAGTTATAGCAAAAATATAAATCTAAATTAGATTATATAAAGTTGCTACCTCTTATTTATTCTATCTAATTTTCCATCTCTTTTATAGCTCTAATTGCTGCCATTACAAGTGGATAAGCTGTTGGTGCAGCTGTTAACATCGGTTGTGTTGCTATTTGCATCGACATAACTCTATAAACACTATGACCAGATTCTATAATAGCACCTATAAGATTAACAATCTCACCAGCTTCATCTCCACCAATAACTTGACCACCAATAATTTGACCACTATGTTTTGCAACTATCAATTTTATGAACTGTTTATGAGTATCTGGCATTGTAGCTGGATGACGATTTATACCACCGAAAGAGCCTACAACTATATTTGAGTTTCCTTTAGAAGATTCCTCTGTTACACCAGCCGAAGCAAATGCAGTTTTACCAATTTTTGTTGAAAAGATAGAGATTGTTCCACTCATCCCTTTCATATATTTGATTCCATAAAGTGAACTACCAGCGACTCTTGCCTCTGCTGTTGATGTAGAAGCCAACATAACTTTTGAAGCTGATTTAGTTATAAAACCTCTTCTAGCACTACAATCTCCAACAGCAAATATATCTTTATTTTCTGTTCTCATATAGTCATCAACCCAGATTCCATCATAATGCCCAAGAGATACACCAACTTTTTTTGCTAACTCTGTGTTTGGCTGATAACCTGTTGCAAGTATCACTACATCTGCATCTACAATTTTACCACTTTTTAGTTTTACACCATTTACAATATTATCTCCGTTTTTATCTACAATCTCTACAACTCTATCGGAGCCTATATACTTAACACCCATCTCTAAAACTATTTTTTCTGCTTCTATTGCAACATCTACATCAAATGCTCTATTAAGTATATGTTCACTTCCACCAACAATAGTTACATTTTTTCCTATACTAGCAAATTCAGTTGCTATCTCTACACCAATAAAACCACTTCCAACAATTACAATATTTTGTTTAGAATCTGAATAATTTTTTAATTTTCTTATCTCTTCCACATTTTTAGCAACACTAAAAACACCTTCAAGTTTAAGTGAATGTTGTAAAGATTCGTGAATAAATGGTTTTGAACCTGTTGCAAAAACTAATTTATCATAAGATATAGATTTGTCATCAAAATATGCTATCTTATTTTTTATATCTATATCTTCAACTTTACCAACTAAAGAGGAGATTCCCATCTGAGAAACCATTGCACAAGAACCCATCCCTTTTTCTACACTTCCTAATGTTTTACCAAATATATATGGAATCGAACAAGGAACTAATTGTTTTTCGTATTCTTGTATAATAATAATATCTTTTTGAGGATTATTCATTTTTGCTGTAACTGCACAAACTCCACCAGCTGGACCACCACCAATAACTAAAACATCACAATTCATTTTTTCCATAACATCCCCAAATTTATATTTATTTATCTAAACTATAACATTATATAACTATATTTCTATAAGATATTTAAAATCAATCAAAAATTAGCCTCTAGTATGTTAGTATTTCACAAATTATTTAAAGGACTTATTATCACTTATACATTCATTCACACGATCCATATTTTTTCTGTTTTTATTTATGGTGGTTTTCTTTTTGTAGATGTTCTATTTTTATCTAAAATGAAACAAACTCTTAATGATGAGGAGTATAAAAAGGCTAGAGAATCTATTATGATGCATGTTAGAAAAGTTGTTCCTTATGCTTTAATGGTTGCAGTTGCCAGTGGTCTTTTTATGATAACACAAGTTTTTGGTGAGATAACAGATAATAGTTTAAGTGCTTTTCAAATTATGTTAAGTATAAAAGCTTTTTTAGCCTCTTGGCTTGGAATCAGAGGTATTAATCAAAAATTATTTGGAATCAATCCTTGGGTCTTTAAAAGTCATCTATTTCCATTTAGTTTAGTTGTAGTTATCATTTTACTTTCACAACTTATGTATATATAATTTACAAAAATCTCTTAGTAGATTTTTGTGACATTCAGAATATTAAACCTACATATTTTCATTAACAAGCATTTTCTCATCTCTCTTTAGATACAATCGCGAAATTTCAAAAAACCAAATTTTAAGGTGTTATATAGTTGTTTGATTTAAAAAAATACTCTTCAGAAAATATCAAAAATGATATTCTTTCCGGTTTAGTTGTAGCTGTTGCTTTAGTTCCTGAAGCTATTGCATTTAGTTTTATTGCAGGTGTTTCTCCTATTGTTGGTCTTTATACTGCTTTTATCTTAGGTCTTATCACTTCACTTATTGGTGGTAAACCAGGGATGATTTCTGGTGCAACTGGTGCAGTTGCCATTGTACTTGTTGGTTTGGGAATCGAAGCAACTGCTTTAATGGAGGCACAAGGTGTTGGTAGAGAAGCTATCGCTATGGGTGTTCTTAACTATATACTCTTAGCAACAGTTATTGCTGGTCTTATCCAAATCGCTATCGGTATGTTAAAGCTTGGTAAATTTATCCGTCTTGTTCCAACACCTGCTATTCACGGTTTTGTAAATGGTCTTGCTATTGTTATCGGTACTGCTCAGTTCAAATTTTTTGAGGGGCAAGGTTATATGATGTATGTTTTAGTAGCTATTACTATGGCTATTATGTATATACTTCCTAAATTCACAAAGGCTATTCCAGCTGGTTTAGTAGCGATTGTTGTTATCACTTTAGGTGTTTATTTCACACATGTAGAGACTCTTTTACTGAGTGGTCTTGATGATATGAGTAAATATGCTGGTCAAATGCCAACATTTGGAATTCCTGAATATCTATTTAATTTAGATGCTCTTATTCTTGTATTTCCTTATGCTGTTATTGTTGCTCTTGTTGGAATCATTGAATCACTTCTTACACTTTCAGTTTTAGATGAGATGAGCAACACTCGTGGATCTGCTAACAAAGAGTGTATCGCTCAAGGAACTGGAAATGTAACTTGTGGATTCTTTGGTGGTATGGCTGGTTGTGCTATGATTGGTCAATCTATCATCAACTATACATCTGGTGGGATTGGAAGATTATCATCTTTTGTGGCTGCTGTTGGACTTATCATCTTAGTTGTTTCTATGAGTGGTGTTTTAAATGCTATCCCTGTTGCTGTTTTAGTTGGGATTATGTTTATGGTAAGTATCGGAACATTTGAGTGGTCAAGTTTCTCGAGACTAAACAAGATTCCCCGTACAGATGCTTTTGTAATGGTTGCTGTTACTATCATCACAGTGGTTGAAGATTTAGCTATTGCTGTTATCGCTGGTGTTATTATCTCTGCTTTAGCATTTGCTTGGAAACATGCAAAAATTTGGTCAAAAACTCATATGGAAGAGGATGGAACAAAAGTTTATGAACTTGATGGTCCACTTTTCTTTGGTAGTGCTTCCACATTTGGAGATAATTTTGATGTTAAGCAAGACCCACCAAAAGTTGTAATTGACTTTAAAAATGCAAGAGTTATGGATGCTAGTGGAGTTGAAGCTATAGATATGATTACCAAAAAATATGAAGATAATGGTAAAAACTTACTACTTCGTCACC
>JAMOPL010000012.1 GCA_027064515.1 Sulfurimonas sp. | reverse complement strand
ACTATTGTTTGGCAACTTATTGGTGGATTTAGTTTTATTTTACTCATTATTTTATTCTTTTATAATAAACAAAGAAAGTTGAAAGATTCATTGGCTTTTATGGTTGAAGAAGCAACTCAAGAGTTAGAAGAAAAAAACAAGAATATGCAAATTTTCTTAGATACAACAATAGAAGCCATCGCTATATTTGATGAAAATTATAATCTTGTACAGATAAACAAAACTACACTAGATATGTTTGATTTTGAAAGTTTTGAAGATATGGAGGGAATGAATCTGTTAGATTTTATACCTAAAGATGAGATAGAGAGTGCAAAAGAAGCTATATCAAAACAAATCACATCTTCTCGCGAAACAAAATTATACAAAAGAGATAAGTCAATGTTTCCTGCATTAGTTAGGGGAAGTTATATACAAATAAATAATAAAAAGCATAGAATTTCAACAATAATAGATTTAACAGATATAAAAGAGAAAGAGCAACAACTCCTCCAACAATCTAAACTAGCTCAAATGGGAGATATGGTTTCGATGATAGCCCACCAATGGCGACAACCACTCAATGCCATAAGTGCATCAAGTATAAATCTATCGCTATTATCAAGTATGGAGATGTTAGAAGATGCTAAAGTACAAGATAATAGTAAGTTTATACAAGAACAAACTCAAAAGATGTCTCAAACAATAGATACCTTTATGAACTTCGTAAAACCAGCTAAAGAATCTAAAGAGTTTAAACCAAGTCATACAGTAGAAGCTATAATGCAAATAATGGGAACTCAACTAGCTAACCATAATATAGAAGTAAATATAGAATCTAAAAATGAAGATATATCATTAGTAGGATTTGAAGATTTACTAGAACAAGTTATTATAAATCTACTTGCAAATGCAAGAGATGCTTTTGAAGAGTTAGATATTGAGAATAAAAAAATAGATATAACGATAGATACAAAAAACAATATCCCAATAATAATAGTAGAAGATAATGCAGGGGGAATTCCAAAAGATGTTGCTGATAAAATCTTTAATCCATATTTTACAACTAAAGAGCAAGGTAAAGGTACAGGAATAGGTTTATATATGAGTATGGATATAATGAAAAAGAGTTTTGAGGGGGATTTGGTTTATAGTGCTGTTGAGGGTGGTAGTAGATTTGAAATTATTTTTCAAAGTTATAAAAAACAAGATAAAGGGATTTAATGAATATACAGTTTTTACAAGATAGCAACATTGATAATTTCGAGTTTGCTTTAAATAAAGTTTCACAAGATGCAAAATCAATTTTGATACTCTCGTGTGATAAAAATGATTATGATTTACATAAAATGAATTTAATATTAAGTGCTTGTGATGTCCCTATTATTGGTGGGGTATTTCCTCAAATTATCTATCAAAATGAACATTATGAGATAGGTAGCATAATTATCTCTTTAGATGATTTCTTGGATGTGAACTTGATAGAAAATATATCTGATAATTCAGAAAAAAGTTTAGAAGATACCATAGAGGAGAAAGTTGGAGAACTTGAAGATGAAATTAAAACTATGTTTGTATTTGTTGATGGATTGAGTAAAAATATAAATGCTTTAATCTTAGGCTTGTTTGAAAACTTTGGATTATCTTTAAACTATATTGGTGGAGGAGCTGGTTCTTTATCCTTTGTACAAAAACCTTGTATCTTTACAAATAAAGGACTTATACAAGATTGTGCCATATTGGCAACTACAAAACTTCAAAGTGCTATTGGGGTAAAACATGGATGGTTACCTGTATCTGAACCGATGAAAGTAACATTATCTAATGCTAATATTATAGAAGAGATAGATTATAAACCTGCTTTTGAAGTATATAAAAATATTGTAGAAAATATTTCCAATAAAAAATTTAATAAAGATAATTTTTTTGAGATTTCAAAAGCTTATCCTCTTGGGATTAACAAACTCTCAGGTGAGATGGTTGTAAGAGATCCAATAATGCTTGACGATGACAACAATTTAGTTTGTGTTGGAGATGTTGCAACTAATTCTTTTATCTCTATTTTAGAGGGTAGTGATGATTCATTAATTGAAGCTGTAATAGATGCAAAACAAGAGGCATTATTAAAGAATATGGATACTTTTATACTCTTTATAGATTGTATCTCTCGTGCATTATTTATGGGTGATAATTTTTCAAAAGAGCTAGATGCTGTTTATGAAAAAAATCAGGTACTCATAGGGGCATTAACACTAGGTGAGATTGCTAATAATAAAAAATATTATTTAGAATTTTATAATAAAACAGCAGTTATTGCAAAAATCCAAAGATGATAAAATGAATTCTACTCAATTAAATAGTGCCATTTTAGAAATTTTATTGCATATTGGAAACTCTTTTGAGACAAAGAAAGTTGTAAATGAAGCTTTGATAAGCTATATCCAACAACTAAATTTAGCAGGTATTGTGTTATATAAAAAGAAAGATATAAACTATACTGTACATACAATGAAGCCAAAAAATCTAAAGTCTGATGAAACTATATTTAAAATATTTGATACTATGCTTTTAAACATTAATAAGTTTGAAAAAAAATACTTTGATAAAAATATACCATATATAAAAATCAAAAATCAAAATTCTTATTATATTTATAAACTTCAGGATTTTGGTTTTTTGATGTTTATTAAAAATGATAAAATCATTAATGATAATATACATAAAGCATTAAGACAAGTAAATTCAAAATTTTCAACCTCTTTAATTGCTTGTGATAATTTAACACAACTACAAGATATAAATTTATATTTAGAAAACAAGATAGAGGAAGAAGTTGAAAACAATAGAAAAAAAGACTTTTTACTAACACAGCAAAGTAAGTTAGCCCAAATGGGAGATATGATTTCGATGATAGCCCACCAATGGAGACAACCACTCAATGCCATAAGTGCATCAAGTATAAATATATCACTTATGTCGAGTATGGGAATATTAGAAGATTTTAAAGTACAAGATAATAGTAAGTTTATACAAGAACAAACTCAAAAGATGTCTCAAACAATAGATACCTTTATGAACTTCGTAAAACCAGCTAAAGAATCTAAAGAGTTTAAACCAAGTCATACAGTAGAAGCTATAATGCAAATAATGGGAACTCAACTAGCTAACCATAATATAGAAGTAAATATAGAATCTAAAAATGAAGATATATCATTAGTAGGATTTGAAGATTTACTAGAACAAGTTATTATAAATCTACTTGCAAATGCAAGAGATGCTTTTGAAGAGTTAGATATTGAGAATAAAAAAATAGATATAACGATAGATACAAAAAACAATATCCCAATAATAATAGTAGAAGATAATGCAGGGGGAATTCCAAAAGATGTTGCTGATAAAATCTTTAATCCATATTTTACAACTAAAGAGCAAGGTAAAGGTACAGGAATAGGTTTATATATGAGTATGGATATAATGAAAAAGAGTTTTAATGGTGATTTGGTTTATAGTGCTATTGATAATGGTAGTCGGTTTGAGATTGTTTGTGGAGAATAAAGGTGATAATTCTGAAAAAGCTATATTTTATTTTTATAATATTTATTTTTTTATCATCAAATATAGAGGCAACACTATTAAATTTTGATATAAAACCATCTAATTATAAAAGTACAAAACAGAAAAATATTAGAATCTTGGATTCAAAAGAGTTTGTAAGTGATAAAAAAGAGATTGATGAATTATCTGCTTTAGCTTATGATTCAAAAACACTTTATGCACTTAGTGATAGAGGTTTTCTATATCATTTTGATTTAGAAATTGCTGATGATAAAATAAAAAAGATGATTTTAAAAAAAGAGTTTGAACTAAAATCTAAAAAAGATAAAGGTTTAAAGAAGTCAGAACGAGATTCTGAGGGATTAGTCTTTTATAAAGGAAAACTATTTATATCTTTTGAGAGAAAGCATAGAATAGGGGTTTTTGATTTAGATGGTAAAAATATTAAGTATAAGAAGATTCATAAAGATTTACAAAATTTAGATAACTTTAAGAGTGAAAATAAGGGTTTAGAATCTTTAGTTTATTCTAAAAAGTATGGAATTATTACTGCACCTGAAAAACCATTAATTATTACAAATAGTAAATATCATACACTTTATGCTAAAAATAAAACTTGGAAATTTAAAAAAACAGGTAGTATAACTGCATTAGAGATGATAGATAAAGATTCTATAATGATTTTAGAGAGAGAGTTTAGTTGGTTTACTTTTAGAAGAGTTACAACAATAAGTAGTTTAAATTTAAAAAAATGCAAGAATGGTTTATGTAAAAGCAAGATACTTGCAAAGTTAGATACATCTAAAGGATGGAATCTTGATAATTTTGAGGGTCTAACTAAGGTAGGGAAGAATAGATATTTGATGATAAGTGATAATAATGGAAGATTTTATCAAAAAACACTTTTAGTGCTTTTTGAAATTATTGA
>JAMOPL010000011.1 GCA_027064515.1 Sulfurimonas sp. | reverse complement strand
TCTTGCCGTTAGGCTTCATATAACTATCCATTCAAATTAAATAATAAAACATAAAACATTTTACTAATTATAGATATAATCTAATTATAAAAAAAATATGGAGAATTTGGTATGGGCGAAACATTAGCTAAAAATAAAAAAGCATATTTTGATTACTTTTTAGAGGAAAAATTTGAGGCTGGTTTAGTTTTAACTGGAAGTGAAGTCAAAGGAATTAGAGCTAAAAGAGTAAATTTAAAAGATAGTTTTATAAGATTTGTTGGGGATGAAGCATTTCTATTTAATGCTCATATTGGTCGTTTAAATACTACTCATCATTTTTATGGTCATGAAGAGAGGGGAAGTCGTAAGCTTCTACTACATAGAAAAGAGTTAACTAAAATGTTAAGAGCAGTTACTAGAGATGGTTATACTATTGTTCCTTTGCAACTATATTTTAATGCTAGAAATATTGTAAAAGTACAAATTGCGATAGCAAAAGGTAAACAGCTTCATGATAAAAGAGCAGACTTAAAAGCAAAAGATATGAAAAGAGATATCGCTAGAACACTAAAAGATTATTAAGGAATAAGATGACAGTTTTTCAATTACTTATGCTTGGAGCATCAGCTTTTTTTGCATTTAAAATATATGAGCATATTCAAACTCTTCAAAATCCAGAAGATAGACCAACTAAAGCAAATGATGATAAGGGGTTCAGTGATGAGCAAAAAGGGCTAAATACTTTTTCACCATTTTCATCAGATGAGTTGATAGAAAAAGCAGATGAAGCTTATGAAGAGGAAGATTTTGAAAAAGCCTTAGCATTTCTTATGGAAGCAGATGCAAAGGATTCAAATAATCCTGATGTAATTTTTAAAATTGCTTATATTTTACAAAAACAAGGTGATAATGAGGAGGCTATCAAGTACTATAAACAAGCATTAGAACTTGATAAAGAGAATGAATACATTCATAACGCAATGGCTACTATTTATAGAGCAAATGGTGAATTTACATCGGCAAAAATTCATCTGAAAAATTCAATAGAAATTGATGATAAGAATCCTATCACTTACTATAACTATGGAAATCTTTTAGTAGATATGGGGAGTAATGAAGAAGCGATAATTATGTATGAAAGAGCAATAGAATTAAATCCTGATTTTGAAGAGGCTAAAGAAGAGCTAGAAAAAATTAAATAGATAGATTATTTTTATATAATTTTAAGCTAATCACAATAAATTTTAGTTGGATTTCCTAAAAAAAGGAGTATTCCTACAAGAATCATTGTAATTAAAGGCTTTAAGGGGTTTTGTGATTGTTAGTGGAAATTCTATTTGTATTTTTTAAATTCATCTCTTATTCTACTATATTTTTGCTTTTCCGTAGTTTTTAGATAGACTATGATAGTTACAAGATTTGAAGTTAGTGCTTCTGTCTTAGAAGAGTAAGATTTTTTTGGTTAAAAAAACTCAAAAATAGTAATCTTACATATAAAAGAAATTATACGAGGTTTATAAATGGCAAGAATTTCAAAAGAAGAGCGAAAAAATAGTATTATTTCTGCATCTTTACAGCTTTTTTCGGAGAGGGGATTTTATATTACAACTATCCCAGATATAGCAAGTAAAGTTGGTATGAGTGTTGGAAATTTTTATAATTATTTTACTTCAAAAGATATTTTAGCTAAAGAATTACTTCTCTATATAGCAGATTATTTGGGTCAAGAGATTAAAAAAATAAATGAGAGTAATTTAACAACAGAAGAAAAGATTTATGAGATAGTTTCTATGTACTTTAATTTAGCTCAAAAGAAACCTGAAATGATAGAGTATTTTTTAAGAGTATATCTCTCAAATAGAGAAGTTTTTAAAGATGGTTGTGAAGGTATGGTTTGTGTGTCATCTTTTGTAACTGAGATGATGATATTTTTTGATGATGGTGTATCTAATGGTGATCTACATTCTCAAGATTTTTTCAGTGCTTTTGGTCTTTTTATGGGTTATTTGGGTGGTATGGTTTTTCTTTTTGGGGAAAAAATATTGCCTGAACCACTAGAAAACTACAAATCTTCTATATCTTTAAACATATATAATGCCCTCAAAACAAGATAATAAACTAAAATTACTTTGGCTTCAAGGTGTTACTTGTAATGGTAACACCCACTCTTTTTTAAATCTACAAAATATAGAACAACTTTTAAATAAATTTGAAATTTTATATATACCAGCTTTTAGTACAAACTACACTATTGATAAGATAGTTAAATGTAGTTTAGATTGTGATATTTTAATTTTTGAAGGTGCTTATGATCCTTTTATGAAGAGAGCAGGAGTTAACTTAAAAGAGTTACTTTTTCACTATATGAAAGATTCTAAACAAATTATAGCTTTAGGTAGTTGTGCTAGTTTTGGTGGAGTTTTTAAAGAATCTGCTCCAGATAGAATTACAGGTTTATTGTTTAATGAAAACACTCTTACTACAACTTTTTTAGATTATAAAGATAAAATCATAAACTTATCAGGATGTCCAATTCATCCAGAATGGTTGGCTTATGTTTTAAATATGTTACTTAAAAATATAAATATTGAGTTAGATGATTTGTATCGTCCTATTGAATTATATAGCACACTTGCTCATCACGGATGTACAAGAAATGAATATTTTGAATGGAAGATAGATGCTAAAAAGTTTGGTTTAAAAGAGGGGTGTTTATTTTATAAACAAGGTTGTAGAGCCCCAATGACACACTCCTCTTGTAATAAGATTCTATGGAATGATGAAAGCTCAAAAACTCGTGTAGGAACACCGTGCTTTGGTTGTACAGAACCAGATTTTCCAAGAGATAATCTTTTTCAAACTAAAACAAATATGTCTATACCTCAAGATATTCCTGTTGGAGTTCCAAAAAGAAGTTACTTGACAATGGCAGGTATAGCAAAAACATTTCATATAAAAAGACTTGAAGGAAAACTCATTGATTACAAAACAGATTCTTGAAAATATTGAGGGTGAAGCTTCAGTACATTTTAAAATAAAAGATGGTTTAGTAGATTTTTCAACTATTTCATTTCCACATTTTCGTGGTATAGAAACTATTTTAGAGGGTAAAAATATACTCGATGCTTTAGTTATTACACCAAGAGTTTGTGGTATTTGCGGTCATGCTCACCTAATGGCAACAACAAGAGCTATTGAAGATGCTTATAAAAATATGGGTGTAGATTTTAGTTTAAGTGATAAGTCGAAAAAGATTAGAGAATTTACTTTAATTATGGAAACAATACAAAACCATTTTAAGTGGTTATATATGGTTATGATGCCTGAAATAGCAAAATTAACCACAAATGAGATTCCTTATAAGCCACTAAAAGGTGCTTTTGCTTCATCAATAGCTTCAAAGGCGATAGCAGTTTTTGGAGGGCAATGGCCACACTCATCATATATGATACCAGGTGGAATCACTTGTGATCCTACAAATATAGATATAATTAAAGCTCAAAGTTATGTAGAAGAGTTAATAGAGTTTTTTCAAAAAGAGAGTTTAGGGATAGAGTTAGAAAAGTTTTTATCTATGCAAACTTGTAAAGAGTTTAATGAGTTAGATTCAGATATATCTATACTGGAGAGAGCTTTAATATCAGCAGATATGCAAAATAAAGGTTTTGCTTACGATAGATTCCTGATAATGGGTGAACATAACTTTACAAAAGCATCAAAAGTAAATCATACTAGAGTATTTAGTGTAGATTCTAAATATATTTCAGTTGTAAATTCTTACTCACCAAGAGAGATAACTTATGCTAAAAATGCTTTGTATAAAGATGATTATTATGAAACAGGCTCATTAGCTCGTATGATGTCTATCTCATTTCCTATGGTGAGAAATATACATAGAAGATATAAAGATAGTGCTTATTCCAGAGTTATGGCAAGAGTTTTTGAGATAGGGTATCTTTTAAATCATTCATTAAAACTTTTAGATAATATCTCTATATCTGAGGATTCTATAATTAGTTTACCTGATGTCAAAAATTTGACTTCAACAGGAATAGGAATAGTTGAAGCTCCAAGAGGTCCTCTTATACATAAAGTTGAAGTTGAACAAGGTATAATAAAGAATTATACTATAATAACCCCAACACAATTTAACATTGGAAGTTCTACCCCAACTAAACTGACTCCTGTTCAGTTGTCAATGAAAGCTACAACTCAAAAAGAGGCTCTTTTTATCTTCCGTACATTTGATGTTTGCTCAGTTTGTACAACACATTAATTTACCTCTAGTCCGATTCCAATATAAGAAAACCATAGTTTTAGATTAATTTAAAAATTATAATAAAGGCTTAAGTTTTACTTATGTAATATGATTGAATGTTTATTCATTAATATTATAAGGAGTTGACTATGTCAGACAGAATAGAAGGTGTAAAAAAGCTTTTTACATCTAAAAGTGCTCGTGTTGAGACAAATAGAGGTGATGCCCACTATGAAAA
>JAMOPL010000010.1 GCA_027064515.1 Sulfurimonas sp. | reverse complement strand
TTTTTTATTTTTAACTCTTTCATTGTTGGCAATGCCAGCAAGTAATTATATTGAGCCATATTTTTCAAAAACATCAGGAAAATATTATAAAGGTGGGGTAGATAATAAAATAGTTAAAGATATTTCAAGAGCATCTATCTCTTTAAAAATGGCTATGTATTATTTAACTAATAAAAAGATAACAAAGGCACTTATTGATGCTCATAAAAGAGGTGTAGTTGTTGAAATTATTACAGATGATAAAAAGAAAAATTCTAAATATTATAAACAGTTGAAAAAAGCTGGTATAAAAATTAAAGATGATAAAGATTCTAAAGCGATAATGCATAATAAAATTTTGATAATTGATAGTGAAACTATTTGGATAAGTTCAGCGAATTATACTGTATATTCATTTTATAGAAATCATGATAATTTTTTAAGAATTAAAGATAAAGAGATTGCCCTTTATTATAATAAAAAATTCAATAAAATATATATGAATAATTCTACTGCAACAAGAGCATTTATTTCAAAAGATAAAAATGTAGAGATATATTTTTCTCCAGATACTAATTTTGAAAAAAGGGTGATAGAATTAATTAATAGTGCTGATAATTCAATTAATTTTTTAGCCTTTGCTTTTACAAACTCTAAAATTGCAAATGCTTTAGTATCGGCAAAAGATAGAGGTGTAAAAATTAAAGGGGTATTTGATAAAACACAAAATTCTTATCAAAAATATTCTAAATATAAATATCTTAAAAAACATGATATAGATGTTAAGCTAGATAAAAATAAATTCAAATTACATAGTAAAGTTATTATAATTGATGAAAAAATAGTTATTAGTGGTTCATATAATTTCACAAAACAAGCTAATAACAAAAATGATGAGAACTCTATTGTTATTTTCAATGAAGATATTGCTAAAAGCTATTTAGAAGATTTTTATAATATCTATAATAGAAAATAATCACAGAATGATTGATAAAAGAATATTAAACTTCTTAGTAATAGTTACTGTAACAACTTTTACTTTTTGGTGGACTTTTTTTATA
This sequence comes from Sulfurimonas sp., assembly GCA_027064515.1. Lineage (GTDB taxonomy): Bacteria > Campylobacterota > Campylobacteria > Campylobacterales > Sulfurimonadaceae > Sulfurimonas. Next base: position 8,315 of record JAMOPL010000010.1, on the reverse strand, counting down.
TTTCATCTTCCGTTTAGTGTTGATATTGTTGTAAGTGTTATATTAATTCGTATGATTGTATCAAGATTAGTTTATAGTGACTATTCTCAATCATGGTCAAAGGCTTCGTCAAAAACTTTTCTGATAAAAAGTGTTGTTTATATAATTGCATTTTTGATATATCTACCTATATTTTACGGTGAGGTTAGATTTTCTTTTATGGTTTCAGAACTTTTTACATATCTTTTTATTATAAATTTTTCTATGTATTTTTATTATTATTTAGTAAATAAAAGTAATACTAAAAAAACAAAATCTGTTGTGATTTACGGTGCAGGAAGAGCAGGTATTAAATTAGAATCTGAATTTCTTCATAGTAAATTTAAAGTTAGATTTTTTGTGGATGATGATGAAATTATACAAAATCGCTCGATAGATTCTATTAAAGTTTTATCAAGAAGTAAATTAAAAGATAAGCTTAATAATAGTAAATTTGATTTACTAGTTATAGCAATGCCATCTATTTCAAAAGAGGTAACTAAAGAGATATATAATGATTTAGGTGAATATTTTAAAGATATAAAAATTTTACCATCTATTAATGAGATATTAGAGAGTAAAAAACTTTCAACTCAACTTAAAGATATATCGCTAGAAGATTTACTAGCAAGGCATCCACAAGATTTAGATAAAAAAGCAATATCGACTTTTATAAAAAATAAGACTGTTTTAATTACAGGTGCAGGTGGAAGTATTGGTAGTGAACTTGTACGGCAATGTATCAACTTTGAAGCTGATAAAATAGTATTATTAGATCATAGTGAATTTAATTTATATCAAATAGAACAAGAGATCGGAAGTGATAAGGTTATTCCAATTATGCAATCTGTTGTTAATGTTGATGATTTAGATAAAACATTTCAAAAATTTAATCCAGATATTGTAATTCACGCTGCTGCATATAAACATGTTCCATTAGTCGAATCTAATATTAGTGAGGCTATTAATAATAATATAATTGGAACAAAAAATATCATTGATATCGCTATAAAAAATAGTACAGAAAAATTAATTTTAATATCAACTGATAAGGCTGTAAGACCAACAAATGTAATGGGTACTACAAAAAGAATATGTGAATTGTATGCTCAAAATTCAAATGGACAAGGTACGGATATTGTTGCTGTTAGATTTGGAAATGTTTTAGGAAGTAGTGGTAGTGTAATTCCAAAGTTTAAATCTCAAATAGAAAAAGGTCAAAATGTAACTGTAACACATCCTGATATTACAAGATATTTTATGTTAATTCCTGAAGCTTGTGAATTGGTTCTTCAAGCTGGTGCTATTGGAACTGGTGGTGAAATATTTATACTAGATATGGGTGAACCAATAAAAATAGTAGATTTAGCAAATAAGATGATAAAACTTAGTGGAAGAAAAGATATAGATATAGAATTTAGTGGATTAAGAACAGGAGAAAAACTTTATGAAGAACTATTGATTGATGATACTGATTGTAGTACCGAATATAATTCTATAACAGTTGCAAAACCAACTAAATACGATATAGTTACATTGAATAAAGATATAGGTCAGTTAATTAATTGTAGTGATAAAATAAAGCAATTAAAAAAGATAGTTCCAGAATTTAATCATCAATTAAATTTATAAAAGAATAAAATAGGATTTACTTTGAAACAAAATACAAAAGATATTAGGTTAACAATATTATATATAATCATAGCATTTACATTTTCAGTAGCTATTCGGTTAATATGGGCTATCCAATTTGGAGATTATGAAGCTTTTAAGTTTAATGGTCAATTTATGATTAATACAAATGATGGATATTATTGGGCAGAGGGAGCTAGAGATTTAGTTAGTGGTATTTCTCAGCTGAATGATTTATCCCCAATTGATACTTCTCCTGCACAGTTAACTGCTGTTTTTGCAACTATATTACCGTTTAGTTTTGAAACACTTATCTTATATATGCCAGTTTTTTTAAGTTCTTTAATTGTTATTCCTATGATTTTAATAGCAAGGAGTTTAGATAATTTAGAGATGGGTTTAATAGCTTCTCTTTTAGCATCTATCACTTGGAGTTATTATAATAGAACAATGATTGGTTATTTTGATACTGATATGTTAAATATTGTTTTACCAATGTTCCTGTTATGGTCTATTATTTGGGCGATTAAAACAAAAGAGAATAAATATTTAATTATCACTGCACTTGATATTTTAGTTTATAGAGGGTGGTATCCACAAAGTTACGCATTAGAATTTTCATTTTTTGGTTTAATCCTTTTGTTTACACTTGTTTATGATAGAAAAAATTTATACAATTATAAACTTTTAGCAATTATGATGTTTGCTATGCTTAATATGGATAGTTTTATTAGGCTTGGATTAATACTTGGATTCTTTTATATTTTTAAACAAAAAAGATTTGATAAATATGTATATCATATTTTAACTATTTCAGTTTTATTATTTTTAGTCTCTGGTGGATTTAATCCCATCTGGAGTAGATTAAAAGCTTATGTATTTAAAGATGCCTTAGTAATAGGGGAGGAGGGATTAAAACTTCATTTTTTTAGTGTTATGCAAACTATAAGAGAAGCTGGTCAGATTCCATTTGAAACTTTTGCTAATCGCATTAGTGGACATATTGTTACATTCTCTTTATCAATTATAGGTTATATATATTTAGTATACAGGCATAAAATAATGCTTGTTGCTTTACCTATGATTGGTTTAGGCTTTTTAGCAAGTGTTGGTGGCTTAAGATTTACAATTTATGCTGTACCTATTTTAGCTTTTGGAATTGCTTTTTTAATTACAGAGGGAACTAGATATATTACAGATAAAAAGATAATTAAATACTTTTCATATTTTGTATTAACATCAGCTATTTTATATCCGAATATTAAACATGTATACGAATATAAAGTGCCAACAGTTTTTAACCAAAGTGAAGTGAAAGTTTTAGATTCATTAAAAGAGATAGCTGGTAGGGAAGACTATGTAGTTTCTTGGTGGGATTATGGCTACCCTATTCGTTATTATAGTGATGTTAAAACTTTAACTGATGGTGGAAAACATGGTGGAAGTGTTAATTTTCCTGTAAGTTATATACTTACAAATAATCAGCAAGTTGCAGCTAAAATGGCTAGATTAGATGTGGAATATACGGAACAATCTTTTAAAATAAAAGACAATAATAAAAATTTAGAAGAAGATAAAAGGGTAAAACTTTTTTCTAATATAGAACAGATGACAAAAGATTATGGTTTTAAAGATACTAATGATTTTTTATTATCTCTTCAAACAGATATAAAGCTTCCTAAAAAAACTAGAGATATTTACCTTTATCTACCATATAAGATGTTAAATATCTACCCAACGATAAAAGTATTTTCAAATATCAATCTTATGGATGGAAAGAGAAATCAGGCACCATTTATGTTTGTTAGTAGAGGTGTAAAAGAAACAGCAACAACTTTAGAATTTGGTCGTGGTATATCTATGGACAAAAAAAGTTTTACTTTAAAAATAGGCAATCAAAAAGTACAAGCAAGAAGGTTTGTTCATACTGCATATAGTAAAAGTGGAAAGTTTTCTAAAACAGTTCAGAATCTAAATAGTAATTCAAATATCAGTATAATATATATGAGTGCTTATAATACTTTTTTAATTTTAGATGAGCAAACATATAACTCATTATATATACAGTTAATGGTTTTAGAATCGTATGATAAAAGCTTATTTGAAGAGGTTATTATGAATCCTTATGCAAAAGTATATAAATTAAAAATTTAAATTAGGAAAGATTATGTTAAAACAAAAAATAACAAAGTGTTTATTTCCAGCAGCAGGGTATGGAACAAGATTCCTACCAGCTACAAAAGCTATACCAAAAGAGATGTTACCAGTTCTTACTAAGCCATTATTGCAGTATGGAGTTGAAGAAGCTATATCTGCTGGACTAGATACAATGGCTATTGTTACTGGACGAGGTAAGAGAGCAATTGAAGATCATTTTGATAGATCTTATGAGTTAGAACATCAAATAGATGGTACAAGTAAAGAAAATTTGATGAGTGAGATAAGAGGAATTGTTAATAATTGTAAATTTAGTTACACTAGACAAGTTGAGATGAAAGGTTTAGGTCATGCAATTTTAACTGGAGAGACATTAATAGGTGATGAACCATTTGCAGTTATTTTGGCTGATGATTTATGTGATAATGACAGTGATGAAGCAGTTCTAACTCAAATGATAAAATTATATGATAAATATAGATGTTCAATTGTTGCTGTTGAAGAGATTCCAAGAGAAGATAGTAGTAAATATGGTGTTATTGCTGGAGATGTAATAGAGGACAGAATCCTAAGAGTAGCTGATATGGTAGAAAAACCAGATCCAAAAGATGCTCCATCTAATTTAGCTATAATTGGTAGGTATATATTAACTCCAGATATTTTTGAGATTCTAAAAGATACTAAAGCAGGTAAGGGTGGTGAGATACAGATAACGGATGCACTACTAACTCAAGCAAAAGCTGGAAATGTTATAGCATATAAATTTAAAGGTAAAAGATTCGATTGTGGTAGTGTTGATGGTTTTGTTGAGGCAACAAACTATTTTTATTCTAAAGAAAAATAGTTAACTTGAAATTATTTTTATTCTTATTTTTAGTTAGTTCTTTGTGGGCGACTAAACCACAACTCTTATTATTAAATAATTATAGTGAAGATATAAATGTAACTAATTGGTATATGAGTGAGAAACTTGATGGAGTTCGTGCTTATTGGGATGGTAAAAATTTAATAAGTCGTTCAGGTAAGATTTTTAATCCACCCGCTTTTTTTATAAAAGATTTTCCATCTCATAAGTTAGATGGGGAGTTGTGGATTCAAAGAGGTGGATTCTCAAAAATAGTCTCAATTATAAATCAAAAAAAATCAAATCAAATGTGGAAAAATATAACTTATAATATTTTTGAAGTTCCAGATTCAAATGGGATTTTACTGCAAAGAGTAAGTAAAGTTAAAGAAAATAAATATATAAAAGTTATACAACAGATAAAAATAAAGAGTAAAAAGCATCTAAAACAATTTTTAAAAACTATTGAAGAAAAAGGTGGGGAGGGTGTAGTAGTTAGAGATGGAACTCTTACATATTATACTGGTAGAACAAACAATGCCTTAAAAGTAAAAAGTTATATAGATGAAGAGTGTGAGCTTATTGGATACAATAAGGGTAAGGGTAAATATAATGGAATTACTGGATCACTAATATGTAAAACTAAAGATTCACAAATAGTAAATATAGGTAGTGGATTAAGTGATAAATTAAGAACAAGACCACCAAAAATAGGTAGTATAATTACTTTTAAGTATTATGGTTTAACATCAAAGGGAAAACCTAGATTTCCTGTATTTTTAAGAGTTAGGAGATAAGTGTATGAACTATACAGATAATTTTAATCCAACAATTTCTGATCAAGATATATTTAATGAGATAGAGCTAGAAAGAGATAGTATAGGTTATTATAATTTGGTTAATCAAGATACAAGTAAGTTTAAACAATATGCTTTAAATGTGAAACAAAAAAATATTGTTGTTATTGGTATAGGTGGAAGTACACTTGGTACTTATGCTATATATAAATTCTTAAAACATTCAAAAACTCTTAAAAAACAGTTGCATTTTTTAGAGACAACTGATCCAATTGATATAAAGTCAAAAATAGAATCTATTGATTTATTTGATACTCTTTTTATTGTTATCTCTAAATCAGGTACAACTATTGAAACTATCTCTATTTTTAAATATATCAATTCATTGATTAAATGTAATAAAGATAACACTTTAATAATTACAGAAAATGATTCTAAATTAAATAAATTTGCTAAAACCCATGATATGAAAACTTTTGATATACCAAAAGATGTTGGGGGAAGATTTTCTGTATTTAGTGCTGTTGGTTTAGTTCCACTTGCTATTGTTGGTATAGATATTGATAAGATACTTGAAGGGATAAAAGATGTACATAATTCATTTTTCAATAAAGAGCAATACTATAAAAGAATATTAAAAAAAGCAAGATTTTTTGTTGAGTATAAAAATAGTTTTAATATTAATGTTGTTTTTTCATATTCATCAAGATTGGAAGGATTTAACAAATGGTATATTCAACTATGGGGAGAGAGTTTAGGGAAGATAGATATAAACTCAACGAGACAAGGTTTGACCCCCATAGGGATTATAGGACCAATTGATCAACACTCTTTTCTACAACTGATTGTAGAGGGAAGAAGAGATAAGACTGTAACAGTTATAAAGATAGATGACTTTGATAATAATTTAAAGATTCCAGAGATAAAGCTAGAGGGACTTGAAGAGTTAGAATATATAGAAAATATAGAGTTTTCTTCACTGATAAATCAACAAGCAGATGCAACAATAGAATCTTTAAATAATCTAAATGATATACCATGTGATGTGATAACAATAGATGGTGTGTGTGAAAAGAGTTGTGCGAGTCTAATGTATGAGTATGAACTATTAACATCAGTATGTGCTAGATTTATGTATATAAATGCATATGATCAACCAGGTGTTGAGAGTGGAAAAATTATATTAAAGCAGAAATTAAAAAATCTATAAAAGTAAAATTCAAGCTCTATAAAAGAGCCTGAATAATTTATATCATAATCCCTTTTATCATAAAGAATAAAATAGCAGATAAAGTTGCAGCAGCAGGAACTGTAATCACCCAAGCAGCAATGATTTTCTTAATAGCATCTCTTTTTACATATTCAACTTTTTTAGTCTCTTTAATATGTTTTTTAGTCTCTTTTATAGATTTTTCTTCTTCAGCAATAAGCTTATATAGCTCAACAATTCTACTATAATCAAGTTCAGCTTTAGAATCTTTTAGTTCTAATTTTTTAAGTTCAGCTCTATAAGCATTCAGAGTTTTCTTTTCATCTTTTATGCTTAATTTATCCTCTTCAATTGTAGCTTCTGTGCTATTTAAATGTAGATATTCTCTTAAAAAGCCAACACCAAAGACACCACCAATAGCGATATGTGTAGAACTAACGGGAAGACCAAGTTGTGAAGCGATAATAACTGTAATAGATGCAGCCATTGCGATAGAGAATGCTCTAATTTGGTCAAGTTCTGTAATTTCACTACCAACAGTTTTGATAAGCTTAGGTCCATAAAGAGCAAGACCTAAAGCGATACCTAAAGCACCAACACCCATAACCCATAGAGGGATAGAAGCTTTTGATGAGATACCACCATTTACAACTGCATCATTAATCGCAGCTAATGGCCCAATTGCATTAGCAACATCATTTGCACCATGAGCAAAACTAAGAAGTGCTGCTGCAAAAATAAGAGGAATAGTAAATAGAGTATTTACAGAAGCTTTTGTATTTTCAAGTTTATCACTATTTTTACTAAGCCTAACTTTTATAATAGTAAAAACAACAATAGCTGTAATAAATCCTAAAGTTAAAGCAGTCATTAAAGTTGGTTTTTTACTCATCTCGATAGCAACAAATGGTATCATATTTAAAAATTCAACAACTTGTGGCCAAATTTTCTTCAGACCTTTGAGTGTTAAATATGTAACAAATGCCCAAGACATTATTGCTACAAAGATGGGTACATATTTGACAGCTGATTTAACCTTATCCTCTTTAAAGAGTATTGATTTTTTTATTGAAAAAAGAAAAGCAGCAGCGATAAAACCACCAAGAACGGGTGAGATAACCCATGAAGCAGCAATTTTACCCATTGTACCCCAATCAACAATACTAAATCCAGCAGCAGCGATACCAGCACCCATTACACCACCAACGATAGAGTGTGTAGTAGAAACTGGAGCTTTCATCATTGTCGCAAAATTTAGCCATAGAGCAGCTGCTAAAAGTGCTGCCATCATTGCCCATATAAATGGATCTACATTTCCACCAAAAGCAGAGATATCAATGATACCTTTTTTAATTGTTTTTACAACTTCACCACCAGCGATTAATGCACCAGCAGCTTCAAAAATAGCAGCAATAATAATAGCAGTTGTAAGAGTAAGTGCTTTAGAACCAACAGCCGGACCAACATTGTTAGCCACATCATTTGCCCCAATATTCATTGCCATATATGCACCAATTAGTGCAGCAACAGCTAAGAACATATTATTAGGAACACCACCATTACTTAGAAAACTAAATGTAAGTACAGCAATCATAAAAAATAGTGCCATACCCAATCTCACAAAGTCTGTACCACTTGTTTTAAGTGCTTCTTCTTC
>JAMOPL010000009.1 GCA_027064515.1 Sulfurimonas sp. | reverse complement strand
TTATAGTAACCATTTTTTATATGTGTAGTGAAATTCTCAACAGCTTTTGGTGCTACATCTGGATATAACTCTAATTCAATTACCCCTTGAGTTGTTTCAAGAATAACATGTGGGTTTTTATCACTAGCATTTAAGTTTAGTGCTAACATCACTAAAAGTGCAACTATAATTTTTTTCATTATTTTACCTCTTCAAAATTTAAACATACTGAATTTATGCAGTATCTTAGTCCAGTTGGAGCTGGTCCATCAGGAAAAATATGTCCTAAATGTGCATCGCAACTTGAACATCTCACTTCAACTCTTCTCATCCCATGTGTAGAATCTTTTATCTCTGTAATAGCATTTTCAACAGACTCATAAAAACTAGGCCAACCTGTTCCTGAATCAAATTTAGTATTTGATTCAAAAAGAGGGCTATCACAACAAATACAATTGTATATACCATCAGATTTGTTATCATAATATTTACCACTAAATGGTGCTTCAGTCCCATTTTGTCTGCAAACATAAAATGCTTCAGGAGATAAAATCTCTTTCCATTCATTTTCACTCTTTTGTAATTTCAAAATTATCCTTTATTTCAAATATTTTTTCACACTCTTCTTCATAAAGTATACTAATACTCTCTTGAGCAATATGGTAGGCATAGTTGATTTTATCTAGTGAAATAGTACATACATCCATTAGTAATATATGTTTTGCATCTAAAGAGAGCATATCTTCATAAGTTGAGAGTAAAAGATTGTTTAGGTTTTGTTCTATTATTTTTTTAGAACTGTCTATCAGAGTTGTTTCATCCTCTATAAAATATTCCAAGTCATCTTTGAGTTTTTCTTTACTTAATTTATTTGAAATGATTAAAATATCATTTGCTTTATTATCTTTAAGTAGAGTTGAAATTAATTGTAAAGCTTTTGCATGTTGATGTGATTGATAGAAATCTATTTTAGTTTTTTTAGGCTTTAGTATTTTAGTAAGTTCAAAATTTTCTTCAGAAGTAGATATATTATGAACCAATAATAAATTACTATTTTTTTGTATATGCTCTAAATATTGTGCAAATTTAGAATCTATTAGGTTTGCATCATCACAAATAAGATAGTCTGCAATAGATAATTTTTTACTCATCAATAGTTTATCAATAAAAAGTTCATCTGTACTATTTTTATTTAATTTATTTAGATGATAGTTAATCAATTCAAGTGGAGTAAATATTTTAATTGGTGTTATATCTACTTCTACTATGGAATACTCAATGGTATTAAGTAACTGTTTTTTAAAGATATCACAAGATAATTTATTTGGCTTAATCACACATATTTTAATATTTGGATTTCTAAGTTTTTCTAAAATTATTTTTGAGATTATCGCACTACTTTTTCCACTACGAAATCCTCCACTAAGAGTTTGTCTAGGTTCTATTTTTAAATCTATAAATTTTATCTGTTCATCAGTTGCTAGTTTTATCTCTGATTTATCAAAAATTGTATATTGAGAGTATAGAGTTGTAACAATCTCCTCTTTACTAGGAAGTTTTTTTGAGATAGATATTACGCTTTCTATTTTAGAAAAAATATCATCAGGTTCTATATTATTAAAAATGATATTTTTAGCTGGTAGGTGTTCTTTTATTGATGGGCTTAAAAAGTTATATTGTGTAGTATCTAAGTGTTCCATAAGTAAAAAATTAAATATTGGTACTCCATCATTATGTACAATCTCTTTAAATCTATCTCGTATAGCTTTATGTGCTTTATCAAAAGCTAATGTATTTGAAGAGGAATTTTGTTGTGAGCTTTTTTGTATTGTTGCATTTTTTAAATCATCGTAAGACCAATCTTTATATTCAAATATAAAAATTCCTCGATGTTCATCAATTATTATTATTGGGATTAAAAAGTTTTTTTTGTGATGGTAAATTGTAGAGTTTTCAAAGATTAAAAGATTATTTTCAATAGCTGTTTGTTTTAATTTTTTTATTAAAACCATCTCTAATGGTTTTGAAGTTTCTTTTTTTTGTTTAAAGAATGAGGTTATAAATGATAAGTTCATAATTAAAATCAAACAATTCGCATTTGCGAATTGTTTAAATGGCTATTTTCCAGCAGCTACACGGTCTTTAAGACCTTTACCAGCTTTAAACTTAGGAACCATTTTATCTTGAGTTGTATAAGTTTTATCAGTTCCTGGAACTTTTCCACTTTTACCTTTTTGAAGAACAGCATTAAAACTACCAAAACCAACTAAAGAAACATCTTCCTTACCAACTAAGGCAGTTGTAATAGCCTCCGTAAACGCTTTGATTGCAGCTTCAGCTTCTAGTTTAGTTTTATAGTCGCCACTTGTTTGTACTAGTTCAACGAATTGAGCTTTGTTCATAAAATACCCTTTGATTTAAAGTTTTTCCGAAATTATTTATAAACTATAATAAGAGTATATATAATTTTGAAATAATTCAGTTACGGATACTTTATAATTTATTTGCTTAAAAAACTCTTCTATTTGTTTAATAATCCCCAAAATATGGTCATTTTAGCTACTTTTAGTCTTTTTAGTATTTTAGTAAATCACTATAATCATATTTATTAAAGTTTAAAAATAGTTTACCATTTTGCTGAATGATTCTAGAATCACTATTATAGACCTCTAAAAACCTTTTTTTAATAATTTTTCTTTGATATGTTTCTATATCTAATGACCTTAAATATTCTTTTAATTCTGTTAACTCTTCTTTCTTATTTAACTGAAAAGATGTTGATTTATTTTGTAATTCCTTTTGTTCTGTAATCATTTGAGTACTTATAAGTTCTAGTATATTTTTTAATTGTTCATCTTTAGTAGTATATATATCTTCTATTTTATCTCTTTCATCTCTAAGCATCTGCTCTTTATCATCAATTAATTTATCTATCTTCTCTTCAAGTTGAATTATTTTTTCTTTTAGGTATAAATTTTCTTTTTGATATAGTGAAATTACAGTTGCAACTGTTGGTTTTAGTTTTGGTTTTAATTCAACGATAGTGCTTAATGCTTCGTTTTTTTCAATTTTACTTTTATCTTTAACTATAATATATGTAATTTTATCTTCAATAATATGGTTTATTTTAGAATTTTTTATTTTAGAATGTATCATCTCTTTTGACATTTTAAATTTTTTTGAATATTCATCTATTGTAAGTCGCATAATTTATCCTTTAAAATAAAGATTTTAGCATAAAATAACTATAATAGGGTAATTAAATAATTAGGAATGATTTTATGAGTAATGGTATTTTAGATATTGTAAAACCGGGTGTTCTTTTTGGTGAAGATGTGCAAAAAGTTTATGATTATGCAAAAAAGATGGGTTTTGCTATACCTGCGATTAATGTTGTGGGGACAGATTCTATAAATGCTATTTTAGAAGCAGCTGCAAAAGTTAAATCACCAGTAATTATACAGTTTAGTAACGGTGGAGCATCGTATTATGCTGGTAAAGGTTTAAGTAATAAAGATGAAAAAGCAGGAATTATTGGAGCTATATCTGGAGCAATTCATGTTCATATGATGTCCGAAGCATATGGTGTACCAGTTATCTTACATACTGACCATGCTGCAAAAAAACTTTTACCTTGGATAGATGCACTACTAGATGCTGGAGAGGCTTATTTTGAATCTCAAGGTAAACCATTGTATTCATCTCATATGTTAGATCTTTCTGAAGAAACATTAGAAGAAAATGTATCTACTTGTAAAGCTTATTTAGAGAGAATGGCAAAAATTGGTATGAGTATAGAGATAGAGCTTGGTTGTACTGGTGGTGAAGAGGATGGTATAGATAATACAGAGATGGATAATTCACTTTTATACACTCAGCCTGAAGATGTGGCTTTTGCTTATGAAGAGTTGATGCAAGTATCTCCACACTTTACAATTGCTGCTTCATTTGGTAATGTTCATGGTGTATATAAACCAGGAAATGTAACACTTACTCCAAAGATACTAGATAATTCTCAAAAATATATTCAAGAAAAGTTTAACACTGATGAAAAACCAGTTAATTTTGTATTTCATGGTGGTTCAGGTTCTGCACCTTCAGAGATAGAAGAAGCTATCGGTTATGGTGTTATTAAAATGAATATTGATACAGATACTCAGTGGGCAACATGGGTTGGTGTAAAAGATTATTATGAGAAAAACCGTGATTATATGCAAGGTCAAATCGGTAATCCAGATGGTGAAGAAAAACCAAATAAAAAATATTATGACCCAAGAAAATGGTTAAGAGCAGGGCAAAATACTCTTATCTCTCGTGTTGAGATAGCATATAAAGATTTGAATGCTTTAGATAGAAATTAGAGTTACTTTATAAATGGATTACCGTAAAAGCAATCTATTTAGTTTAAACTTCCATATATATCTTTAATGCTATTAAGATTAGGATTTAAGATATAGTGAGAGCTTAAAAGTTGGTTTAATCTATTTTGATTAAACCTCCAACAATGCTCTTTATCGAAACTTTCATCATCTTTTACTAATTCAAACAGTTCAATTAAAGTTAATTCTCCATCAATTTTTTTAATCACATCAAAAATAATTTCTAAAAGTTTATCGTGGGAATCTTTTGTAGTATCATCATTAGTATTGAAGTTTCTATCTCTTGCGATAGTGAATCCTTGTGTGAAATATTATAACAATTTAGCTAAAATACGATTATGGATGATAAAGTATTTACAAAACCGATAGAAAAACAGTTTGAATTTAATGAAGAGGTTGCAGTTGTCTTTGATGATATGCTAAATCGTAGTGTGCCGTTTTATAAAGAATCTCAAAAGATTACAGAGTTCTTTGCTCTAAAACAGTTAAAAGATGGTGGGATTCTTTATGATTTAGGGTGTTCTACTGCTTCTTTACTTATTAGTATCTCTAAGAAGTTAGATAGTTCAGCAACATTAATTGGACTAGATAATTCAGAAGCTATGTTGAATCAGGCTAGAAAAAAGTGTGAGGCTTATGGTGTTGATGTTGAGGTGAAAAATGGTGATATTCTTGAATATGATTATATGGAATCTGATGTTTTTGTGAGTAACTATACACTGCAATTTATACGACCATTGGTAAGGGAAAAACTTATACAAAAAATAAATTCTGCTCTTAAAAAAGATGGAATCTTTATCTTCTCCGAGAAGGTTATAAGTCATCATACGAAATTAAATAAAGATTTAATAGAGTGTTATTATGATTTTAAAAAAGAGCAGGGTTATTCAGAGTTTGAGATAATGCAAAAAAGAGAAGCATTGGAAAATATTTTAGTGCCATATAGCGAAGATGAAAATATAAAAATGGCATTGGATTGTGGTTTTGCACATTGTGAAGTAGTTTTTAGATGGGCTAACTTTGCTACATTTATAGCTATAAAATAAGATTCTAAAATTTAGAATCTTACCAAACATTGCCTTTAGGCTCTTCCTCTTTTTGTAAAATAGCATCTTTCACTTTGTGAAATGTTTTTGCAATTGCACCATAGGTTACAATATCATCTTTTCCACATTTATGATGATAATAGCCTTGCATATCGTAGTACTCATCACATTCACTATAATATTTAGCCGAAACCCCATGTTTATTTATACATCCAGAAAACATAAGAACTATTAAAATTAGTATTATTTTTATCATATTTATTATAAGCATTTTTTATGCCAATCTTATTGTTCTATAAAGTTATAACTCTTTAATTAGAAAAGTTATATAATTGTTTTATATCAACTAATAAGGATTTCAAATGCTCGATTTTATCTTACTTCGTATCGCTAAGAGTTCTATTCTTTCCCACTTTGATTCTAGTAAAAGTGTAGATATGGAATCTTTGATTCAAGATTACCCTTTTTTAAATCTTTATGGTGCCTCTTTTGTAACGCTTTATTATGATGAGAACCTTCGTGGTTGTGTCGGTTCTATTATTGCTCATAGAACATTATTTGATGATATTAAAAGCAATGCTTATTCTTCTGCCTTTCGAGATACAAGATTTAATCCTATTGAGGAAAATGAATTTGAACATCTTAGTTTAGAGATTTCTGTTTTGAGTAAACCTAAACTTTTAGAGTATAGTAATTTTGATGATTTAATTGAAAAAATAAGACCAAATTTTGATGGTTTAATTTTAAAATATGGATCATTTCAAGGTACTTTTTTACCTCAGGTTTGGGAGCAGTTAAGTGATGCAAAAAGCTTTTTGGAGCAACTAAGTATAAAAGCTGGTGCAAATCCAACTATTTATGCAAATCATCCTGATATTTACACTTATCAAGTTGATTCAATTAAGGAGAAATTTGATGAAATATTATCACTATAATGATGAAGAATCTATAACATGTATGCTGTGCAAACATTATTGTAAATTAAAAAAAGATAAATGTGGAATCTGTGGAATCAACTTTAATAGTGGTGGGGAATTATTTAACACAACTTATTCTCATCCTAGTTCTATCTATGTTGATCCTATCGAAAAAAAACCACTATATCATTTTTTACCATCTTCATCTTCATTATCAATCGGTACTGTTGGTTGTAATTTTCGATGTCCATTTTGTCAAAATTACTCTATTTCTCAAACAACAGAGGTTGACCACTCTATAACTCTTTCACCAAAAGAGGTGGTAGAACTTGCAGTAAAACACAATACAAAAAGTATAAGTTATACATATAATGAGCCTACTATTTGGTACCATTATGCTAAAGATATAGGTGTTTTGGCAAAGGAAAAAGGGATAAAAAATGTGTTCGTATCTAGTGGATACGAATCAGATGAGGTTCTTGAAGATATGAAGAGTTGGCTTGACGGGGCAAATATAGACCTTAAAAGTTTTTCACATGATTACTATAAAAATGTTTTAAAAACTAATCTTGATGGTGTTTTAGAATCTTTGGTAGAGTTTGCAAAAAGTGATATTTGGTTGGAAATAACAACTTTACTTATCCCTGGTGTAAATGATAGTGAAACTGAGATTCATAAGATGGCTGAATTTATCTCAACTAAATTAGGTAAAGATATCCCTTGGCATTTTAGTGCTTTTCATCCTGATTATAAGATGATGGATACTCCAAGAACAAGTTTGGAAATGATGCAAAAAGCAAAAAATATAGCAAAAAGTTATGGGATAGAGTATATTTATCTTGGAAATATAGAAAATGATAGGAGTACTTATTGTTATAAATGTGGAGAAAAACTTATAGATAGAAGTGGGGTTAGTTCTAAAATCTTAAATTTAGAAGATTCTGTATATGAATCATTAGGAGTTAAAGTCTGCCCTTCATGTGGAACTAAAATCGTAGGAGTATGGTCATGAAAAGAGAGATGAGTGTATCTGGTACATTTTATCCACAAAGAGCTAATGATTTGTATAGATATTTTGAGCATTTTAATAAAATTTATGATGAAAATAATTTGGAAAGAGATATAAAGAGCAGGGTGATAATCGTTCCCCATGCTGGATATATTTATTCTGGATTTACAGCAAATGTAGCATATAGAATCTTAGAAAAGTCTAATCTAAAAAATCTTCTTGTAATAGGACCATCTCATAGAGTTGGTTTTAATGGTATAAGTATTTGTGAGGATTATATCTATGATACTCCACTTGGTGAGATAGAGAGTTCAAAAGAGTTAGTTGATGAATTAAAAAATAAATTTAATCTGAAAAATATTTTAAAACCTCATGCAGAACACTCAACAGAGGTGCAGTTTCCTTTTATAAAGCATTATTTAAGTGATGTTAAAATAGTTGAATTAGTGTATGGGGATACCACAAGTGAATTTGTTTCGGAAATAATAGATTTTGTTTTAGGAAAAGATGATTGTGGAGTTATTATAAGTACAGACTTAAGTCATTTTTATACTCTTGAAGATGCGAATAAATTAGATGGTATCTGTCTTAATGCGATTGAAAATATTAATAGGGAACAACTGCATAGTGGATGTGAGGCTTGTGGAAAAATAGGTATTGATGCTATGCTAATCAGTGCTAAAAAGCTTGGCTTAGAATCTACTCTATTAGATTATAGAACTAGTGCTGATGTTAATGATGATAAAGATAGTGTTGTTGGTTATCTTAGTGCTTGTTTTAGTTAAGATTGGTTTAACTCTAAAATCCACTCTGATAAAGTCTTTAATTCAGCATCACTTATCTGTTTAAATGGTGGCATAATAGCACCATTAGAATCTTCCCAGTTCGCTTTGCTTCCATTTTTAATGCTTTTTATTATTTGCTCTTTTGAATCTTGATATTTTTTAGCAATATCTTTAAATGAAGGGCCTACTATTTTTTTATCTATCTTATGACATCCTAGACATTTATGTTTTAGTGCTATTTTCATACCCTCTGATTTAGAATCATACTCTGCTTGTTCTTTTTGTTTTTTTGTAAGATTCTCCATTGTAAAATGTTTAAACATAAACTCTGCAATAGCTTTTGCTTCATCTTTATTAAGATTCCCTTTTTGTGATGGCATTAGTCCATATCTTTTTAGAGAATCTTTATCACAAAATGATTTTTCAAATGATGGTTCAAATATATAATCAACTACAAAATTGATAGCTTTTGTGGTTCTTTGACTTTCGTCTGAGGGTTTTACAAAACTATGAACATGGAAAGATACAGCCATCATTGGTGGAGCTAACTCATCTTTTGAAATTATTGGTGGCATATTAAGATTATGGCAAGAGGTACATTTTTGTTCTAGAAGTTTCTTACCGTCATAATTTTTGCTAGGTTTAGTATCGTTACAGGCTGTAAAAAATAGTATTGATGAAAATAAAATTGTATTTATAATTTTAGAGAAGTTAAGCATATTTAACCTTTATATATATTATGTTAATTAAATTAAGTATGAAAATTATAGCACTATATTGTAAAAAAAAAGCATTGAAATTTGATTTATTTTGAGAAATATAAAAATAGTTTACTTTGTTAGTAATTGATGAATGAAGTTATAATTTGGGCATTAAAATAAAATAAATTTACTCTAAGCCCAAATAATTTAATAGAGTGAAATAGATTTTTTATATCTTAACCATCTGATTGGTTTTTTTGTTCTTTTGCAATATCTTTGACCATCAATATATGCACAGTTATTATATCCTACTGTTTTGTAAACTGTTCTATACTCATATATGGGGTTACATTTGCTTACAGTTTCATAGGATTTACAGTTACCACCTCTGTCTCTTAGCTGATTAGCAGTGTAAGCACCTATCAGTCCACCACCAACTTTAGCAATTTTTCTACCATCACCACCACCAATTTGGTTACCTAACGCTATACCTAACCCAGCACCTATTAATGTATCGATACCTATACTATTTGTATCTCGCTCTCCACATCTAACACTAATTTCAACTGTATCTTCATAACACTGTTCACTGATTTTAATCTTCTCTGTATAAGGTTTTGTTATAGGAGTAGATTCTTCAACTCTAATTCTGTCAGCTTGTAACAAAGATGTTATTACTGTTAATATAAAAATTATTTTACTCATTTTAAGTCCTTTTATTTTGTATAATATCTCTAGTTCGTTGAACCACTTTAGTGTTTGATATGATTAAGTTTAACATATCAATTATGATATAATTCTTTGATTTTAGAATCTAAAATAATTTTTAAGAAATGAAAATATAGTTTTAGCATTTAGGAAAGAATAAGTTTTGATATTTGTATTATAGGCTGTGTTTCTGCAGTTGTATTAAGTTTGATTTAGAAAAAAATGAGATTCAATAAACTTCTCAATTAGAAATTTTTTGACCTATTCTTATATAGGTCAAATTTTTATTATGCTAAAAGTTTTTTAACACTATCGCTAATTCTTTTGCCATCAGCTTTTCCAGCTAACTCTTTAGATGCCATACCCATAACTTTACCCATATCTTTCATTGTAGTAGCACCAGTTTTTGAGATAATCTCTTTTATAGCAGATTCTAACTCATCATTGCCAAGTTGAGCAGGTAGATAAGGCTCGTAGATTGCTATCTCATCAAGTTCAACTTGCATTAAATCTTCTCTTCCAGCATCTTTATATTGAGTTGCCGAGTCATTTCTTCTTTTTACTTGTGTTTGGATGATTTTTATTACATCCTCATCTGTTAACTCTTTTCTTTCATCTACTTCTATCTGTTTAAAAGCACTAGTTAGAAGTCTTAGGGCATCTCTAGTTTTTGTGTCTTTAGCTTTCATCGCATTTTTTACATTTTGGTTGATTGTTTCTCTTATACTCATAATTATCCTTGGAACTATTTTTGCTAGTATTATATCAAAAAATAGGATAGTAAAATTATGAAAAAAGTTTTTATATTATTTGTACCGTTATTTGTGATGATTTTTTTAAGTGGGTGTACAGCAAACTTGACAGATCCTCAACTAGAGTTTGAACCACCTGTATATGTAGAACAAATGCCATCAAAAGAGAATAGAGAAGATTTTGTATCTACTGGGAGCATTTTTGGGCAAGGGGATAATCCTCTTTTTTCAGATCATAAGGCTATGTATGTAAATGATATAGTAACAGTTGTAATATCTGAAAGTATTAAAAGTAGTAGTGATGGGTCTAAAAGTTTAACAGAGGACAATAAAATGAGTCTTGGTATGGGTGCTTTTACACCTGGTCAAACTGATAGTTCATTGGTTAATACAGCAATAAATAAGGCAAATAGTTTTTCAAGTATAGGTTTTGAAGCAGGATCAGGAAATACATACAGTGGAAAAGGGAGTGCATCTAAAAATGCCTCTTTTACAACAACAGTCTCAGTTAGAATCGTGAAAGTACTAACTAATGGTAATTATTATATTCATGGAAGAAGAGAACTTTTAATTGATAATCAAAAACAGATAGTTCAGGTTAGTGGAGTGATAAGACCTTATGATATTAACCAATATAATCAGATAAATTCAGCTCAAATTAGTGATGCCAAGATTCTATATAAAACACAGGGTGATATTGATCATACAACTCAAGAGGGATGGGGTTCGAAAATTGTTAAATCTGTATGGCCGATATAGTTTAATACTATTTATAGTTTTTTTATCATCTATTTTAGATGCTGGAAGTTTTGAAAACTTTCAGCCTACTCGGGAGATAGCTTTTGTAGGTTCTAATGATAAGGATGATTCTGATTTTATAAAAAAATTAAAAACTAATTGGATCTCTTATAGAGTGGTAAAATCAGAATCTTTATATGAAAGAGCTAAGCCTAAAGCATTGAGTAGTGTAACGAGTAGAAGAGATAGAGCTAAAGGTCCAAGAATAGGCTTTGATATTGAGGCAAATGATGAAGATTCTAATCTTACAAAAAAGCCTGTAAAGGCTGAAATAAAAAAGCTAAAAGAGAAAGATGTTTATGTAGATTTCTTTGGAACAGAGTTAGCTTTTAATATTCCAAATGGTTTAAAAGATGCTAGTTATCAGCCTAGAAATCAAAAAGGGATAGTGAATTTTTTTGTTGTATCATCAGCTAGTGATTATACACAAATAAGTGAGTACATTTTAGAAGTTTCTAAGGAACTAAATTTAAATGATTGGGGAATTTATTTATTAACAGATAAAATATCAAAAGAGATTTTTACTAATATTGATGAGGCTAATCTATTTGATTTATTGATTTTTAATAAATTAAAATATAGAACTAGAGTTGGTATTTCAAATAAAAAGATATATATCTTTTTTCATATGAATGAGATTATTTATGATACTCCAAATTGTAGAATAGATGGTAAAAATTATTACTCTTTTTCTAATTCCACTACTATAACAAATATAAGTACTTATAACGATGACTACCATGATGCAAATAACTCATTTAATCTCTCTTTAGAATCTTTACCAAAGTTTAAAAAAGATATTAGAACGAAAGAGCTTTCATTTAGTGAATATGGAAAAAAATATACTATTAAGTATAGATATAATCAAAATTTATTGGACTTTATGAGTAGATATCCACAAGCGAATGAAGAGGTATTTTTAAATGCACCAATGGATCAGATGAGTTTAAGAGATATAGCTTTTTCGATGAAAAAAAATTTAAACAATGTTCAAGCAAGTGAAACTATAAATTTTCTTCTTCACTTTGTACAAGATGCCTTTAAGTATGAGATAGATTCTATTCAGTTTTCAAAACAAAAGATGATGTTTGCTCAGGAAACTCTTTATTATGATAAGTCAGATGCAGAGGATAGGGTGGTGTTATTCTCTTATCTTGTAAAAAAGTTGTTAAATATAAATACACTAGGAATTAAGTATGCAAATCATTATACTAGTGCTATACAAATACCAATAAGTGGAGATAGTATTAACTATCTAAATAAAAAGTTTATAATTGCTGACCCATCATATAAAGGTGCAAATATAGGGAAAGGAATCGCAAAATATCGTTCAAAACAGCCATTAAAAATAGTAGCTGTTTTGAAGAAAGATATTTAGAATATACTTAGTAGTTTACAGCTACTTTATAAGTTGGATCATCCTCTTCATAAGAACAGTGTGGTCCAGCTTGTTTAAGTATCGCTTTACAATCAGCTGATAGGTGACGAAGTAGTAAGTTTTTACCATTATCTTCATATTTTTTGGTAATCATATCTATAGCTTCAACTCCACTAGCATCCATAACTCTTGCATTTTTAAAGTCAATTACAACTTTTGGTGGGTCTTG
>JAMOPL010000008.1 GCA_027064515.1 Sulfurimonas sp. | reverse complement strand
AACATCTTGTCTAGCATCTCATCATTTTCAAATGGTCTTGTTATATTTGCCATCTCTTTTATCGCTTCATTTAAGTGAAAAGAGAATATCTCCAACTCTTGATCTTGAAGTGGTTCTCTTGCTTCATCTATATTTTGTAATGTATTCTCAACTGCTGATATTTGTCTTTGTGATATAAGCATAATTTCATCAGATATATTTGTTACATCCATAATATTTTTAAGTGATTCAATTAAAGAATCTACATTCTCTTTCGAGTTTATCTCTAAATCAAAGTTTATATTACTATTTTCAAATTTAGGTTCTAAGTCTATTTTATTTTTAATGTAGATAACTTTTTTATCTTTAGCATTAGATTCTACAAGTGAAAGAATCTGTTTATCTTCATCATCAAACTCTCTTGAACTATCAAAAAGAGCAATAACTATATCAGAATTTTCAATAGCTTCTAAACTTCTCTCAATTCCGATTCTCTCTATCTCATCATTTGCATCTCTTATTCCAGCAGTATCTACAATTCTAATAAGATGAGTTCCAATTTTCACTTGTTCCTCAATCGTATCTCTTGTTGTTCCTGCTATATCACTTACAATTGCACGGTTATAATTTAGCAATCTATTTAATAGTGAGCTTTTACCAACATTTGGTTTTCCAACTATTGCTACTTTAAACCCTTGCATCAAACCTTCCCTCGCCTTACTTGCTACAAGAGTAGATTCTAATGATTTTTTAAGCTCTGATAATTTATCATCTATCTGATTTACTAAATCTTGAGGTAAATCTTCCTCTGCATAATCAATTGTTACCTCAGAATAGGCAAGTATATGGATAATATCATCACGAATCTTTTCAATATATTCTTTGAGAGAACCTTTCATTTGTGAAGCTAAAATCTTAGCAGCATCTTCACTTTTAGCTTCGATGAGCTGTGCAATTGCTTCTGCTTCACTCAAATCTATTCGTCCATTAAAGAATGCTCTTTTAGAGAACTCTCCAGCAGTCGCTAATCTTGCTCCATGAAAAAGTGTGGCTTTTAAAATACTTTGTGCAACTATAAAACCACCATGACATTGAATCTCAACAACAGCTTCAGCAGTAAAAGAGAAAGGTGCTTTAAAGTAGATAACTATCGCTTCATCAATAAGGGTATTCTCTTGATTATAAATATTTGTAAGTGTTGCATATCTTGGGGAAAACTGATCTCTATGAGTCAATCTTTTTGCTATTTCTAAGGCTCTATCACCACTAATACGGATGATAGCTATTGAGCCTATACCATTTGCCGTAGCAATGGCAGAGATTGTATCAGTCATTAATTCTTATTTGAGTAATAATCATTTATGATAATATACTTAAATCCATCTCTAGTTGATCTAATTACTATATATTTATCAGGATATTTATCACGAAGTTCATTAAGTGCAATTTGAACTAAAACACCATCCAATATTTTTGTTTGAGCTTTTCCATCTCTATCAATATTTTCATAAACTCCCTCTAAATATCTAGAAACAGATTCTTCTTGATTTTTCAAAAATTCTGCTATCTCTAAACGAAGTTGTAATTGATATCTTGTATTTATCCAGTTAAATAACATATAAGATAATGCTTTATATCTATATCCCTCTTTACCAATTAAAAGTGCTGCATCATCACCTTGAAATTCAATTAAAAGAGTATTTTCATCATAAGCACTTACTGCTATTTTATCA
Organism: Sulfurimonas sp.; assembly: GCA_027064515.1. Lineage (GTDB taxonomy): Bacteria > Campylobacterota > Campylobacteria > Campylobacterales > Sulfurimonadaceae > Sulfurimonas. Next base: position 20,702 of record JAMOPL010000008.1, on the reverse strand, counting down.
ATTTTAAAACAAGTAAAATCAAATAATTTATTTATTTCCACTTCTACTTCAGTTACAATTGTATTTAAATCTTCAGCTATTTCATGATTATCTTCTGTATCATCATAATCAGCAAGATAAGAAGAAATATCATCCTCTTCATCCTCTTCATCTTGTGTACTTACAAAAGATGTAGGCATGATAGTATCATTTAAAACTTGTTGAGATTCTTTTTTTGAATTATTGTGAACCTTTTTTTTATGCTTCTCTTTTTTAGTTTTTTTCTCTATTTTTACATCTTTAGTAGAATCTTCTTCTATATCTATCTCTTTATCTACTTTTTGCTCAACAGTTTTTACTTTTTCTTCTTTAGTTTCTATTACTAGATTCTTTTTTGTTGCTACAATAATAGCACTTTTTTTAAATAGTCCTAAGATTCCATTATTAGGTTGTTGAACAATCTCTACAACTAACTCTGTAACTGAACACTTAAGAGTTTCAGAAGCATTAGAATATGCTTCCTCTAATGTCTTAGCCTCAATCTTAATCATCTTTATTCTCCAATTTTTTCTCTTCTCTTTGAGCATGTTTATGAATAGCTATTTCTGCATCTTTTGCATTTTTAAATTGTGTATTTACAATAAATTGTTGCCCTATTGAGAAAAGATTATTTACGAACCAATAAAGAACTAAACCTGATGCAAAATTTAAAAAGAATAATGTAAAAATTAATGGTAAAAATTTAAACACTTTCTCTTGCATAGGATCTGTAAAGTTATTAGGTGTTAACTTTTGCTGATAATACATAGAGGCACCCATTAGAATTGGTAGAATATAATATGGATCATGAACTGAAAGATTATTTATCCAAAAAATCCACTCTGCACCTTGAAGTTCAACTGCATTTAAAAGAACACGATATATCGCAAAAAATACAGGAATCTGCAAAATCATTGGTAAACAGCCACCTAATGGATTTGCATTATGCTTTTTATACATATCCATAGTAGCAGCATTTAATCTTTGTGGATCACCTTTATATTTTGCTTGAAGTTCTTTTATCTTTGGTGATATCTCTTTGATTTTTTGCATAGATACCATACCCTTATATGTTAAAGGATATAAAACAATTCTGATTAAAAGTGTTAGTGCAATAATTGACCAACCCCAATTACCAAAGATTCCATGTAAAAAAGACAACAATTGAAATAATGGTTTAGATGCAAATGTAAACCAACCATATTCAATTGCATTTGTTAATACTGGGTCTATATTTTCAAGAGTTTTATAGTTTTTTTGACCAACATAACCATTGAATTTCATAGTTTTAAGAGCATCAAAATATACTATTGGATTATCATCTCTATCTCTTTCTACTATAATATTTGTATCTTTTGAAAACCCATACATAATAGTCGCTGAATATTGATCAAATGCAGATATAAGTTTAACACCAGAAAAAGATTTTCTACCCTCTGCGTCACCATCTTCTATAATAGTAACTATATCATCGTCAGTATATATCATCGCACCAGATACAGTCATCATTTTTTCTGTTATCTCTGGTCTTTGACCTAGGTATATAAAATATCTTTTATCATCAGACAATGATACAACAATATCATAATGACCATCATCATAAAATGTAATCTCTTTAGTAACTGTTAGTGTTGACAATTTTTGAGTTAAAATAACTTTTTTTGGTGTTCCATCTAAATTGACTTCTGATATATTTGAACTATATGCAACTGATATTGCTTCTTTATTTAACTCTTCATCTAAAAATCTAATATACAATGGTTTAGTAGCTTCACTTGGAATCAATTGTATATGATTGCCTTCAGAATTATTATATTTTTTTTCTAATAACTCTTTTGATGATATACGACCAAGGGTATCCATTTTTAAAATAAAATCTTTGTTTGTAACTGTTAAAATTGTGCTTGATTTACTTGCTTTTATCTTATCTTGAGTTGAAACTACATGACCTGAAGCTTGTTCTACACTTTCTATATTATGGTTTGTTTGGTTTTGAGCATCTTGTATTAATTCTTTTTTGCTCTCTTGAGCTAACTCTTGCTCTACTGGTGGGAAAATTGCTGTATATACGACGAAAAATGCTATCGACAGTCCTACTGCTAACATTAATCTCTGATTTGCTGACATTTTATCTATCACGGTTACCCTTTATATGAAAAATTTTTTATAATATAAAAACGGTTTTTTTTATTTGGTACCAACCAATATTTTATTGTATCAACTTTTAATTTTGATGGCTTAGATGATAGTTTATCTAGCAATGGATACTCTATCCCTCCATCAAATAATTGATTACATCGCAGTATTCTAGTAAAAGTGTGGTAAAAAGCACTTGAAATAGAATTATTTTCAAAATGAATTCTTGCATATTCACTACAAGATGGATAATATCTACAACTTCCAAAACCAATAAGAGTAAAAAACTTCTGATATATCCATAAAAGTTTTAGTAAAAACTTTTTTATCATTTTTTTTCTTTAAATGCTTTTGAGCGAGAGATAATTTTTTTAAAATCTTTTTTTAAATTAATATGACTGATATCTATAATAGATTGTTTCGCAACAAATATATAGGTGCCATTTTTGAGTAAGTCTGAGTGTTCATAGAAAAGAGATCTAAGTCTTCGTTTTGCTCTGTTTCTTTTTACTGCATTACCAATTTTCTTGGTTGCTGTAAATCCAACTTTTGAGATCCCATTTTGAGGAAGAAAGAACAAAACTACACTATGAGAGTGTTGATTAGTTCCTTTTCTATAAATATATTGAAACTCTTTATGAGCTTTTAATATATTAAATTTATTTAAACTGTCAATCTTTTACGACCTTTAGCACGACGACGATTTAAAATACGACGACCATTTGCAGTAGCCATACGAGCTCTGAAACCATGAGTTCTTTTTCTAGGTGTATTATGGGGTTGGTATGTTCTTTTCATTCCATATATCCTTATTTAAAATTAAGTTCGCAATGTTACATAATAATTACTTAAAATGTTATTAATAGCCATTTTTCATATATGGATTTAGCCTAATTAATATTAAATCAGCAACTATATTCCCCAATAATGTTAAAAATGATGTTATCATTAATATACCCATAATTATAGGATAATCTCTGCTTAATGCTGACATAAAAAATAATTGCCCCATACCATCTATACCAAATATAGATTCTAAAATAACACTACCACCTATCAATGCTGGTAATGACAAGCCTAAAAGAGTTATTATTGGTGGTAAAAGATTTGGAAATAGATAATATCTAAATAATTTTTTTCCAGTGATACCCCTAGATAATGCAAAATAATAGTAATCACTTTTTAAAATTTCTAATGTTAAGGAACGAACATATATAACCATACTACCTAATCCACCAAACACCATTACACTAATAGGTAATACTAAATGCCACCCCATATCTACATAATATGATAAGCCATCTTTTACCTCTAATGAGTGTAGTCCAGCAATTGGAAACACACCTAAATAGACACTAAAAAACATAATACAAAGCAGTGCTAAATAAAATGATGGCATCGAAAAAGATACTAATGATAATTGCCTAATCAAATAATCACTTTTTTTTTCAAATGATAAGGCAGATTTTATCCCTAAGTATATTGATATTATAAAAACTAGTATTAAAGAAATTAGGTTCATACTTAATGTAATTGGTAGTCGCTTTAATATTTCCGTACTAACATCTTGCCCACTAACAAATGAGATACCAAAATTTAAAGATAAAATATTTATAATCCAGTCTATATACTGTTGTGAAAGTGATTTATCTAAGCCATAAACTGCTTTTAGCTGTTCAATAGCCTCTTTTGTCATATTGGGATTTAATTCCCCTGCACCAAAGAAACTGTTGGGTGCAGAATGAATTGCTAAGAAAGATATAATTGAGATTAATACTAACATAAATAGTAAATAAAAAAGTTTTTTTAATAGTTTTAACATAGTTTGATTATAACAAAATTATTAAGATTTATTCTATATCAATGATGCTATTATTGATGAAAAATTTATATTTTTCTTTGTAATTATAAAGTGAAGAAGAGCGATTGATATTTAATCACTCTTTATCTATAAATTTATTTTCTCTCATCCCAACAAAGAACAGTTTTATCATCTTTATTTTTTTCAATAGCTGCCATTCCCATCACATTATATCCACTATCAACATAATGAATTTCACCAGTAACACCACTAGCTAAATCACTCAATAGATACATTGCAGAATTACCAACTTGCTCAGTAGATACATTTCTTTTTAAAGGTGAATTAACCTCATTCCAGTTAAGTATTTGTTTAAAATCACCTATTCCTGCTGCTGCTAGTGTTCTTATTGGTCCAGCAGAGATTGCATTAACTCTTTGACCTTTTGCACCTAAATCAACTGCCATATATCTAACAGTCGATTCTAATGCAGCTTTTGCAACACCCATTACATTATAATTAGCAATATATTTTGGTCCACCTAAATATGATAATGTTAAAATAGAAGCATCATCAGTTAAAACAGATTCTAAATTATTAGTTAAATCTATCAATGAATAGACAGATACATCCATAGCAATTTGAAATGCTGATTTTGATGTTTTTATAAAAGGCTCACTTAAAGCTTCTTTAGGTGCGAATGCCACTGAGTGAACTAAAAAGTCTATCTTTCCAAAATCTTTTTCAATTAATCCAGCAATTGAAGACATATGCTCTTCATTAGATACATCTAATTCATAAACCTTATCACTACCAAACTCTTTAGCTATCGGTTCAACTCTTTTTTTAAGTGCATCATTCAAATATGTAAATGCCATCTCTGCACCCTGTTCTGCACAAGCCTTTGCAATTCCATAGGCTATTGATTTATTATTAGCAAGACCTACTATTAGACCTTTTTTACCTTTCATTATCATTATATATTTTCCTTATTTTTATTTTCTATCTCTTGAGCATAATTGCACATAGTACAAAAATGTTCCACATAAAGAGCAGCACTTCCAACTAAAATTCCATTAACATTATTTAACGATAAAACTTCTTTTGCATTTGTAACCTTTACACTTCCACCATAAAGTAATGGAGCCTTTGACTTGTTTTTTAAATCAGTATGTATAGATTCAATATCTTCCGAAGTTGGTGTTAAGCCTGTTCCTATTGCCCATACTGGTTCATAAGCAATAATTAGATTTTCATAATTAGTATCTATCCCCTCATATTGAGTTGAAATATACTCCATCATCTTTTCATTACCAGATTCTCTCACTTCAAGAGGTTCACCAACACAATAAACTATTTTAAAACCCAACTCTTTATAAAAGTTAAACTTTTTTACTAATTCCTCTTGTGTTTCACCTAAAATATGACGGCGTTCACTATGCCCAATCAAAATAGTTTTAATTTTAAACTCTTCTAGTTGCTCAGTTCCAATCTCTCCAGTAAATGCTCCATTTTGTGTAGCATAAGCATTTTGAGAACCGATAATAACTTTTCCATCATGAGAATCTAAACTTGACATTGCAGGAAAAACTAAAACCTCTTGAGTTATGTTTTTAGTTTGAATATAGCTTTCTAATTCATTTACATATTTTTCAGTTTCTTTACGAGTGAAATTTGTTTTTAAGTTTGCTGCAATAATCATATAATTAATCCTCTTTTACAATAAGTGCTAATACACCTGGGAGTATTTTTCCCTCAAGAAGCTCTAAAGAAGCTCCACCACCAGTAGAGATAAAACTCATCTCCTCATCAACACCTATTCTTTGAACTAAATCAGCAGTATCACCACCACCAACAACAGTTGTAGCATAAGAATCGGCTACAAAGTGAGCAATCTTAGATGAACCACGAGCAAATTTCTCCATCTCATAAACACCCATTGGACCATTCCATAAAACAGTTTGAACATCATTAAGACCCTCACGATAAAGTCTTACAGTAGCAGGACCAATATCAAGTCCCATCCAATCTTCTGGTATCTCTTGAGCAGTCACAATTTTACTTACAGCATCTGGTGCGAATTTTTCAGCTGCAATTACATCTACTGGTAAGTAAAATTTAACACCAAGTTTTTTAGCTTCATCCATAACTTTTTGAGCATCTTCAAGTAAATCATCTTCAACTAAAGAGGCACCTATCTCATAACCCATCTGTTTTAAAAATGTAAAAGCCATCCCCCCACCAATAAAAATTTTATCAACCTTTGGAAGTAAGTTTGTTAAAGCTTCTAATTTACCAGATACTTTTGAACCGCCAACAATAGCAGCAAATGGACGAGTAGGATTATTTATTAGTTTAGCAAAAAATTGAATCTCTTTTTGAAGTAAAAATCCAGCTGCTTTATGTTCATCATCAAAAAACTTTGTAATTCCAGCAACAGAAGCATGTGCTCTATGAGAAACACCAAAAGCATCATTTATATAAAAATCTGCCATATCTGCTAATTTTTCAGATAACTTTGAATCGTTCTCTGTTTCACCAGCTTCATAACGAAGATTTTCTAAAAGTAAAACTTCTGTTGCTTTTAACTCTTTAGCCTTAGTAATAGCATCATTTCCAACTACATCATTAGCTAAAACAACATCTCTTTTTAAAAGTTTATGTAATCTTCTTGCTACTGATTTTAGTGAGTATTTTTCATTCACTTCACCTTTTGGACGACCAAGATGTGAAGCAATAATTACAGCACAATCTTGATCTAAACAAAAGTTAATTGTAGCTAATGCTGAACGGATTCTTCTATCATCAGAGATATTTCCAAACTCATCCATCGGTACATTAAAGTCACATCTAATAAAAACTTTTTTGTTTACTAAATCTAAATTTTTTATACTTAATAATTCCATAAAACTTCCTATTTACTAATATGAAGTGCCATATCAATAAGTCTCATTGAATAACCCCACTCATTGTCATACCATGCCATAATCTTAACCATATCCCCACCAATAACTTGAGTTAAATCCTCAGCTACGATAGAGCTATACTCACAACCAACGAAATCTTGAGATACTCTCATCTCTTTATCCATCAATAAAAGACCTTTTAACTTACCATCAGCTGCTTCGTTAAATACTCTTGTTACTTCCTCTTTTGTAGTCTCTCTTTTTACAACTACATTCAAATCAACCATAGAAACATCAGGAGTTGGAACACGAACAGATTGACCGTGAAGTTTTCCTTTAAGTTGAGGCATAACAAGGCTGATGGCTTTTGCAGCACCTGTTGTTGTTGGAATCATATTGATAGCACCTGCTCTCGCACGGCGTTTATCTTTTGAGTGTTTAACATCTAAGATATTTTGATCATTTGTATAAGAGTGGATAGTTGTCATAAGACCTTTCTCAATACCAAAAGCATCATCAAGAACTTTAGCAACAGGACCTAAACAGTTTGTAGTACAACTTGCATTTGAAACAATTTTTTGACCAGCATATAACTCTTCATTTACACCCATAACAAAAGTATCAGTAGCAGTATCTTTTGAGGGAGCAGAAAATAAAACTTTTTCAACACCATTATCAATATGAACTTGTGCAGATTCTTGAGTTAAGAATACACCTGTACACTCTAAAACCATCTCAGCACCACAATCAGCAAATTTAAGATTTTTAGGATCACGGTCTGAGAAAATTCTGATATTTTGACCATCAATAGAGATATTTTCTTCATCAATTTGCTCAACTTCACTTTTAAGAGTTCCATGAACAGAATCATTTTTTAGAAGATAAAGCATCATATCCATACTAGCCATATCGTTTATAGCTACAATCTCTACATCATCTCTAGTTGCTGCGATTCTTGCTACACAACGACCAATTCTACCAAATCCATTAATTGCTATTTTAAGTGCCATTATATTTCCTATAATTTTATAAATTCGGTTATATTATCGAAAGTTTCGTTATAATTCGCTTTAAATTTAGGAATGGTATGAAAACTATTGCACTTTTTGGTGGCTCTTTTGACCCACCACACATAGGTCATGTTGCTATTGTTGAGAGTTTATTAAGCTTTAAAAATATTGAGCAAGTTGTTGTGATGCCAACTTTTTTAAATCCTTTTAAAACTAAATCTTATGCAACAACTCACTTAAGAGTTAAATGGCTAAAAGATATTTTTGCCTCTACTGAAAATGTTGAAGTTTGTACATATGAAGTAGATTTAAATAAAAAAGTTTCAACAATAGATAGTGTCAAATATCTACTTAAAGATTATGAGAAGATACATCTAGTTATTGGTGCAGACAATCTTGCTACTCTTCATAAATGGGATCGTTATGATGAACTAAAAGAGTTAGTTGATTTTATAGTTGCTCCTAGAGATAAAATAGAAATATGTTCAAGTTATTCTAAACTCTGTGTTGATATAGATGTATCTTCAACACAATTAAGAGAAAATATAGTTATAGAAAAACTTTTACCTGAGTGCAGAACAGAGATAGAAAAATATTATAAGGAAATACAAATGAAAGAAAGATTAGACAAAATAATAAAAGTGCTTGATGATAATAAAGCAGAGAGCATAGAGGTATTTGATTTAAAAGATAAGAACTATTTTGTTGATTATGCAATAATCGCTTCATCATTAGGTACTAAACATACAACTGCTCTGTTAAACTATTTAAAAACAGATATTAAACCTGCTGAAACATTTAACAATGTAGATGAGAGTGGAGATTGGATTGTAATTGATTTAGGAGATATTCTTATTCATATTATGACTCCAGAATATAGAGCTAAATATGATATGGAAAACTTTTTAGCTCAATTAGGAGATGGTAAAGAGGGAGATGCTCTTTAATCTCTAAATATTTTAAACTACTCCTTTTTAAAAGAAGTAGTTTAATTCAAATCTATACTCATTGTAAGATAAATCTGATTTTAAATCACCATTTATATTTTTAATATTATCATCCATATTTACAGAACCAAAACGAAATTTTGCCTCTAAATTTTTTCCTATATTTTGTCTTATGTCTATATGAATTACATCTGAATCTGCTGGTGTTCCAACTTTTTTATCATCAAAATCTTGTATAGCATATCTACCCATAATACTAAAGCCATCTAAGATTCCAGCCTTACCAAAATCATAACCTGCTCTAAACATATATGTTTTTGTATTTGCTTGCCAATTATATTGACCCATTACACGAGTATATCCACCTGTTGGGAATCCTCTCCATGGTGTAACTATATCTGCTTTATCTGCAATTTGAGAGTAACCAAAACGAGCTAAAAATGCCTTGTTTTCAATATCTATTCTAGTAGCTATCATATATGTATCTAAATCATTTGTATCTTTATAGCCTTGATGTTTTCCTCCAAGGTTTGCAACATCATAATTGGCACTTAAATGATCAAACTGATTCATAAATCTTATACCAGGTGTAATACTCCAATCATCTGTTAATGGAATCTTATAATGCCCCTCTAGGACTAAATTTGAAAGCACATCAGGAACAATGGCATAACTTACATTTAATTTCAAATTCTTTATAGATTTATTTGTAATAGAACCAATAATTAGTGAATTATTATCCCCTATTTTATCAACAGTTAAATTTTTATTTACAGCAGAATCATCATTCTCTGACCAATTATCATTACCTGTTTTATATGCGATAACATCATGTGAATTTGTGTGATCACGGAGTTTTTGTTTAGCAAAATATGCTAATTTAATAGTTGTATCAGAAATCTCTTTTATAGTTGCACTCACACCATCAAATGTATTTGGAATCATCTTTGTATCATTCGATTTTGTCAGTACAGATTCGAATAGTTGTCTACCAAACACAAAAGATGTTTTTGAAATATCGTACTGCATATAAGCTTGACCAATAGTTGTCATACCAAAATCACCATCAGTTTTTATTGCACGACGGCTAAAAGTATCTTTTCCAGATTTTATAAAACCTACATTTTCCTTCTCTTCTGTCATAAAAGATGGATTAAATGATGTATAAACTCCAAAAGTTGCACTTAACCCATTCATTGAAGCAGTTTTATATATTAAACTCCCACCAACACCCATAGCAGTGTGATCTCTTAACTTTATATTATCATTATCATTTTTCCAATCAAACTTAAACATATTACTTCTAAGGCGACCATAAATCATACCTTCAGTTATAACTTCACTTAAATTATCAACTTTTGGTGGTAATTTATTATAATCAACAACCATATTCCCTTTTAAAGTGATTTTATCATTTGTCAAAGTAGCACTTGCTGAACTTACTAAAGCTAAAATAGTAGCAGTTACTAAACTAAATTTTGAAATTTTCATAAATTATCCTTGTTTATTTTTTTATTTTTTTTCCTAAAGTTTATAATATTTCTAATTCTTAATTGCATTTACTTTTTCATCTATGTTTAATTTCTTTTCTAGAATATCTCTAAAATTATATATAGCATCAACATATTTTACTGGCTCTATCCCTCTTGCATACCCATATTTTAATGTTTTATAATATTTTTTATATGCTAAAAGTGGTAAAACTTTTTTCAAATCACTCCACTCATTTTCATCTAAACCTTGCCTTATAGCAAGTGTTTGAGCATCATAAATATGACCCAAACCAACATTATATGCTGCTAATGCAAATTTTAAACGATTCTCACCTAGAACACTTTTTGGAACAAACTTTATCATCTGTTTTAGATGTCTTGTTCCACCAACTATACTTTGCTTTGGATCTAGCCTATCTGTAACACCAAGTAATTTTGCAGTTGGCAAAGTCAACATCATCAACCCTCTAACCCCTGTAACACTCTTTGCCTTAGGATTCCAGTACGATTCTTGATATGAAACTGCTGCTAAAAGCATCCAAGGTATCCCATAATATTCAGCCGATTCTTTAAAAATATTTTCATATTTTGATAGTCTTGTTTTAATTCTTTTATTGAACATAGTGATGTTATAGTAATCAAAATGAAAAAGACGATCATAATAATGATCTTTTAATTTAACCATAGAACCATTTTGCTGGTAGCTATTTAACCATAAATACATATCTGATTCTAACTCGGATGAATCTTTTGTTAATACCCAAGCTAATTGTTCTCTTGAACTTATTGTAAATGCTTTAATTATCTCTGTATAGTATCTTTGACTCAATGTAAATATATTAGAATCGGCAATAGTACAGTCTATTTTATTTGTTGCAACTTGTTCTAGAAGTTCATCTGTTGAGTATTGAGATGTCAATGTGACATTTATATCATATCCATCTTTTTGTAAATTAGAGATTGTTTCACTATAACTTGTCGATTCACCAATTACAATATTTAATCCATATAAATCATCTACATCTCTTGGAAATTTATTTGTTTTTAACATTTTTCTATTACATATAACTTGCTCTTGAACTTCAAAATATGATGGGCCAAAATTAAATTTTTTAACTCTTGCCTTTGTTTTGGCTATAGCTGATGAAGTTATATGTATATTTTGATTTTCACTTAGTTTTATAGCTTCTTTTATAGTTGTTGCTACTGTTATATTTAATTCAACTCCAAGATGCTTAGCATAATCACTAAGTAAATCATATTCAAAGCCCGTTGCACCTTCAGTTCCTATATAATAAACAGCAGGAGCATTTAATAACACAACATTTAATGTTTTATCTTTTTTTATTTTATCTAATACTGATATTTTTTTTATTTTTGTCTTAGGATTATATTTAGAATGGCTAATCCATCCAAATATAAAAAAAGAAAATGAGAAAAAAATAACAATTAATACTTTAATAAAATTTTCCATAGCAGATAGTTTACATTTTTAAACTTATGCAAAAATAAAACTATTTACACCATCTTTATATTCATATGCTAAAACTTTATCATGTGCTTTTAATATAGAATCAACTAAATATAAACCTAATCCAAAACTATTTTTAGCTGGATTGTCTTTTGTAAAAGGCTCTATATAATATTCTAGAGGATATTTTAAACGCTCCCCTACACTTTTAAAATATAGTTCATTCTCTTTTAAAACAATTGTAATGTGAGCATCAGTTGAATATTTTATACCATTATCAATCATATTTTTAATTGCCGTCGCATAAAGTTTAAAATTAGCATTAATTTTAAAACTTGCATTAACATTTATTGTAACACTTTCTCTTTCAATCATTGCCATATCAATAGCACCATCTATTATATCAACTAAACGATACTCTTTATATTCAGCTTTATCTCCTACACTTGTAACCTCTTCTATAAGGGCAAATTCAGTAACTAAACTTTCAAGTCTACCAAATATTGATGTAAATCTATCTCTTTGTTTTTGAGTGGGTAGCATTTGTGTAGCGATAGTACCTTTAGCTATTGGTGTTTTTAACTCGTGCATTATATTTCGTAAAAATAGTGTTCTAGACTCTAAAATTGTATTTATTTTAATTCTGGCAGATTCTAACTCATTAGCAACTAATGCTATCTCATCACTACCCTTTGTTTGAAATGATATATTCAAATCACCATTACCAAATAAAGCAATTTTTCTTCTTAATAAAATCAATGGTTTAAGTCTTTGAAAAATTAAAAAATAAAGAACTATAATAATTGTAATCATTGTCATATATGAAGATACAATTTTCCAATAATTATGTGGTTTTAGACCCTCATCCTCAATAAGAATAAAAGCCTTTGGAGATTGTATATAAAAATAGATACTTTTATGTACTTGTAACATTGTAACTTTTAATTTATCAGATTTTTCTACATTCAAAAAGCTTTGTTTATTTAAAATAGGTACATTATCAATAATCTCAAAGCCATCTCTTTTTAAAACTTTAGCATTAGAGATAACTATCTTTTGAATCTCTTCATCTTTTTCCATACGAAAATCATAAACAGCTAAGTTAGCTTCAAGCATTATCTCTGAAGTATCTTTTTGCCTATGTTCTCTATATATTTGTGTAATAACCGAATACTTTGCAAAAATATGATCAATATACTGTTGTTTATCAAGCTTATAAAATTCCCAAAAAACCATACTTACACTTAATAATGTAACCACTAGTGTGAAAAATATAGTTATTAAAACAGCATGTTGTCTCATCTAGTAACTCATCATTTTAAAAGTTTATATCCTACACCTCTAACAGATTCTATAAGAGTTTTATCACCCAATTTATTTCTAATTCTACCAACCATAACATCAATACTTTTATTTGATGAATCTTCATTAATAGCATTAACATTATGAATCAAATCTTCTCTTGAAACAACTAAACCTTGTTTTGCAATCATATAGGACAGTATCCCAAATTCAGCATTTGTTAAATCAATATTTCGCCCTTTATATGAGATAATCATAGCTGATGTATCACATCTAAAATCACTCTTAGATTCTTGTTTTGCTTCTGTTTTTGCTTCATATCTTCTTAAAACAGAGTGGATTCTAGCTTCTAGTTCTCTAGGGTCATAAGGTTTAGGTAAATAATCATCAGCACCAAGTTCTAATGCTTTTACCTTATCTGTAACATCACTTCTAGCTGAAGATATAATTATAGGAATATCTTGTCTCTCTCTAATCGCCTCGCAAACTTCAAGACCATCCATTCCTGGAAGAGTTAAATCTAAAATAACTAAATTAAATTTCTCTAGTTTCAATATACTCACTGCTTTAAAAGGGTCATCTTCTGTTATAACCTCAAACTCAAACTGCTCAAGATACTCTGTTAGTATCTCTGCTAATTCTAAGTCATCTTCTATCATTAATATTTTATTCATAATAGGATTATAGCCAATAGTAAACAAACAAGTAGTTAATTTAATAAATATTAATATAAATTATTTAAAGCACTTTGAACTTTTAAGACTTGTATATGCTCTCTTACATCGTGAACTCTCAGTATTGAAGCACCATTTTTAACAGCTTCTAAATGTAGAGTAAGTGTTCCAGCTAACCTTTCATCTACATTAGATTTATGAATCTTATCTATCATAGACTTTCTTGAAACACCTACTAAAAGTGGAGATTCTAATGTTAAGAAATTTTCAAGATTCTTTATAAGTCTAAGGTTATCATCTAAACTTTTACCAAACCCTATACCAACATCAAGAACTATATCTTTAACTCCAAAAGAGATTGCTCTATCTTTTCTAGCTTTTAAAAAGTTATAAATCTCATCTACAATATTGCTATATTGAGGATCATTTTGCATAGTTTGAGGAGTACCTTGCATATGCATAATAACTGCCGTAGCATCATAAGAGGCACATAATTTTATAACCTCATCATTCTCTAAACCTGTAATATCATTCACTATGTTAAAACCCGATTCTAAAGCATAAGATATAACTGAAGGTTCATAAGAATCTATACTAAACTTCACTTTATCATATAGATTTTCACTTTTTATAACATCAAGTATAGGTTTAACTCTCTCTAACTCCTCTTTGGGAGTTACTACGGGAGCATTAGGTCGAGATGAAACACCACCAATATCTATAATAGTAGCACCATCTTCTACCATCTCTACGATTCTTTCTACTGCTCCAGAATCTTTAAACCTACTTCCACTATAAAAGCTATCATCATTAGCATTTATTATCCCCATAATATCAACAGAATTTGGCTTTTTTATTTTTATAAACTCTTGAAGTTTTAATGCCAAATCTTTTAGTCCAAAAGGTTGTGCCAACTCTTTTTTACTAAGAATCTCCAAATGTTTTGATGTAGCAATTAGTAAACAATCTACAAATGGATTTAAAGCTAAAATAGTCCCACGAGGAACGGCTAAATCTGCTCCTATACTTAAAGCATCTTGTTTTAATATATTTGCTCCACCAACTGGTAAATCTTTTATAAAAATTAAATGATGTTTCATTTTAGATGATAAGATTTTTATTCCACTACCATCAACACCAAGTTTTTTTAGATAGTTTTTAGCATCTAAATTATTTGATAACTTTTCAATCAACATTTATAAATCCCATTAAAATAAGAGCCAAAACACTCTGAGGTCTTGAGTTTAATTCTAAAAGACGATAAGCTTTATCAAAATTATCTAACTGAATAGAGTTCAAAATAAGCATATCAACAACTGTTGCTCTATAATATAATGCTTCAACTAACTCTTTAGCTTCACTTTTTTTAACTCTTGCATTTACTTTTAAAAATTCAAATATCTCAGAGTAATTTGGTTTTGCTAAGTTAATATCTAATTCAATTTTATTGTGTTGAATATCACCTTTTAAAATTGGAAGTCTAGAACGAACAGTTGGAAGTAGATTTGATTTTGTTGGACTTATTATTATAAATTCTATATTTCGTGGGGGTTCTTCTAATATTTTTAAAAGTGAATTTTGTGAAACAGCATTAAAACTATTTGCACCTAATATGATATATTTTATAGATGATTCACTTATATAAGCCTCTGCTACAACATTTTTAGCATGTTCTATTTTAAAGTCATCTTCGATAAATCCAACCACTCTATTTGGATAAAGTTCTATTTTTAATCTCTCATATTCAGCTTCAATATCTGTTGATATTAAAATACAGCTTTTCTTACTTTTATGTGCTAACATCAACCTCACCAAACATTGTTGCATTTAATGATGAATTAAAAAGTTTATATAATTGAAGTAATTTTATATCTAAATATTCATCATATGATTTTAGTGAAAAAGCATTCTGATATTCTTCATCAAATATCCAGAAAAAGCTATTATCTTTTCTTTTTACAATATCAGCTCTCTTATCATCGCCTCTACCAATATACCAAAAAAAATAATCATCCTTAAAAGATAAAGAGATCATATCATCAAGAATATCTATCATCTCACCACCCTTAATACTATCGTAATGTGGATAGATAGAATCTATACTCATTATAGGTAAAAGTGGTCTATCTAGCTTGTCAGTATTTAGCGTATTTAAAATATAGCTTTCAAACCATTTTCTTTTTTCATCTGTTACTACAATAATAGTTCTACCTTCAAGAATCTGTTCTAATGCATTTGCAGTTGTAGTAGCCCAATCAAATCTATTCTCTTCTAGCCAACTTAAACTACCACCCTCTTGCCTAATAGCATCTAAACTCCACTGTGCAAAATCTGGTGTAAAGTTGTCTGACATATTTTACTTCTCTAACTCGTAAGCATCGTGTAAACTTCTTACAGCTAACTCTGCGAACTCTTCATCAATCACCATAGAAACCTTAATCTCTGATGTTGAGATCATACTGATATTAATATTTTGATTTGCCATTGTTGTAAAAGCCTTTGCTGCAACACCTGAATGAGATTTCATCCCCACACCAACAATTGAAACTTTACAAATTTTTTCATTATATGAATCTGCTTTAATATCACCATTTTGTAAAAAATCATCTACTATTGATTTTGCATCATTAAGATCATTTTTAGGAACAGTAAAATCAATATTTGTAGTTCCATCATGAGCTTTATTTTGAATTATCATATCAATATTTACATCATTTTGTGCAAGTTTATTAAATATATCAGATGCAATTCCAGGTTTATCATTAACTCCCATTAAAGAGATTCTAGCTTGATTTTTATCTAATGCGATTCCACTTACTAATGGTTTTTCCATAATATATTTTTCCTTAGTTATTAATGTTCCCTCTTCATTTGAAAAGCTTGTTCTAGTTACCAGATTTACATTAAGTTTTTTTGCCATCTCTACTGAACGATTCTGAAGAACCTTTGCACCTAATGATGCTAACTCTAACATCTCTTCATAAGATATTTTATCCAGTTTTTTAGCTTTTGGTTCGATTCTAGGATCAGTTGTATATATACCACTAACATCAGTATATATCTCGCATAAATCAGCTTTTAATGCACCAGCAACTGCAACGGCACTTAAATCACTTCCTCCACGACCAAGAGTAGTTACATAACCATCTATACTGATACCTTGAAAACCTGCAATTACTACTATTTTATCCTCAGCTAAAGCATCTTCTATGTTTTTAGGATTAATCTCCTCTATACGAGCTTTATTATGTGCAGTATCAGTAACTATCCCCGCTCTCTCACCACTCATAGAAATAGTAGAAAATCCCATCTCATTTAAAGCGATACTAAGTAATGAAGCTGTTACTCTCTCACCTGAACTAAGAAGCATATCCATCTCAGCTCTATTAGGATTTTTAGAATAGTTATCTGCATATGATACTAATTTATTTGTTTCTCCACTCATTGCTGAAACAACAACTACTATCTTATCACCTTTTTTTTTACTCTCACTAACACGATTAGCTACATTTTGGATTCTTTCTAAGTCACCAACACTTGTTCCACCAAATTTTTGAACAATTAACATCTATAAATATCCCTCTTCTTTAAAATATTTAATCACTTTTTCATATACTGCTTGTTTAAAACTTGCACTTAAATTAAGAGCGTCTTCAACATTTACAAATTTATAATCACTAAATTCTGGATGTTGTGTGTTTATATCTATCTTAGCATTTTTTTTAAGTTTCACTAAAAAGTATTTTTGTGTCTGCCCTACATAAGGTTTCATCTTTTCAGCTATTTTAGGTGGAAAATCGTAAGATAACCATTCAGGATACTCAGCAACTATGGTAGCTTCATTAGTCCCTATCTCCTCTTCCATCTCACGAAAAAGAGCCTCTTGAACCTCTTCCCCTTTGTCAATTCCACCTTGAGGAAATTGCCAAATATCACTCAAATCATCTCTTTGTGCTATAAAAATTTCTTTTTTTTCTGGGTAGTTGTTTGAAACAATAATCATCGCTACATTAGGACGATATAAATCTTTTTTACTCATTAAAACACCTATATTATAATTATCACGATTATACTAAAGATAGGATTAAAATAAAGTAACAGGTATCTTTAAGAGAAATTTTAATAGTTCATTATGTAAGTTTATATAAAATAAAACTCCAAAATAAAATTTTGGAGTAGATATAAAAATAATTAGAAGAAAAAAAGTTTAACTATTTTTATGTTCTATAATCTGCATTAATTTTAACATACTCATAACCTAAATCACAGCCATAAGCTTTAAATTTTCCATCAGCGATTCCTAAATCACAATATATTGTAAATTTTTTATGTTGCATAACAAGTGATGCTTTTTTTTCCATCTCTTTATCAAAGTATAAAGTTCCTCTATCATATACACATAAATCATCAAATGTTATTTTTAAACTCTCTTCATTACACTCTACACCACTAGCACCAACCGTTGAAGCTATTCTTCCCCAATTAGGGTCTTCACCATAAAGTGCAGTTTTTACAAGTAAAGAATCAGATAGTGCTTTTGCTACTTTCTCTGCTTCTCTATCATTTTTTGCACCACTAATATTATATGTAACAAGCTTAGTAGCACCCTCTCCATCTCTTGCTATCTCTAATGCTAAAAAGTGCATCACCTTAAAAAGAGCCTCTTTAAAAGCTTCTTTTTTATAAGCTCCACTTTTTCTATTAGATAAAAGCATAACTGTGTCATTTGTAGAGGTATCACCATCTACACTAATTGCATTAAATGTAGTTTTTGTAACCTCATTCAGAATCTCTTGCATCTCATTTTTAGACACATCAGCATCAGTAGTGATAAAACATAACATAGTTGCCATTGCTGGATTAATCATACCAGCACCCTTTGCAATTGCTCCAATGTTAAAACTACTTCCATCATCAAGCTTTACACTAAATGCTATCTCTTTTGAAAAGCTATCTGTTGTCATTATGGCATTTGAAGCATTTTTAGATTCTTTTTTTGTTAAATCAAAAAGTTTTGTTCCAGCTATAATTTTTTCTTTAGGAATCCTAACACCAATCACACCAGTGGAACTCATAACAGGATTTTTTATATCTGTGTTACCATTACTTAATTCAAATAAAACCTCATTTATATCATCAACCCCTGATTGACCTGTCATAGCATTTGCATTTTTAGAGTTTATAAGAACAAAATTAGTTTTAAAATCACCCTTGTTTCTAAAATGTTTTATTGGAGATGCATACATTTTATTTGTTGTAAATACAGAAGCTATTTCACACATAGTATCACTATATATAAATGCCATATCATTTGCACCATTTGCTTTCAATCCTGCACTAATTCCATCAGCATAAAAACCATCACTTACACATACACCATTTTCATTATAAACTATATTATACAAATCTTAACTCCTTAGGTTTTACCCTTTTTTCTATCAATAACTTTGTATCATTAATACTTTTGTGTGTCCCAATTATTAAAAGTTTACACTCACTTGTAACTAGAACATCACCCTTAGGCATAGATTTAAAAATTCCATCTTTTTTTGTTATACCTATTATAGAACTATTTGTTGATTGTCTTATATGTGTCTCTTTTAGTTTTTTAAGAACTATCCAACTATATTTTGGAACAACTATCTCAACCATATCTAATGGAGAATCATTTCTATATAAGAACTCTTCTAAAAGATTTTCCATATCAGGACGAGCAGCCATTGCACTAACTCTTTGAGCAGTTAATTTTGTTGGTGAAACAACAGTATTAGCACCAAGTTTTTTAAGTTTTTCAACATCACTCATACTCTCAGCAGATGAAATTACATAGTATGGTTTAGGTAAGTTATGCTCTTTTTCAAAAAGTCTTACAGAAGCTATTAGTGCTATATTATCAGCGATAGAATCAGATAATGTTATTAAACCTTTTGCAGATGAAAGATGAGCTTTTAACATTGCTAATTCAGCATGAGGTTCTGCTTGTAAAAAAGTTACATATTTGTGTTCTTCTGCCCATTGAGCTATCTCAGGTCTTGGATCAATTACTACAAATGGTATATGATTCTTTCTTAATTGTTTTGTTACTTCTATTGTGTAATCATTATGATAACAAACAACAAAATGTTTTTTTAATCTTGCGATACTATATAACATTCCTCGCTCCTTTAAAATACTTAGTATATGACCTTTATTAAATTCATTCACCATTGTACCAATAGCACTAGAAAAAACTCCAAATCCAGTAATAATAAGAGTAATAGTGAAAATTCTTCCAGCATCAGAGATAGGAGCTGTCTCACCAAATCCAACCGTTGTAAATGTTATACCTGTTTGATAAATAGCATCCATCAATGTAAAATCATCAATTATGATATAGCCAAGAGTACCAAGCATCATAGTTAAAACTGTAAGAATTAAAGGTAGACGAAATGATTTGAGGTGAGGATAAACTTCGGGAAGAAGTTTAACATCAGGTTTGGGAGAGATCTCCCAATGTAGAATTTCACGAATCTTTCTAATAAGATTCAATTTTCTTTCCTAGGTATTAAGAATTTTTCTTAAGTGTTCTTAATTCTCTAGCAGAGATTTTAATTTTCTTCGTAGTACCATCTTCTAATGTTATACGAACTGTTCTTAGGTTAAGTAAAAAACGACGCTTAGTTCTGTTTTTTGCATGTGAAACATTGTTTCCGCTCATTGGGCCTTTGCCACTAATTGCACATTTTCTTGCCATAATTAGCTTCCTTATTTTAGGTTTTAAAAGTTGCGAATTATAGCCATTATAAACAAAACTATAACTTAAAGCACTATAACTTCCAAATATAATATAAAACAGATATAATCTATCATAAATAAATCTCATATATATCTACTAAAATAGGCTTTTTAATGAAAACAAATAATAATTTCCACATACTAATTGTTGATGATGAAAAATTAAATAT
>JAMOPL010000007.1 GCA_027064515.1 Sulfurimonas sp. | reverse complement strand
TTTGTATTTGATGGTGGTGCGGATGAGAGGACTTGAACCTCCACGCCTTGCGGCACCAGATCCTAAGTCTGGCGTGTATACCAATTTCACCACATCCGCATGTGATTGTTAACAATCTTAAAAGTTTCCGAATTATATCTTATAATTCTTAAAATAAACTTTGTTAAAAGTTTAAGTGGTACCCCCTACACGATTCGAACGTGTGGCCTACGCCTTAGAAGGGCGTTGCTCTATCCAGCTGAGCTAAGGAGGCATTTTTTCATGGTACGCCCGATAGGATTCGAACCTATAACCCTCGGAGCCGAAATCCGAAACTCTATCCAGTTGAGCCACGAACGCTTGTATCATTTACTATTGTTAATTATGTTTAAAATTTATATCTATATGGGGTGGGATACGGGATTCGAACCCGCGACCCCCGGCACCACAAACCAGTGCTCTAACCAACTGAGCTAATCCCACCATATCTGAAAAAGGATATAAATTTAAAAAATTGAAAGTGGTCGGGGTGAAAGGACTCGAACCTTCGGCCCCCTGGTCCCAAACCAGGTACTCTAACCATACTGAGCTACACCCCGACCTACACAAAAATCAAACTAGTTGATTAGTGAGGTGGAATTATAGTCAATTTATTTTATTATGTCAATAGTTTTTGTAACTCTTTTATAAATTTACATATTTTAGTATAATTCAGCAGTTTAAAAAAGGGATATTATTTATGAAAATAGCTAGGTTTAGTAGGATTGGTTTTATATTAGCAACAACAGGAAGTGCTGTTGGGCTTGGTAATATATGGAAATTTCCTTATATTGCAGGTGAATATGGAGGTGGTGCATTTGTTTTGGTTTATCTACTAACTGTACTAATGATAGGTTTCTCAATTATGATTGCTGAGATGTTAATTGGTTACATAGGAAGAAAAGATGGGGTAACATCTTTTGAAGAGTTAGCCTCTAAAAATAAACATTTATGGAAATTTGCTGGTTTTCAAGGTTTAGCTGGTCTACTTATTATGACTTTTTATTCAGTAGTTATTGGATGGATATTTCACTATGTAGTAACATCACTTACCTCGCTACCATCTTCAGTAGCTCAAGCTGAAACTACTTTTATGAGTATGTTAAACAGTGGTATGTGGACTCAACTTTTTTACCATACCGTCGCATTTGTATGGATTACTTATGTCCTCACTAGAGGAATTAAAGGTGGTATAGAAAAGATGAATATAATTCTAATGCCCACACTTATGATAATTTTACTAGGTATGTTTGCCTATGCAACCACTCTAAACTCATTTTCACAAGCTGTTGATTTTATGTTTACACCTGATTGGTCTAAGATAGATTCTACTGCTTTTATCACTGCTGTTGGTCATGCTTTTTTTACACTCTCACTTGGTATGGGTGCTATTATGACTTACTCAGCTTCCATGGAGAAAAATTCTAACCTTGTTAAAAATGCTTTTTGGGTTGTATTTTTAGATACTTTTATCGCTATAATTGCTGGACTTATGCTATTTACATTTCTTTATCAGTATGGTTCAGGCCCAGCAAAAGGTCCAGGTTTAGTTTTTATATCACTTCCTGCTGCTTTTTATGAGATGGGGATTATAGGTAATATCTTTGCTGTTATATTTTTCATAGCCTTAGCATTTGCTGGGCTTACATCATCAGTATCTTTAGTTGAACCAATGGTTCAGTATTTTATAGATAGATTTAACTGGAGTAGAGTAAAAGCTTCTATATCTATGGGGCTGTTTTTTTATCTCATTGGAATCATATCATTACTATCAAATATAGATGGATTTAAAGAGACTCTATCATGGGGTGAAAAGAACTTTTTTGATTGGATGGATTATATAACTGCGGGAATCATGCTCCCTCTTGGTGGCTTACTAATGGCTATATTTGTAGGTTATGTGATTGAAAAACAAAGAGTAGAATCTATATTAAAACCTCAACTTGGTTTTGCTTTTGAGACTTGGTATTTCTCACTTAGATACATTGTTCCAGTTGCTATGTTTGTTGTGATGCTAAACCTAATAGGAGTTATATAAATATGTGTTTATTAAAAGAAAAATGTAAAAGCATTATAAAAAGAGAGGGGATAAATTTACAATCATCTATTGATTATGATGTAAATGGTGAAGTTCATACACTAAGTATAGAATCTATTATCGATTCTTTTATGGAAGCATCTGATGATTCTAAAGAGATTTTTTTTGAAGCTCTAAAAACATCTTTAGATACTAAAGAGAATGGGATAAATGACTTTTTTGAAAATATGGGTCAGCTTTTGTTAATGACCCATCTCTCAAATAAATTTGAATAGTTAAAAAAACTCTACTACAAGCTTAGTTATTATAAATCCACCAATAACTAACCATAAAAACATCGCTCCAGCTGTATACACTGGGGCTAGTCCCAAACCTTTAAATTTTGCAAATCTTGTCCCCATACCCAAAGCTGTCATCGCCATTGTTAACAAAAATGTATCTATCTCATTGATAAGATTCACTATATCTTGAGGAACGATTTGTAAAGAATTAAACCCTGCCATCCCTACAAAATAAACTGCGAACCATGGTATAACTAATTTTACACTATCACCAGTAGAACCTCTTTTTTTAGCCTCATATGCTAAATAAAATCCGAGTATTATTAACATAGGTGCTATTAAAATAACTCTTGTCATCTTAACTATAACTGCACTATTTGCCATCTCTGGGGTAAAGTTTGGGATAGAAGCTGGAACTGCTACTACTTGAGCTACCTCATGGATAGTTCCACCCACATAGATTCCAAACTCTTGAGGTGTCATATGTAAAAAACCAGTAGAGGGTTCAATCACTAAGGTATATAACACAGGATATAAAAACATAGATATAGTTCCAAACAACACTACCATTGACACAGCAATAGCTGTTTTATGCTCCTCAGCCTTTAAAACAGGTTCTGTTGCCAAAACTGCTGCTGCACCACATACTGATGCTCCTGATGCTGTAAGCATTGATGTATCTCTATCCATCTTAAAAACTTTATAACCAAGATATGTACCTAATATAAAAGTACTACTTAACATAATCAAAGAAACCATAAATCCATCCATACCTACATCTGCAATCTGCTGAAATGTTATACGAAATCCATAAAAAACTATCGCAAATCTCAAAATCTTTTTACCTGAAAAAGTTATCCCCATATTCCATTCATTTGGAATCTGATTATGAAGTGTATTTGCATAAAAGATACCTAAAACTATACCAACAACAAGAGGTGAGATTCCCAACGCACTAACAAAACCTATATTTGAGATAGAGGTAGCTGCTACTGCAAAGATAGCTACAAATAAAATTCCACTCAATGTTCCCTTACGATTTTTAGTACTAAATGCCATCCTCTTCCTTTATATTTTGATTTAGTATAATAATAAATTCTGCACCATCATCACTATTTCTTGCACTAATAGTTCCACCAATATTTTGCTCTATAATCATCTTAGACATATAAAGACCCATTCCCGTACCTTTTCCCTGCTCTTTAGTTGTAAAATATGGTTCAAAAATTCTATCTAATATTTCATGTAAAATTCCACCACCATTATCACTAATACTTATTTCATTATTTTCGATTTTTATAACTATTTTCCCATAAGATGTTTTATTTTCCATCAAAACATCTTTAGCATTTGATATTAGATTTAAAATTACCTGCTGAAACTCACTCTCAATGGTCTCTATCATAAAATCATCACCTAGAATCTCTAAAGATATATTTGCATTACCTAATTGTGCTGATTGTATAGAAACAGTATTATCTATTACATCTTTTACACTAAAGATTTTTTTGATTTTATCTACTCTAAAAAAGTTTCTAAAATCATCTATGGTTGCACTCATAAACTGTATAGTTTTAGTTTGTTTATCTATAAATTTATCTATAAACTTTTCATCTATTAACTCATCAGCATAATCATCATCAAGATTCTGTATATTAATATTTAGCGAGTTTAGAGGTTGTCTCCATTGATGAGCAATAGCACCTACCATCTCCCCCATTGCTGCTAATTTTGATTGTTCTTGTAACATTTTATCTTTTTGAAGATTCTTTTGTATCTCTTTGTCTACCTCATCTTGCAGATGCAAATTTAATTGATGTAACTTAATCTCAAGTGTTTTCATCTCTGTTATATCTATAATATAACCCAAAAAGTGAGTAATTTCCCCATTAGAATCTTTTATAATACTCGTTGTGTCAAATAACCATTTTTCTTCAGAATCTTTAGTTTTTATCCTATATGGCTTATGCACAAGAAGATCAGTATTATTTTCAAGAGCAGATTCAACCTCATCAGTAACAGTTTTTATATCATCTTGATTTATCATATCTGAGTATTGTATCTCTTTATCTAAAAACTGCTTTTTAGTATATCCAGTTAATATTCCAACATTTGCAGAAACATACTCAACACTCCAATGCTCATCATTTTTCCATTTAAAAAGTGTTATATTTCCCTTATCAAAAAGGGAGAGTAATTGATTTTGCTCTTGAGTTCTTTTCGCTACCTTCGCCTCAAGAGTATTATTTAAATCTTTTAAAGATTCTGTTTTATTAGCTATCTCCTCTTGTAAGAATCTTTTATATATAAATTGTTTATAGGCAAGATATGAAATTATAAAAATAGCTATAAAAGAAAAAATATTAAAATATTTAAAATTTTCTAATATCTCCAATATATACTCATCTGAAGTATAAGAAACTAAATATGCAAGAGTATTTTGATTTTTAATATCTCTTATTGGTAAAAAAGCAACAACTTTAACACATCCATCTATTTTTTCATAAATAGCAAACTTTTTAGAAGCATCCATACTCTTTTTTATATAAGCTCTATTTGGTTCTATAAGATACTTTTTAGAGTGTTCTAAATTTTTATGATTTACATTATCAATAAAAGCAAACATATAGTTTTTATTTTCAATAGCTGGTAAGTAATCCAATATTTGATTTTTTCTACTCCACATAATAGAATCAAACATATGTTTATTTACTAAAAAATGGGAATGTATTTTATTTATGTTTAAGAGATTATCTTGCATAGATTCTGATGTATAAGAGACCTCATAAGAGCCTATAAACTTTCCATTATAAAAGAGTGGAAATACATTTCTAAAAGCATGAGAAGTTTTCCCCTGTTCAAATCCAAATGATGGATTATGAGTCTCATTTGTATTTTTAAAACTATATCTTATCTCAGCAAGATTATCACCATATTTACTTGGTTTATGCATCCTTAAAAAAGAGGTGTTATCAGGCAAAACAAATTGAAATTGTAAAATATCTCTTTTTTTCATAGCAAAATATTTAGTTTTCAGCAGTTCATATAATTTAGTTCTTAAAATATCTCTTTGAGTTTCATTAGAATCTACTACTTGAGACATTATCTCTAATACTTTTTTGTTTAATGATATTGCTACATTAACTGATTTTGCATCCCTTTTATTATTTGCATTTGTTATATCAAAATGTGTTTGTAACTCTTTTACTCTACTATCCAACTCTTTAGAAATTAATTGATTTTTATATAAATTACTAAAATAATAAAATAAAATATTTAATACTAAAAAAATAAAGATAAATAGTAATCTAAATTTTAATTTACTTTCCACCTTTAAATCTATCATCACATCTCACTTTTTACACAGTTTCTACCACTATTTTTTGCTTTATAAAGTGCATCATCAGCTCTTTTAAATATTGTTCTCATTGTATCATTCTCTTTAAGTTGAGTTAAACCAAATGAAGCTGTAATCTTTCCTGCTGTTTTATGTTCTAAATTTTCTATTATATTTTTAAAATTATTTGCTGAAACCATCGCATTTTCTAAAGTAGTATTGTTAAATAATATAGTAAACTCTTCACCACCCCACCTAGCAAACATATCTGTTTCTCTAATAGAATTTTTCATAGTTTGGGCTAACATTATCAAAACTTCATCACCAACTAAGTGACCATATTTATCATTAAAAATTTTAAAATTATCAATATCTAAAATTGCTATACTAAAAGGTCGTTTATACCTTTTACTTCTTTTTAATTCATACTCAAAAACTTCTTCAAATTTATTTCTATTATATACCCCTGTCAATCCATCTATATATGCTTTTTTGTATGTTTCTTCTCTCTCTTTTTCTATCTCTGTTATATCTGTAAGATTTATAAGAAAATTCATACTACTAATTTTTGATATATTTAAATAAAATGATTTTATCTTATCATTAACATCTTTTATTGTAATTATTCTATTAGTTTTTTCTAAGCTATTTATATAAGAGTAAAGATTCTCTCCATTATTCATACTATCTATAATATTGCTTTTATTTAATTTACCTTCTGTATCTGATAGAATATCTAAAGTTGTAGTAAATTTTTCATTTAACTCTTTAACATCCAAAACACCAAAAAGATGTAAAAATGACTTACTTGCAAAAGATACTGTCTTAATATTTGTAATCATAGATATACTATTTTCAGAATCTATAATATGTTGGAGAACTAATTTTTGCTCTTTATTCTCTTTCTCAAGGGTTATATTTCTAGCTAATTTTTTAATTAAATTTATCATTGATTTTTTTTGCACAGGCTTTAGTAGATACCCTTCAACCTGAAGCTCTATCGCTTCTAAAAGATATGAACTTTCACTATGAGCAGTTGTAAATACAATATTAATATCAGAATCTAATTTTTTTATCTCTTTAGCCATCTCCAAACCATCCATCTTTGGCATTCGGATATCACTTATAACAATATCTGGTTTACGCTCCTTATATAAAGCTAAACCATCTTCACCATTAGATGCTGTATACAAATTTTTACAAATTCTAGTCAATGCTCTTGAGTAACCCTCTCTCACATCATCTTCATCTTCAACATAAAGAATTGAAATCTCATTTGTAGCCTCAATCATTTAACTATCCACACTTTTTAAACTTATCTCAAAAGAAACACCATTATCAATATTTTTAACATCTATTTTTCCGTTCATATTGTTTTCTATAATCATTTTTGACATATAAAGACCCATTCCAGTACCTTTTCCCTGCTCTTTTGTTGTGAAATATGGTTCAAAAATTCTATCGATAATATCTTCATCTATCCCAACACCATTATTAATAATAGTTATTTTATTATTAGATAGCTCTACAACTATTTTTGCATCATCTATTTTATTTTCAACTAATGCATCTTTGGCATTATTTATAAGATTCATCACCACTTGAGAAAACTCATTTTTAAAACCATTAATTATAAAATCATCACCTATAATCTCTAAATTAATATTATAATTTTTTAAAACAGCATCTTGAATATTTACAACATTTTCTATAGATTCCAAAACTGAAAAATCTATTTTCTCTTTATCTATTCTAAAAAAGTTTCTAAAATCATCTATCGTATGTGACATAAAATTAATAATATCTGTATTCTTTTGTATAAAATTATCTATAAAAATTTTATCAATCAAACCCTCTTCAAAATCATCTTCAAGATTTTGAATATTAATGCTCAAAGCATTTAATGGTTGTCGCCATTGATGTGCAATTGAACCAACCATCTCACCCATTTCAGCAAGTTTTGTTTGCTCTTGCATCAACAAATCTTTTTTATGATTCTTATCTATCTCATCTTTTATTTTGTCATCTAAAGATTCATTAATATTTTTTATATAATCAACTTGGCATTTTAATGTTAAAGCATTTTTAACCCTTGCTAATAACTCTATATCATTTGTAATAGGTTTTCTAACATAATCACTAGCACCAGCTTCAAAACCAGCTTTTAAAGTATCTAAATCAGCTTTTGCTGTTGCTATAATAATGGGAATATCTTTATAATCTGGATGAGTTTTGATATATTCACAAGCTTCTAAACCATCAATATCTGGCATCATAATATCCAAAATTATCAGGTCAATACCTTTTTCAGATAAAACATCATAAGCATCCCTCGCACCAGTAACACAAATTATATTTTCATACCCCTCATCATCTAAAAAATCTTCAATAAGCTCTAAATTATCATCATTATCATCAACAACAAGAATATATGAATTATATAAATTACTCATTATTACCCTTGGCAAACTCTTTAATAATAGATTCTATATTTGAGCCTTTTTTAACAACACTCACATTGCTTCTATCCAAAATCTTTTTATCCTCTAGTGTTAACTCTTTAGCACTAACCACAACTATGTTTGTATTTTGAAGATTCTTATTTGATTTTACAATCTCTAAAAAACCAAAACCATCAAGGTTTGGCATCATTAAATCAAGGTAGATAACATCAGGAATAAATCCATCATCTATAATTTTTAAAGCTTCTCTACCATCATCAGCCTCTTTTATCACCTTTACATCATTTTTAATATACTCACGAAGTAACTCTCTAATATCTGCTTCATCATCAACAATAAGTACTGAATTTATTTTATTATCGCCTTGAAAATATTTTGATATTATAGATTTTATATCCTCTTTTGAAAATGGTTTTACTATCGAATCTATCGCACCAAATCTTAAGCTTTTATTTTTATCGGAGATATTACTTATCATTACAACAGGTATATCAGCAGTCTCTGATGATACTTTTAATCTTTTTAAAATCTCCCAACCGTTCATATTTGGCATCATAATATCAAGAGTTATTAAAGATGGTCTTACTTTATGAGCTAGTTTTATACCATCTTCACCATTATTTGCTGTATAAATTTTATAGCCACTATCACCAAGATACTCTTTTAAAAGTTCAATCACATCTTGAGTATCATCAATAATCAATATAGATTCTATTTTTGAAAAAGTTTGTATTTTTAATTTAATTTGCTCTAAAGAATTTTTACTACTATCATTTTCAAGCATCTCTTTTTTAGGTAAACATAAGGCAAAAGTCGATCCAAAATTAAGTTGTGATTCTACATCAATATAACCACCCAACATCTCTGCCATACTTTTAGAGATTGCAAGACCAAGACCAGTTCCACCATATTTTCTAGTTGTACTTCCATCACTTTGTTGAAATGCTCCAAAAATATAATCAATTTTATCCTCAGCTATCCCAATGCCATTATCAGTTACAAGTACTTTAATCATCCCATCATTTTCAATAAGAGTAACTTTTATCTCACCAGTGGTATTTTCAACAAATTTAATCGCATTTGAAACCAAATTTATAACAATTTGTTTAAATTTTTGCTCATCAGTTTCATAATAATAGATATTTTTAGAGAGTTTATTATTAAAAACTAATTTTTTCTTACCGTTTGAGGCTTGTGGCATTATCAAATCTAAAGTCGTACTTATGGTACTAACTAAATCAACCTTTCTAATATCTAGCTCCATCTTACCTGATTCTATTTTACTTAAATCCAAAATATTATTAATTAAATCAAGAAGATTCATACCATTACGATTTATTTTTTCCAGTTGAGAAAGTTGTTTTTCTAAAAGATTCTCTTTCTTGTTTTTTTGTAAAATATTTGAAAATCCAATAATTGAATTGAGTGGTGTTCTTAGTTCATGAGACATATTTGCTAAAAATTCTGATTTCAATCTATTCGATTCTTCGAGTTCCATATTAGCATTTTGAAGAGCAATAGAACTTTTTTGTGTTTCAATATAAGAGATTGCATTACTTAAAGACTGAACAAGTGAATTAATATACCCTCTTAGATAATTTTCATCAAAAAGTGTTGATGAAACAGATGCTATCAGAATTACACCTATCTTCTTCTTTTGAAAAACTAAAGGAATCGCTTTTATATGTTGAAGTTTAGCCTTATATAATCCCAAATCAATAGTGATAGCTACATTTTCACTAATTGCATCTATATATATCCATTCTCCACTTTCATCAGCTCTTTTTACAATTCCACTAGGGGAAGCATCAAAGAATGATTGTTTTAAAAGATTTTCATCAATAGAGTATTTTGCTAAAACTTTTAAATTATCATCTTCATCATTTATATAAAAGATTCCAACTTGCGAATCTGTAATATCTAAAACCTGTTTTACTGCATTATTTGCCAAATAACTAACATCAACAGAGTTTAATTCACTCAAATATTTATTAAACTTATTTAGTTTTAACTGTTCTGTTTGTAGTTTAGTATTTGATTCTTCTAATGAATATGTTTTAGATTTAACTTTTTGTTCAAGATGTTTCTTATAATCATTTAACTCTTTCTCTTTCTCTTCAAGCTGATTAATAGTATCTATCAATTCATCATTATATTTATTATCAATATATAAACCACATTCAAGATTCTTCATATCTTCTATAAGGTTATAAACATATTTTCTCTCTATTATTGAACCATGTTGAGGGGCAATGAGATTAATATCTAGTTGCTCTATTTTTCTAAGAGCATAATTAAAAATATCTTTACTTGGCATATAGGCACTATGAAAAGCTTTTGCTTGTTCAAAATAATCATCTTTTGCATAAAATTCCCAAGATTCTTCAAGACCACCAAAAATATCACTTGAAAATAAAACTTTAGATTTTGGCTCATAAGTAACAAATGCACCAGGGGAGTGACAATAAGGGGTAGTTAAAAATTGTAATTCAAGTCCACTTTTAAAAGATATTTTTAAATCATTTTTATCTATCTCATAATATTTTGAAGTTACTTGATAATGTTTAATGAGTACAGTCATACGACTATGTGTGATAATCTCTAAATCATCACGGTTAATTCTTTTTTCTATCTCTGGAACGGCTGCACACAAATCTGGATCTTGATGATGAAGAATAATATATTTAATATTTTTTAAATCTGTAATTTGTGAAACTTTCTCTATCACTGCTTCAAACTCAAGCATTGAACCTGGGTCAATCAAAATAGATTCATCACCATTTTCTATAAAATATGGAAGACACTGAAAAGGGTCATTCTCTAGTTGCATACCAACCCAGTATATCTTATCTGCAATACTTACTGCTTTTGTAAAATCCATCTTAAGCCCCCTTAATTAATTTTTCTATTAATTCGATAAGTTCTTCATCATCTAAAATGGGTTTACTCACATAAGCCTCAAACCCAAGAGCCAAATATCTCTCTTTATCGCCAACCATAGCATGGGCTGTTAAAGCAATTGTAGGGGTGTTCTTAATCTCATCAATACGACGAATCTCAGCTAAAACTTCTGTACCATCCATTTCGGGAAGAGATATATCCATCAGTATCAAATCAGGTTTTTCAGCAATAGCCATCTCCAAACCTTTTTTACCATTATCAGCATTTACAAGATTATAATCATCTTCTAAAAATGCTTCTAATACTGCTAAATTATCTGCATTATCTTCAACTATCAAAACTTTATTCATATTAACCCCTTAAATAGATAAATTACATTAATTACAGATTATACAACACTATGAACTAATATATATTAAAGAGTTATTCTTTTACAATATTCAGTAAAAAAATAATCATTCACAATAGAAGAGTGCTTTATCGTGAGATGGGTTTCTTATCCGACAATAGTTACTATTTATTAACCGAACACTCCCAACCATCATAAAAACCATTATGTTTTTCACACATCTCTATAATTTTTAGAGTTATCTCGTCAATATCATAATAAAATGGCACATCTTTTCTATAAAACTCTACACCATACATTATTTTATCTCTAAATGGAATCTCTGTCTCTTTTTGTTTAGTGAAGTTCTCTTTTTCTATTAACTCCATAAATTTAGCTCTATCATCTATTGTATTAAAATATGACTTATGTTCAATAGCCCTTTTCTCTTTCAAGCTATCTCCTTGCTCTTTTAGTGAGTTACAGGCGTGATGATTTGTTATAATTTGCCACTCTTTTATAGTTGGAAAAAGTAAATTTCTATAAACTTCCCACTCCATATCTGTTTTTGAGCCATATTCGTACTCATAGTCAAAATGTTTCATAGCTTCACTAACTGTATTACTCCACTCAAAATCAAGTTTTAAAGCATATATAAAATTAACTTCACCATTTGAGATAATTCTGCCTATATATTTTCCACTTCTCCATCTAAGAGATTCCATCTCGATTCTATCTTCTATAAAACCAATATCATCACTCTCATACTCACCAACTAAACCATTTTCCATTGGATTCTTTAGTTTAACCTTTACAAATCCAACATACATAAACTCATAATTAGGAATTTCATCTGAAATTCCAGCATTAAAACTCACCATAGCTTTATGACCATCAACCTGTTTTACATAACTTTCCCAATACTCTTGCATCTTTACTCCATCTCCAAACTCATTAAAAACATATCTTCACCATCTATAACTTCCACCTCAGTAGAACTACAAAATGGGCAACAATACTCTATTTGTTGTAACTCACTCTCTTTTTGACAAGAGTTACACCTAATCTTTAACGGCTGTATATTCATAACAAACTCAGCCCCATCACATATAGTTTTCTCTTTAAAAGTGTTAAAAGCTATCTCAAGAAGGTGGGCTTCTATACCACTCATAACACCAATCTTAACTATAATCTTTGTAACTTTTGTAGCATCATTCTCTTGTGCCACACCCTCTATCTGTTCAAGTAGTGCTTGGACTACACTATACTCATGCATATTTTAACCTTTATTTATTTTTTTATGCTATCATATCTCTTCATACATGGGAAGTTCTACAAACTGCTAACCACTTTTTGTAGCACTGTAAAGCTCTATCTTCTTTTTGAAGATAGAGCTTTTTTTTTGCTCTTTTTTTAGTGGGTAGTGTTGGGTGGGAGTGCTAAAAAAGGAACTTCCCATGTTCTCAAAAGTATTTGTTTTATTGCTTATTCTTGGTTATTTAACTAAGTTGCTTTAAAAAACTTAAAGAGGGGCTGGTTACCCCTCTTGTTTTAACCTCCTTGGAGTTTTTGTTGGACATAGTTTATAAACAAACTCATATCTAAGTTTATGAAACTCACTCTTTTTATCCCAAAATTCACTATACATAACTCTTATCTCATCTGCTTTTTTAGATTCTATAAGCTCCCTATTCTCCTCTAAATAATCCTCTTTATCCCATAAAAAATCATCATAAATATCTTCATTAACTAAAAGATTCTTACAAAAATTTTCTAAATTATTACTATAATTTTTATACTCAAAAACCTCATCTACAACACCTAGTTGTTTCGCTTCTTCTGAATTTAGAGGTAAACAACTATTTAGTATCTCATCTACTTTTTGTTTCCCCACTCTCTTTTCTAAACTATAAGTATGATACTCACTACCACTAAGCCCTAAAGTTTTATAATGTGGGTTTAACACTACACTATCTTTTGCTACAACCTTATCACAAGCTAGTGCCAAAAAAACACCACCAGCACCACCATTTTTCTCCAAAGATGCGACCGTTATAACATCATCAGCAAACAAAACACTTTTTACTAAGTCATTCATAGCATTTATGTTACTCCAACCATCTTCACCATTTTTTTTACTATCTTCTAGTATATTTAGGTGAATCCCATTACTAAAAAAATCATCACCACCCATTAAAACAACAACTTTTACTTGAGTTTTTATATACTCAAAAGCATATTTTAACTTCATACATTTATCACTACTAAAAGCACCATTATGAAAGTTAAAGTACAAGTAAGCCACCTCATCTTTAACATCACAACTTATCTCATAAAATGTCTTATAAGATTTATCAAATATAAGTGGTAATCTATCCTCTTTTACCCCTTTTAATCTATCTTTTAAAACATAAGTAGCAGGTAG
>JAMOPL010000006.1 GCA_027064515.1 Sulfurimonas sp. | reverse complement strand
TGTTTTTGATGAGATACGATATGAGTTAGCTATACCAAATGAAGAGGTAAGAATCTCTCTTATGAGTAGTATTTCTGAATTTTTAATGAAAACTTCAATAGTTCAAAATAAAGATAATATAAAATATGCTTTACACGATTTAGATTTTGAGAAAATAGAAATAACATTAAAATCCCTTTTCGCTTCGATTCCTTACAACCTTTTTACAAACAATAAGATGTATGAATATGAGGGATATTATGTATCTGTTTTTTACTCATACATAAAAGCTTTAGGTATAGAGATAGTTGGTGAAGATGTAACTAATAAAGGTCGTATTGACTTGACTATAAAACTACCAAATTCTATAATTATTATAGAGTTTAAAGTTGATGGAACAGATGCCTTACAACAGATAAAAGATAAAAAATATTATGAAAAATATGTTGATACTCAACTACCTATCTATCTAGTTGGAATTGAGTTTGATACTAAAGAGAGAAATATCTCTAAGGTTGAATTTGAAAAAATAATATAGTTTTTATTATCCTCCATACTTTCTCCATAAATATATATTATAATTTAACCTACAAATGGTAGCTGTTTTAAATTAGTTTGTGGAAATAGGAGTTAGAATGATAGAAAAAAATAAAGTTAAAGAGCAAGAGAGTTGGAAATTTATCCAAAATCAATCTCAAATAATCTCTTCAGTGCTAGATAAAGGTTTAGGTTTGTATATGAGTAAAGATATGATGAAAAAAAGCTTTAATGAGGTAAATAATTAAAATGAAGATTAAAAAATATATATATCCTCTTTTTTTATTGGCATTGGCATATATTCTTTTCTCTAGTGATGATGCAAAATTAATCATTGCAGGGATAACTATTTTTCTAATTGGAATGGTTTTTATGGAAGATGGCTTTAAGCTTTTTAGTGGTGGAGCTATAGAAAAAATTCTTAAAAAGAGTACAAATTCTGTTCCCAAAGCTATCGGTACTGGTTTTTTAGCGACTGCTATTGTTCAAAGTTCCTCGTTGATTACTATTATCATTATATCTTTTTTAAGTGCAGAACTTATTACACTTGCTGGTGCAATAGGTGTTGTATTTGGTTCAAATATTGGGACAACTGCAACAGCTTGGATAGTATCTGCATTTGGTGTAAAAATCAAGATAGCACAGTTTGCACTTCCTATGATAACTTTCGGTGTTGTATTTAGATTTAATAATAATAAATCATATCAGGGGATAGGAACTATCTTAGTCGGTTTGGGTTTTGTTTTTTTAGGAATCGGCTATATGAAAGAAGGTTTTGATACTCTAAAAGATGGTATCGATTTGGCTTCTTATGCGATGGATGGTTATTTAGGGGTATTAGTTTATGTATTGATTGGTATTGTTGCTACGGTAGTTATACAATCAAGTAGTGCCACTATGGCTTTGATTATTACAGCTTTAGCAAGTGGGCAAATTGAGTACTATAATGCCTTACAACTTGCTATTGGTGCAAATATTGGTACTACTGTTACAGCTATTTTAGGTTCTTTAAACTCAAATAAAAATGGAAAAAGATTAGCGATAGCACATCTTATATTTAATGTAGTTACTGCTTTTGTTGCTATTGTATTTATATATCAGTTAGCTATGTTTGTTGAGTATTTATCCTCTTATATAGGAATCGCTAGTGATGATTATGCTATGCAATTAGCACTATTTCATACTATATTTAATCTTTTAGGTGTTCTACTTGTTGCTCCATTCACAACACAACTTGTGAAATTTTTAGAGAAATTATTTATAGGCGAAGAGAATGTAGATAAGGCAATGTTTCTTGATGATATAGTTATAAATATACCAGAAGCAGCGATAGAAGCTATAACAAAAGAGGTAGAGCATCTTTACGATAATGCAATAGAGATTCTTTCACATGCATTATCACTTCATAGACATGAATATATAGGTTCTAGCGATATAGAAAATGTAGTAAATAATTCAACTAAAAAAATTAAAACAGATATAAATATTTTTTATGATGAAAAAATAAAAGAGATTTATAGTCAAATTATTTATTTCTCTACACTTTCTCAAGAAAATATGAGTCCAGAGCAAAAAAATAGAGTATATGAACTTAAAACTTCATGTAGAGATATTGTAGAGATGGTAAAATATGTTAAGGAGATACAAAAAAATATTAATAGATACTTAGAAGATTCTAACAAAATTATCGCTACTGAGTATAATTTTTTAAGAAAAGAGATAGCTAAAACAATAGATATAGTTAATAATATCAGACATTTTAATGATGATTTAGATATATTGGCAAGTATAGAGGTGTTGAAAAAAGATGTTCATAAGTTAGATTTGATTCAGAACGGAAGAGTTGATTCTTTAATTAGGGAAAATAGCATAAATCAAAAAATGGCAACTTCTTTGATAAATGATAGTTCATTTGCTTATTCTATCTCTAATAAACTGATTCTAATTGCATCGTCTTTATGGATAAAAAATAGTGATATAAAAGATTTAAGGGGTGAGTGATGAATATAGAAAAATTATTTAAAAAAGCTGAAAAGTTTTTTGGTTTGGAAAAAGAGATTCAAGATAAAAAAGAGCAAAAAAAAGAAAAATTAAAAAACTCTTTTATTAAAAAGATAGCTTCATTGAAAAGTAAGATTAAAAAATCTGATTCTAATGATAAAAAAATAGAATTAAAAAAACAATTAAATGTTTTAAAATCTTTTCTTAAAAAACTAGGTGAATAATTAGAATATGTTATAATCTTTGTAAATTAAAAGATAGAGTGTATAAATTGAATCAAAATATTGCAAACGAGATGAGTAATTTTCTTCATCAAATTATAAGTAATGCTGAGCATATAGAAGATAATGGTGAGTTATCTGAATATGCAAAAAAAATAAAAAATGCTGCATATGGTATTGATGCTCTTTTAACAGATTCTACAGTAAAAAAGTCAGATATTAAAATAGATAAAAATAGTAATATGGTGGACTTTTCGCTATTTTCAGGTCTAAATGTTTTGATTGTAGATGATATGGCAGAAAATATAAAAATAATGGAAAATATTTTTAATACTTTATCTTGTAATACCTCATCTGCAATGAGTGGTGAAGAAGCTCTTGATATATACAAAAATGGTTTTATCCCCGATATAGTTAGTATGGATATGATAATGCCTGGTATAGACGGAGCTACTACAACCAAAGAGTTAAAAGAGTTAGGTTCTAAAGCTTATTTTATTGTTGTCAGTGGATTAAAAAATCAACCAAATGAGATAAAATCTCTTTTTGATTGTTGGCTACCAAAACCATTTACTATTGAGCATATTAACGGTGCATTGTCCTCTTATCAAAATTCAAATAAAATTCAAATAGAAAACAAAGTATATAAAATTCGAGATATTAGTAAAGATAAGCAAGATGAAATTTTATATCTTGCTAAGAATGGTGCTTATAGTGAGCTAAAGTCTACAATATCATTATTAGAAGATTCTGTATCAAAAGAGTTTTTATACTCGGCACTTAAAAAAGTAAATTTTGACATAATAATAAAATCCATTGTTTCTCCATAGTTAAGTGTTAAGATAAATTCATATAAAGATTTTTAAAGGTTTTTAAAATGGTTTATTTAGAAAACAATACTCCCAAAATATTGCTTGTTGATGATAAAACAGAAAATATAACTATTCTTTTAGATATGCTTGAGCCTCTTAATTTAGAGTTGGTTGTTGCATTAAATAATGAAGAGATTTTTCAAAGATTAAAAAATTATAATTTTAATCTTATTTTATTAGATGTCGTTAAGCCTGATATAGATGTTTATGCGTTATGTAAAAGAATTAAAAGTGATACGAAACATAAGGATATTCCTCTAATCTTTATCTCATCTCTTGGTGGTGAAGAGGATAAGATAAAATGTTTTGATTATGGAGTGGATGAGTATATAACTAAACCTCTTCTACAAAAAGAGTTAATTGCAAGAGTAAAGCTACATCTTCAAAAAGGTTTACTATTCAAATCATTAAAAGAGTTGTTAAAAAAATCATATCATGAGCTTTATAATCCTCTCTCTGTTATAAATACATCATTAGAGATGCAAAATTTAAAATATGGCAATACAAAATATACCGATGCTATTACAGTAGCATCAAGAACATTACAGGTTGTTTATGATGATTTGTACTATTCGATAGGGTCGAGTAGAGAAGATACAGAATATATTTTAATAAATTTGAGTAATTATGTACAAAAGAGGATAGATTATTTTTTTTATTTTAAAAATAGTAAAAAGATTACAATAGAATTTAATGGTGTTTCAGATGCTTGGATAAGGATGCGAGAATCTGATTTACAGAGAATTGTAGATAACACACTCTCAAATGCTATTAAATATGCTTTTCAAGAAACAGTGGTAAATATAGATATATTGGATAATAATAGTTCTATTATATTTCAGTCTAATAATATAGGTAGTACAATAAAGAATCCTCAACAAATTTTTAATAGTGGATATAGAGAAGATTTTGAACAGGTAGGGATGGGGATAGGTTTAGAGATAGTTGCATCAATTTGTAAAAATTATGATATAAAAACAGATGTTAATTCAGAAAATGGGAAAACATCTTTTAAATATTTTATACCAAAAGGGATAGA
>JAMOPL010000005.1 GCA_027064515.1 Sulfurimonas sp. | reverse complement strand
AGGTAACATATTTTTGTACTCAGCCGTTGTGTCTTGAAAAAATAGGAAGTATAAATGTATCTAAAAAATATAAAAATAAAAAACTTTAGAAAGTTTGGTGAAGAAAGCAATCTTATAGAATTTGTTAGTCAAAAAGATGCTTTATCTACTGATGATATTAATATAGCAAAAGCAACAACACTTATAGTGGGTAAAAATAATTCTGGAAAAACAACTATCACAGAAGCTTTAGTGAAACTAATAGATAAAAAAGCTTTTAATGAAAACGACTACAACTTTGTATATTTGAATAATCTTTTAGAACAATATAAACTTGATAATTATGATTCTTTACCCAAATTTGAATTTGAGTTAGTTATTGGACTAGAAGAAAGTGATGATGAAAACGACTTGGTTACAAATATTGTTCCTTTTTTAGACATAGAAAATGTAGAAAAAAAAGATTTTAAAATCATAATTAAGTATATCATAGAAGAAGAGCCGATACTTCAGGAGGAAATTAAAAAAATAATTGAAAAATATAAGGATGATGATTATGTTCTTTTTCAAAAATATTTAGAGTGTATTGGAAAAACAAAAAAAACAATTCGATATTATAATGAAAATGGTGAGCTAATCAAAGAGAAATTTAAACTCAAAAACTTGATAAATATTAAACTTATACAAGCTAATAAAATCATTAGTGATAATAGTTTATCTACAATATTTAATAAAATTGTCCAATATAAATATAAAACTGAAAATTTAGATGAAATGAATGACCATATTGACTCTATGAATAAAGATATGACAAATAAAGTTGCTACAAGTCATACACCACGAATTAATAGTGCCTTACATGCAATAGAGAGTAAAGATAAATTATCAATAAGACTAAGTTCTGATATAAATTTTGATGTACTAATGAATACATTAATCAAATATTCATACCTTGAGCAAGGTCTTAGTATTCCTCAAGGGCAGTTTGGATTAGGGTATTCAAACCTTATGACTATAATAGGTGAGATTATTGACTATATAGAACAATATTCTGATGATAATACCAATAGTAAATTAAATTTAATATGCATAGAAGAACCTGAAGCTTTTATGCACCCGCAAATGCAGGAGTTGTTTATTAAAAATATCAATGATGCTATTTCCCATTTGCTTAATGAAACGACAAAAAATATAAATTCTCAACTTATAGTTACTACACACTCTTCACACATTTTAAACAGTAAAATTCATACAAGTAACTCGTTTGATAATATAAACTATATAACTGTCATAGACAACAAATCCACTACAGTAAATTTAAATGATGAAAACATTATAGATTCAGAAAGTCCAAATGCTTTAAATGATTTAAAATTTATAAAAAAGCATATTAAACATAAAGTATCTGAACTGTTTTTTTCAGATGCAATTATTTTTATTGAGGGGATTACAGAAGAGACATTACTAAATTTTTATATAGATAATGATGAAGAGCTTAGTAAATATTATGTTAGTGTTTTCAATATCAATGGTGCTCACGGACTTGTGTATCATAAACTCATAAAACTTCTTAAAGTTCCAACATTAATAATAACTGATTTGGATATAAAAAGAACAGGTGAAGAAAAGAGTAATTTTTCTCAAATCAATGATTTAAATGGCAGAAAAACAACAAATGCAACTATTAAGCGTTATAAAGGTAATGAAAATATTCAAGATATTTCAAGTTATTTTGAAGATGATAATTTGTATATCACTTTTCAATCACAACAGATAGAAACTTATTATGCAACAAGTTTGGAAGAAGCCTTTATCTTACAAAATTATAATAATGAACTTTTAAATAAAGTTTTAAAAACACTAAAGCCCCAAATATATTCAGATATAGTTGGTGATGAAGAAAATAAAAATAATTTAAAAAATAATTCTTATAAATTGCAAAGAAAATTATCTAATAGTAAAAGTGATTTTGCTAATGAGCTTTTATATCAATTTAATATAAAAGAAGATGAAGAAGAACTTCCAATTTTACCTGAGTATATTACAAATGCATTAGATTGGCTAAAGATACAGTTGCAACCTCAAGAAACTACTCAGGAGGTGTAACTATGGCTCTAAGTATAGTTTCAGATGATGCAAGTGTTCAAGAACAACAGATACAAGAGCAAATATTTCAATGTATAGATGAATATAAAGATAGTATTTTTAATGCAGGTGCTGGTGCTGGAAAAACTTATGCATTGATAGAAAGTTTAAAATACATTATAAATACTAAAGGAGATAGGCTTAACTATCACAATCAGCATGTAATTTGTATAACATATACCAATGTAGCAACAAACGAGATAAAAGAGAGACTTGGTAATACGACATTAGTAAAAGTATCTACGATACATGAAAGATTGTGGGATTTGATAAAAGATTATCAAAAGCAATTAGTGCAAATTCATATTGAAAAACTTAATGAAGAGATAAACAAAATTAACCAAGAACTAGAAACTGAAAGTAAATTTGCAAGATATCAAAATTTATCAGACAAAGAAACATTTATATCTATAATGAATCAAAATAGAGAAGCTTTTTATCAGAATAAAGATAAAGGTGCAAGTGACTTTAGAACAGCAATTAAATTATTTTTAGATGAACAATATCATAGTTTATTAGATAATGTGAGTAATTTTAAATCCTTAGTAGGTAAGTTGTATAAAATTCAAGATTTTCAAGAATGTTTAGAAAAAATTGAATGCAATGAAGAAAATTATAAAACTATATTTTATGATGCAAGGTTTAATACAGATAAACTTCATAGAATGCTAATAAGCCATGATACACTTTTGGAGTATGCTTATAAGCTAATAAATAAATATGATTTAATTAAGCAAATAATAATAGACAAATATCCTTATATACTTGTAGATGAATATCAAGATACACATAAAAATGTTGTTCAAATATTAAATTTATTGTCACAATATTCTACTCAGATAAATCATAAATTATTTGTTGGATATTTTGGTGACACAGCTCAAAATATTTATGATGATGGTGTTGGTAAAGATATTTTTAATTTACATCAAAATTTAGAAAATATTGCAAAAAACTTCAATAGAAGATCTACTATTGAAGTTATAGATGTCATTAATAAAATAAGAAATGATGAAATACAGCAACAATCAATATATGAAGATGCAGATGGTGGCTTGGTTAAATTTTATAGTGGAAATCAAGATGACATTGATAGTTTTATTGATAAATGTAAAGATGATTGGAATATAAATCAAGATAATAAACTTCATTGTTTGGTTCTGACAAATGAATTAGTAGCAAAATATAATGGATTTGAAAATATATATCAAAAACTAAAAAATACAAAATATTATAGGTCTAAGTGGCAAAATATAAATACTGAGATTTTAAGCCAAGACTTATCAAAACTTGGAAAAATACCAAACTTTTTGTATCGATTAATAGAATTTAAATATAAAATAGAAAATCCACAAACACCTATAACAAGTCTGATAAACGAAAAAATATATAAACAACTGACATTTAAACAATTACGAGAATTAATAGAGCTATTTAAAACAATAGATACAATCTCTTTAAAATCATTTATAGAATCAATGTTAAATAAATATAATGAAACAGATAATGAAAGCTATAAAAAAGTAATAGAAGATTTACTTGAATTAGCAGATTACACTTTTGATTTTGTTTTAGACTATATGTTAAATAGTTTATTTCGTGGTATTGATGAAACAGAGATTGAAGAAAGTAAAAATAGATTGATAGAATTACTAGAAGTTAGTAATGACGAATATATAGCATGGTTTAATTATCTTAACAAGATAGAAAGTGAAGAAGTAATTTATCATACTTATCATGGAACAAAAGGTGAAGAATATGATAATGTGGTAATCATCATGCAAAATAATTTTAGAAGAAATGATAATAAATTTTCAAATTTTTTTAGTAGTTATCCTAATGAAGATGGTTTGAGTGATAATGATTTAGCAAAATATACCGATACAAAAAACTTATTATATGTTTCATGCTCAAGGGCTAAATATAATTTGAGAATTTTTTATCTTGATGATATATCTGATTTTAAAGATGGTATAGAAAGTATTTTTAATAATATATGTGAATACTAATCTTAACACAACAAAACCTAGCACCGAACAGGTAAACCTGTCGGTGAAGTCCACCGTTATGTGTCAACTAAAGCACCAAGCTTAGAGTTAAGTGGTTTTTACAAACAAAAATAATTCTGAAAAGATTAGTTTAAAAATATATTTGCTAACAGCAAACTAAAAAAAACTTATCAGTTAGAAAGTTTACTAAAAGCAAAAACAGTAAAACCCACAAAAGCTAAACTGACTTCCGTTGAAACTTTATTGACTATAAAGAACAAAAGCCACATAACAAATCGTAGCAACAAAAATATGTTACCATCGCCGAAAAAAACTTGAAAAACTAGAGAAGTTCAGCTACCATTGTAGAACTTAAAAGAGTAGAAGAACTGGTAACATATTTTTGTACTCAACCGTTAGCTTCAGTTTAAGATTTTAAAATTTATTTAATTTTGATATAATAAGTAAATTTCAAATAAAGGTAATTTTTTGGAAGGACTAAAAAAAGCTGGAGAAGCAATATTAGCATTTGCTAATAT
>JAMOPL010000004.1 GCA_027064515.1 Sulfurimonas sp. | reverse complement strand
GGCTTTTACTTGAGGAGTCTACAATATTTATATACTCTGCCGCTTTTGTACTTTTACACTCGTCTTTTAATAAATCTATAAATCCCAGTATTGCATTAAGCGGAGTTCTTATCTCATGGGACATATTGGCTAAAAACTCTGATTTGGCTGAGTCGGAAGCTATCGCTTTATCTCTTTGGATATTTGCAAATTCAGTTTTTTCTGCTATTATTTTTTCTTGATTTTTTGTTAATATTTCAAGATTTACCTTATCTGTTATCTCTATTCCTGTCGCCCTATAAGAAGTTATATTGCCCCTCTTATCAAAACTTGGTTCTATTAAAGTATCAACACAATAATATTCTCCGTTTTTTTTGCGGTTTTTTATCTTTCCTTTCCAAGGCTTACCACTTTGTATAGTTTTCCACATAGATTCAAAAGTGCTTTTTGGCGTTTCTGTATGTCTGGCTGCATTATGAGATTTAC
Source organism: Sulfurimonas sp. (assembly GCA_027064515.1). Taxonomy (GTDB): domain Bacteria; phylum Campylobacterota; class Campylobacteria; order Campylobacterales; family Sulfurimonadaceae; genus Sulfurimonas. The sequence continues at coordinate 4,275 of JAMOPL010000004.1, read as the reverse complement.
CGATAATTTCATCTTTTGTATATCCAGATATTTTGCAATATGCTTTTGAAACGTCTGTAATTATTCCTTTTGAATCTATTTTTGAAAAGATAATATTTTCATCCAGTACAGATAAAGTATCTTGTAACTCTGTATAAGATTTAGCAATTCCTCTTATGATAAGGTATGATATATACAGTGTCAATAAGAGAATAAAAAGTGTGAATAATGCAAGAGTTATTAAAGTATTAAAATTTTTATTGGCTTTTTCTTTGGCCATACTTAAAATATGATTCGTGATTTTATCTTCTAGCTCTTTAAGTTTTTCTATTTTTCTTGTTACAATCTTAAACCAATAAAGACTATCTACACCAAAATTTTTTCTTTTAGAGAGTGCAATTTTTCTAATTCTTTGCACCTCTAAAAATGATGGATCCTTTTTTATTTGTTGAAATTCTGATTTTATTTTCTTAGTGGCAGTATCACCAAAAAGATCTAAAAGTGTTTGTTGTTGAGCGGCTAATGATGAAAATTCATTAAATGTATTTGAAGTGAATTTGTTTATTTCAAATACACCTGAAAGAATAGCTCTCTCAACGCCTGCTTTTTCTTTGGCCCGAATAAAAACTACAAAACTGTGAAAATTACTTTTTATCTCTGCATCTTTTGGAATAGTAGAAAAGTATGAAATATTATCTATAATCTTTTTGTTCAATGCGCTATAAAAATCAACTACTGTTTGAGTGTCAATTAAATAGAGCCTTACTTTTTTTCGTATAGATTGAATAGAATTCAAATCAATTTTATTTATCATTTTCATCTCTGGCATGGAGTGTTTTTTACAAAATTCTTTTAACTCTTTTATTCTTTTATCGGTTTGAAGCTGCTGAGTCAAAAGAATATTTAGAAATTTTTTATCTTTGGAGCTTAAAAAACCGGCACTGGAACCTCTCTCTTTTTGTAACTCATGCAACAGTGAACTTAGTTTTATAGATAATTCCACTATGTTATATGTTTTAGTACTATTTATATAGGAGTCATACGCACTACTCCCAATTTTATACGAATATGCAAAAATTACTATTATAGTAGTAATACTTAAAAACAATAGTCTGTTTTTGACAGATAGTTTATTCAAGTGTATCTCCTAAAAATTTAGCTAAAACTTCGCCAAGTCTCTTTTTATTTACAGGCTTAGTCAAATACTCATCCATTCCGGCTTCTAAAAACCTTTCTCTATCACCTTTTATTGCATTTGCTGTTAGGGCTATGATAGGGGTATGTGGTAAATTATGCTCTTTTTCGATTTCTAAAATTCTTTTAGTCGCTTCTATACCATTCATATTTGGCATATTTTCATCCATGAGTATTGCATCATATTTTGTTTCATTATCACAAGTAAATTTTGAAAACCTCTCTAATGCTTCTAAACCATTATTTGCTATATCAAAAGTGAAACCCATCTTCTTGAGTATCACTTTCATAAACATCTGATTTGCTTTATTATCTTCTACCAATAAGATGTGTCCGCTTAACTCTTTAAAATTATCTATCTTATCAACTTCCTTTTTAGCTTCAACTGTTTTAACTGGAATAGTAAAATAAAATTCACTCCCTTTACCTAGCTCACTTTTTACTTTTAACTCTCCACCTAAAGCTTTTATGAGTTTAGAACTTATCGTAAGTCCTAAACCTGTTCCGCCATACTTTCTTGTTGTTGAGTTATCTGCTTGCATAAATGGTTTAAATATATCTTGAAGTTTATTTTGAGCTATCCCGATACCTTCATCCTTAACATATACACTTAAAAAATTATCTTTAAAAATTACCTTTAGTTCTACATTTTTACCTTGACTTGTAAATTTAACTGCATTACTTAAAAGATTTATAATGACCTGTTTAACTCTTAATGGATCACTATTTATATGATGTGGAAGATTTTTATCTATATCTACCTTAAAAGTAATGTTTTTTTCTAATACTTTTGCGCGAAATAGCTCTACAATTGATTCAAACTCATCTAAAGGATTATAGTCTATATATTCTAACTCTATTAAATTAGATTCTATTTTAGAAAAATCTAAAATATCATTTATAATTTCTAATAAATTAGAACTTGAAGTATCTATTATTTTTAAATACTTTATCTTCTCTTCATTTTTTTCATCCTCTTTCAGTAGCCCTATAAAGCCCATTATTGCATTTAGCGGTGTTCTTATTTCGTGAGACATATTTGCTAGAAATTGGGATTTTGCTATATTGGCATTTTCTGCATCCTCTTTAGCTTTTCTTAGAATATCCTCACTCTTTTTTATCTCTGTTAGGTCTAGTTTTGTGCCATATGATTTGATTGGTTCTCCATTTTCATCATACAATATAGTGTAATTTACAAGCACATCTAAAATTACGCCATCTCTTCTTTTTATTTTATACTCAAGCTTAGATGAATAATCTTTCTCTCTTTTATATGCTTCTTGTATAACATCTATCACAGTTTGTTGATGCACTTGAGGGATAAAAGAGGTTAAGTAAGTTTGAACGTCTATCTCATACCCGCCTTCCTCTTTTTCTGTTGTGTGTAAAAACTGATAATAAAAATCATTGAATACAAAACAGTTTGTATTGAAATTATATTCCCAAAAAGCGACACCTGTAGTCTGAGCAAAGAATTCAAGTTGTTTTTCGTATGCAACAGTAATACTATCTAACTTGTTTTTAGTATTTAAAGAATTTATGTATCTTAAAATAATATATAATACAATAAGAATTATGCCAATTATAAATAGTGTTTTGAAAATATTTTTTTGTGCGTTGACTACATTTTTTGTAATATCAAAAGATATTAAAATAGTTCCAAAATCTGTTTTGTCAAAACTCAGCATCTTAAGAGTTGTATTTATTAGGTATGTTTTATCAGCTACTTTGATTTGTGATACATCTTTATTTAAATCTATTTTATCAAAAAATGGTTCAAAAAATTTATTGAAATTTGGTGTTAAAAAACCTTTTTTTACAGGGGTTTTATTTAGATATGTACTTTTTATAAATTTTCTTAAGTGATCTTTGTTTAACAAAGATGTAACATGTACATCTGGTATTATATTATTTATATGCTCTATAAAATAGTTACTTGATATTCCTAAATCAATCACTCCGTAGTGTACACCATCTAAGATAATCGGAACAGTTATTCTATATGGAATACTCATTTTACCTGCTTCAAATCCATACAAAATCTTTTTTGTCTCATTTGCCTTTTTTATAATTGGTCTAACATTTGTTAAATCATCATGATACATAGCAGGTTTATGAGCTCTTAATAGCACTATATTATTTGTATCGGCTATAAGCATGGTTTTTACAAACCTATTCTCATGTTGCATCTTTTTAAATTCAGAAATAAAATCCTTTTTTAATAGTTCAATGTTGTGTGTTTTTATTCCCTCTCTTATCGTAGAAACACTCAATATATTTTCAATTTTTTTTGTATATAAATGTTCTGCCTCTTTAATTTTTTGATTATATATTTTAGTTATTATTTTCTGTTTATCTTGAATATTTTGACTGAAATATCCATTCATAACAGTATATTCGAAATAGACAAGAAAAGTAAGCATAAGCACAATAACAAGTATTGAAAAATTTATTATTTTATTATTTTTAAACATCTATATACTCTTTAATTAAGATTTTCTTTAAAGCTTCAGCTAGTTTTTTCTTATTTACAGGCTTAGTCAAATACTCATCCATTCCTGCTTCTAAAAATCTTTCTCTGTCACCTTTTATTGCATTTGCCGTTAATGCGATGATTGGGGTATGTGGTAAATTATGCTCTTTTTCAATCTCTAAAATTCTTTTGGTTGCTTCTATGCCATTCATATTTGGCATATTTTCATCCATTAAAATAGCGTCATATTTATTATCTTTAAATTGCTCTATTGCTTCTAATCCATCATTTGCAATATCATAATCAAGTTGAAGTTTTTTAAGTAGCACTTTCATAAACATCTGGTTTGCTTTATTGTCCTCAACTAGAAGTATTTTTTTATCTTTAAACACTACCTCTTTTGTATCTTGTGTAGTTTTTATTATATCTTTACCTATAGCTGCTGGTATAGAAAAATAAAACTCACTGCCAACTCCAAATTCACTTTTTGCTTTAAGCTCTCCACCTAGAAGTTTTACAAGTGCACTGCTTATTGTAAGTCCCAAACCAGTTCCACCAAATTCTCTTGTTGTTGAACTGTCTTCTTGTGAGAATGATTCAAAGATATGCAAAAGTTTATCTTTTGCTAT
>JAMOPL010000003.1 GCA_027064515.1 Sulfurimonas sp. | reverse complement strand
GTTCGTTCAACTAATGGAAATCTTATTCCAATGAGTGAACTCATTCATGTTAAAAGAGTGGTAGATGCTAGTGTTGTTCAAAGATTCAATATGTTTACAGCAGCACAAATTACAGGAAATCCAGCACGGGGATTCGCTTCAAGTGATGCGATGGATGCTATAAAAGAGATAAGTGCTTCAGTTTTACCAAAAGGATACACAACAGCTTGGGCTGGAACATCATATCAAGAGGATAAATTAGCTAAAGAGGGAAATTACACCTCTGTCTATGCTGCACTTTTTGTATTTTTAATTCTTGCTGCACTTTATGAGAGTTGGAGTATTCCAATGGCAGTAATCTTATCTATCCCTTTTGCTATCTTTGGGGCAGCATTAGCAGTATTTTTAAGACATTTAGAAGCCGATATATACTTTCAAGTAGGTATGATTACTCTGATTGGATTAAGTGCAAAAAATGCGATACTTATTGTAGAGTTTGCTATGGCTAAGTTAGATGAGGGGATGCCTCTATTTGAAGCAACAATAGAAGCAGCAAAATTAAGATTTCGCCCTATTGTTATGACATCTTTAGCTTTTATAGTTGGAACTTTACCCCTTGCTATAAGTAGTGGTGCAGGAAGTGCAAGTAGGCATATCATAGGTACAACAGTTGTTGGTGGGATGATAAGTGCTACGGTTATAGGTGTACTCTTCATACCTATGTTCTTTTATCTTGTAATTACTATTAAACAGAAGTTTTCAAAAACTAAAGAGCAGAATACTACGATTGAAAATAGTTAAAACCCCAACTAAAGTTACATTGCTATTACTGTCTATGCTGACAGTGATGTCAAATGTAGCGATAGTTACAATTTTGCCAATATATTTAAAGGTCTACAAAACATAGAAATGCTTTCAAAACTTATATTTAAGTAACTTAATTCATTCTTAGTAAGTTAATTACCAACTAAGCCTTTAAAAGATATACTTATCAATATCGCCGAAGGTTAATCACTTAGGAAAATTTATATTTAGGTGTCGTATATGTCGATAAAAAACAAAATGAGTGAACTAAAAAAAGAGTTACTGCTAAAAGAAGCTTCTAAAGTATTTGAAGAGATTGGTTACGAACAGATGAAAATTGCTGATTTAGCAAAAAGTGCAAAGGTTTCTGTTGGAACTATTTATACACTTTTTGATTCTAAAGAGGGTTTATATCTCTCTTATATAGAGCATCAAATTAATAACTTTTTTATTGAATTAGAAGATAAAGCTTTATCTAAGGCAACTCCTCAAGAAAAAATACACTCATTTATAGAATTGAAATTTTCATATTACACTCAAAAACGAAAAGCGATTGAGCAGAGTGCAACAAATAACCCACTTTTTTTTAATACCTTGGCAAAAGAACACTCAGAAGCATTCCAAAAAATCTACAACTATCTTGAAAAATGTTTTATTGAGTTAAATCCAAAAATAGATAAAGACAAAGCTACAAGAATGGCATTTGCAATAAATGGTTTTAGTGATGGTTATATCAGTCTATGGCTTGAACTTAATGATAATCTCATGGAAAAAGTTGATGAAGTGTCAAGCTTGTTTACAGCGATGGTAGAGAGTTGCAATGAACACTAAAAAATATAAGAAAAATATCGCTGGAAAATTAGCAGATACTTTTATAGAGCATCCACTTACTTTAATGCTTAGTATTTTTATTATTGCTATGGGCTACATAACCTTACAAATCTCACCAAGAGAAGCAAATCCACAAATAGTTGTGGCTGGTGGTGCTATCATAGTTCCTTATCCTGGAGTTAAAGCAAGTGAGATTCAAAAAGTTATAGTTGAACCTTTAGAAAGGAGACTTCGAGAAGTTGAGGGTGTTGAGGATATTTATGGAATCGCACAAGATAATGTAGCTATTTTGAATGTGAAGTTTTTTCTTGGTGAAGAGAGAGATAAAGCAAACTTTAGACTATACAACAGTGTACTAAGAAATATGAGTGTTTTACCAAAAGAGATAATGCAACCCATAGTAAAAACAATGGATATAGACACCGATATAGCTATCGCTTCCATCGCTTTTTATCCAAAAGATTCTTCTGTATCTATGACTGAACTTTATAAGAAAGTCTCCAAGATTCAAACCAAAATTAATCGTATTGAAAATGTAGCTATTACTGATTTGATTGGTGAGAGAAAAGAGCAGTATAATATTGAGGTAAATCTTCATAAATTAACTGCTTATCATCTCTCTCTAGGGCAAGTTTTAAAATCCATAGAGGGATTAACATCAAGAATCCCGGATATTACAGGAAGAACAGATGATAATAAAATAGTTGTCTTTGGAGTTACAAAAGCTATACGGAATACTGATGATATAAATAACTTAATAATTGCTATTTATGATGATTCTCCAATATATGTAAGAGATATAGCAACTGTTACAAAATCTGATGATATTCAAAATATGAAATCAGCTACATTAACATATACTCAAAATGGTCTAGGTAATGAGATACCACAAACAACAATAAGTATCACTAAAAAGCGTGGTGCGAATGTTGTAGATGTAAATGAGCTAATCTTTTCACTTATGGATTCGCTCAAATCAGACTTAGATAAAGATAAAATAGGCTTTATTATCACAAGAGATGATGGTTACACAGCAAATCATTCAGTAAATGAGTTAGTGATGCATATTGTAATATCTATCATAATTATAGGTATTTTACTCATAGTTGCACTTGGTTACAAAGAAGCATTTATTGTCACTCTTACTGTACCTATGATTATGTCTTTAACTTTATTCGCTGGTTATATATTGGGACAAAGCATCAATAAAATTTCACTTTTTGCGATACTACTTAGTCTTGGTCTATTAGTTGATTCTGCCATAATAGTTATAGAAAATATTCACAGACATTTTCATGACCATGATGCAAAAAATAAAACAGTAAAAGAGATAGCTATCGCTGCAACAAACGAAATTGGGAATCCAACAAACCTTGCAACCATAGCGATAATTATGACATTTCTTACTATGTTCTTAGTTGGGGGAACTATTGGACAATATATACGACCTATTGCTATCTTTGCCCCTTTAGCGATGTTTTTCTCGCTTATTGTTGCTTATGTATTTACCCCATACTTCGTAAATAAACTTATGAATAAGGATGACTAAGTGAAAAAAAATAAAATTATAGAATCTTCTGTATATACTCTTTTACAAAGTAGAACTAAGAAAATATTTACAATGTTATTTATGTTTCTTGCTTTAGTTTCATCTGTTTTACTTGTAACTTCAGGGTTAGTTAAAGTAAAATTACTTCCAAATCAATTTGCAGACAACTTTACCATTTATATCGACCTACCTGAGGGTAAATCAGTTTATGAAACCAAAGAGGTTACAAGTTGCATAGTCCAAACTCTGAAAAAAGAAGATATTATTACAGATATGTCTATCTTTTTAGGAGAGAGTGCTCCTGTCGATTTTTCTGGAATGCTAAAGGGTCGTCCATTTAGTACTGGTGAAAACATTGCAAACATAATTGTAAATCTTAAAAAAGAGCATGAAAGAGAAGAGAATTCAGTTGCTGCAGTTCATAGATTAAGAGCTATTGTTCAAACAAATTGTTCTATACATAATGCAAATATCAAGTTTGTTGAAGCTCCTGCTGGACCTCCATATTTAGCTGCTATTGTTTTAGAAATTACAAGTGATGATACCCTTTCATCAATGGAAATATTAGCTTATAAATTAGAAAATATATTTAAAATGACACAAGGCTTAGTGGATATTGATGTATTAACAGATAAAAATTTCTCAAGATTTGATATAACTTTCAACAGAGAGAAGATTCTTAAATCAAACTTACAATTAAAACAAGTAAAAAATATATTGTATCTATCATTTGAGGGTATGGATATAGCTTATAGTAATGATTCAAAAGCAGAGAATCAAATACCTATCCATCTTGTACTAGATAAAAAAACAAAATATTTTAGTGCATCAACTAAAAAAGAGCTTTTAAATAAGTTCTCAGAGATTAAACTTATGAATTCATTAGGTATGCTTATCCCCTTAAGTGAGCTAGTTACAATAGATGTAACAACTAATAAGCATAAGATAACTTCAAAAAATCTATCTCCACTTATAAATGTAGTTGGTGAAACTGATGAAATAAGTCAAATCTATGCACTGTTAGAGATTAGAGAAAATATACTACTAGAGTTATCAACTGAGTATGAGATAGAAGAATCTGGTATGCTAGATTATACTCTTATAGATAAAAAAACTAAAGAAAGATTTAACCTTCATTGGGATGGGGAGCAAAAAGTTTCTTTGGACACAGTAGTAGATTTAAGTATGGCTCTTGGTGCTGCAATAGTGTTAATATTTTTTATGATGGTGGTGTATTATAAAAATTTCTCACTTGCAACTGCTATTGTTTTGGCTAGTTTTATATCTATTGTTGGAGTTATATATATGCACCTAATTTGGGATATATTTACTCCAAAAGCTTTTTATATGTCTGGGCCATCTCTTATTGGTTTTATTGCACTTATTGGGATAAACTCTAGGAACTCATTGTTGATTATAGATTTTGCAAAACAACTAATAGAAGAGCAACATTTAAGTGTTGATAGAGCGATAGCAGTCTCTGTAAATACTAGAGCAAAACCAATACTACTTACAGTACTTGCTATTATATTTGCAAGTGCTTTACTAACTGTTGATGCTGTCTTTAGTGGTCTGGGTGTGGCACTAAT
>JAMOPL010000002.1 GCA_027064515.1 Sulfurimonas sp. | reverse complement strand
AGACCTAAAAATCTAAGAGATAAAATCGCAGAGAGGGGAAGAACTTTTTTAAACATAAAAACCAACCTTTATAGTATAATTTCGCAATTATAATAAAAAATGCTTTATTTAAGGATTAGATTTGAAACTAATAAATTTATTGAAACAATTAAATAATAAGGACATTACAAATGAATGATTATTCTAATCTTAATAAATCTGAATTGCTAAAAATTATTAAACAACAAGAAAAAGAATTAGAACATAAAAAATATGGTCTTGTTTGGGATAGAGAAAGAGAGCCTGAAAATATTGTTTTAAAATGTCAATACAATTTACCTATATTAAAAGAACTTAAAAATAAGCACATTAAAACAGATAATAGTGATGATAATATTTTAATTGAAGGTGACAATTATTATGCTTTATCTGTATTAAACTATACTCATAAAAATAAAATTGATGTCATTTATATAGACCCACCATATAATACAGGGGAAAATGATTTTAAATATAATGATAAATTTGTTGATGAGGAGAATAAATATCGTCATAGTAAATGGCTTAATTTTATGGAAAAAAGATTAAATTTAGCATATAATCTTTTAAATGACACTGGTATTATAATCATACATATTGATGAGCATGAACTTAATAATTTGCAATTATTACTTATAAATCTTTTTGGTCAGAAAAATAATTTAGGTACAATAATTTGGAATAAGAAAAATCCAAAAGGAGATAGTAAAGGCGTTTCAATAATGCATGAAACAGTTTTATGTTTTGCAAAAAATAAAGAAAAATTTTTAGAACTTGAAAACACTTTAAAAAGACCTAAAGCAAATGCAGAAAAAATATTAAAAAAAGCAAATCAATTATTTAAAAAACTTGGAAAGAATGTTATTCCAGATGAAATAAAAGAAGTTATAAAACCATTTAATTATGACAAAAAAGTTTTAGAAGATTTTAAACTAACTTATAATTTAGAGTTAATAAATAAAGAATTTCAAAATTGGTTAAATAGACAAGAATTTTCAAAAGGTGAAAAAGCATATAAATTTATAGATATAAAAGGTAAAGTTTATCGTGGAGTATCTATGGCATGGCCAAATAAGAAGAAAGCTCCTAATGATTATTTTATACCATTAATTCACCCTATAACAAATAAGCCTTGCCCTCTACCTACAAGGGGTTGGAGAAATCCACCTAATACAATGAAGAAATTATTGAATGATAATTTAATTCTTTTTGGTATAGATGAAAATAAACAACCTGAAAGAAAATATTTATTAGAAGAAAATATGTTTGAAAATATTACTTCAATTTATGAAAATGCTTCAAGTGATGATGACTTTTTTAAAGATGTAAACTTAGAATTTCCATATCCAAAACCTATTAATATATCTAAATATTTAATATCAACAATACACCCGAATCCTAAAATAGTTTGTGATTTTTTTGCTGGAAGTGGTACAACTGGTCATGCAGTATTAGAATTAAATTCTATCTATAAAACAGATATAAACTTCATCCTTTGTACTAACAATGAAAATAATATTTGTACAGATATTACATATCCAAGATTGAAAAAAATTATAAATGGATATAAAACTACTAAAGATAAAACAATAGTTGGATTAAATGGTAATTTAAAGTATTTTAAAACAAAATTACTAAAAAAGAGTAAAAGTCCATCTCAAAATAAAATAAATCTTCTCAATGAATGTAGTGAAATGTTATGTATAAAAGAAAGTATATATAATTTAATAGTTCAAAACTATGATTATAAAATATTTCAATCTAATAATAAAGCAAAATATTTGTGTGTATATTTCAACACCGAAGATAATACTTTAGATAACTTTTTAAATGAATTAAAAGATATTCAAAATATGAAAGTTGTTTATATGTTTTCAGATACTCTTGAGATAGACAAAACAATTTTTAAAGGTATTAAAAATATAACAATAGAAACTATACCACAGAAGATACTTAATATTTATCAAGATTTAGTTCGTCAAAATATATCACCCAAAACAAATACAATTTTTTCAGACTTAGAAAAAGTGAAGAAGTTACTCTCTATGGATAAAGATAAAGATTTAAGTTCACAATTATTAAGAAATATATTACATCAGATAATTGAATTTATTGCTTATCGTAACAGTATAAATTTAAATGATTATAAAACACATTCAAGAATGAATGATAGTATGAAAGCAAAAGAAGTATTTAATCAAATCACATGGGAAGAAAATAAAACTTATTTAGCCATAGGAAATAGTGCTCACCATTCACAATATGATGAGTATGATATGCAACAAGTAGAAAATTTCTACAAGCATATCCAAAATTTAATCAATAATTTTAGTATAGGAAAATAATATGAAGTTTTTGAAAACATATCAAGATAGAGCAATAAATAAGCTTTTAAATAGAACTAAAGAACTTTTTGAAGAAAAAAAAGAAGATGCAACAATAATTTTTCAATCACCAACAGGTAGTGGAAAAACTTTTATGATAAGTAAATATATAGAAGAAGTTATAAAAGAATTTAAAAATGAAGAACTATGCTTTTTATGGTTAAGTATAGGTGCTGGTATGCTTCATAAACAAAGTTACTACTCTCTTAAAAAAACTTTTAATGGTTTTCCATCTGTTTATCTACTTGAAGATGAATTTCATGGTGGTCGTTCATATATAAGAAAAGATGAAGTAGTAATTATAAATTGGGATAAAATAAATAAACAAGATAAATTAGGTGATTGGACAAACACCTTGATGCAAGATAGTGAAACATATAATTTTATAGATATTATTAAAAATACACAAGATTTAGGCACTAAAATTATTATGATAATTGATGAAAGCCATACTGGTGCTAAAAGTGAAAGAGCTTTAGAACTTAGACATAAAATTATTCAAGCAGATTTAACAATTGAGATGAGTGCTACACCTGTAATTAAAGAGTATGATGAAATAATTAAAATAAATCCTAAAGATGTTATTGAAGAGGGTATGATAAAAAAAGAGATTATTGTTAATGATAGTCTTGAATTATACAAAACTAAAGATATAACTTCAGAAGAATTAATTTTAAAAACAGCAATCTCAAAAAGAACTAATCTATCTAATCTGTACAAAAAAAATGATTTAAATATAAATCCTTTATGTTTAATACAAATACCAAATGCAAAAGCAGGAAAGCAAAAATTAGAATTTATAGAAGAATATTTAGCTAAATATAACATTAGTTATGAAAATGGTAAATTAGCTATTTGGTTAAATAAAGATAAGATTAATCTAGATATGCTGAATGATAATGAAAATAAAGTAGAATGTTTAATCTTTATAAAAGCAATAGCTACAGGTTGGGATTGTCCTAGAGCTCAAATACTTGTAAAATTTGTTGATACAAAGAGTGAAATATTAGAGATACAAACTGTAGGTAGAATCTTAAGAATGCCAGAAGCAGAACATTATACTGATGATGATTTAAATAGAGCATTTTTATATATTAATACTGATGAATTTAGTGTTAAAAAAGAAGAATATAATCTTAATATAATTAAATCATTGTTCTCTATTAGAAAAAATATTTATAATGAAATGAATTTAAATTCATATTATTTAAATAGAGTTGATTATGGGGATATAACAAGAAATATTTATGGAGATTTAGAAGATATATTTTGTAAAGAGTTTGGATTAGATACTGGAAAATATGAACTTTTTGATAATAACAAAAAAATAATATCTAAAAAAATATCATTAGAAGCAATGGATAGTGAAGCTGAATTGATAGATGAAAAACATTTAGATACATTAAAATTTGATGATTTATATAGCAAAAAGATAATAAGTAATGAAAAAATAACTGTTAAATATTCAAGTGCTGATTTAGATAATATTTTTGAAAAAGTTGTTCAAAATAATCTCAATGGTTTTGCACAAGTCAGATCAACTCCAATTTTAATGAATGGTATTAGACGATGGTTTAAGCAATATCTTGGAATTAGTGCAAGAGAAACTTTTAATGGTCATATTAAAATAAGAAATATTTTTTTAACTAATAGAAAAATATTTGAAAAATTATTAAATGAAGTTACTTTAAAATATAAATTTACAAAAGCTAAGGAATTAGAATTAAAAGTAGAAGAGTTAGAAAAATGGAATGAAAATTGGGAAGTTTCACAAAATAGAGCTTTTAATTCAGAAACATATAGATTTTATAATTATAAACTATCATTATATCAACCTTGTTATCTTAATTTAGATAGTGATATTGAACAAGAATTTATAGAGTTTATAGAAAATAATTCTGATAATATACTTTGGTGGTGGCAAAATGGTAATGAACATATGGCATTAAACTTTGGGATTAAGTATAAAACTAAATCAATGACTAAACCTTATTCAACATTTCAACCAGATTTTTTAATTATGTTTAAAAATGCTCAATTAGGTATATTTGATACAAAAGCTATTGGTTATCAAGAAGATGATAATAAAATTAAAGCAGAAGCTTTACAAAAATATATAAAAGATGAAAATTTTAAAAATAAAAACTTATTTGGTGGTATTGTTATAAAAGATAATAATGGATATTTTAAAATTAATCAACAAGAAGAGTATAAATCATTTAATGAAGCACATGAAGAATGGATTTATTTTGAAGATTTACTAAATTAAACAATAAAAAAGGATTAGATTTGAAATTAGTTTTAGCAACAGGCAATAAAGGTAAAGTTAGAGAGATAAAAGCACTTTGTGAAGATTATGAGGTTGTTGCATATTCTGAACTAATTGAGCCATTTGAGATAGTGGA
>JAMOPL010000001.1 GCA_027064515.1 Sulfurimonas sp. | reverse complement strand
CAACTAGTAAACCATAATATAAAAGTAAATATAGACTCTAAAGATGAAAATATCTCAATGGTAGGACATGAAGATTTACTAGAACAAGTAATAATAAACTTACTATCAAATGCAAGAGATGCTTTTGGGGAACAGACTATTGAGAATAAATATATAAACATAATAATAGATATGAAAAATAATATCCCAACAATAACCATAGAAGATAATGCAGGTGGAATCCCACATACCATACAAGAAAAAATCTTTAACCCATACTTCACAACAAAAGAAGAAGGTAAAGGAACTGGGATAGGTTTATATATGAGTATGGATATAATGAGAAAAAGCTTTGGTGGAGATTTAGTTTATGGTGCTATTGATAATGGTAGTAAATTTGAAATTGTTTGTGGAATGAGAAAAGAAAATATTAACTAATTATTTTTACACACTAGCCAAATATTTTATATTCTCTAGCTTTTGATTTAGCAACTTGTATAACTGAATTCAATCCTTCTAAAATGCCATTATTGATTTTATTCTCAAGTTGTTTTTTCTGTTTTAGCTTCATAATTCTTATTTTTTCTTATTGAGAATTATTATTATTTTTCATCGGATTTACTTATATATAATTTTTAGGAATTTATCATTAATGATATTTTTATACTATTTTTGATAAAATCACATACTTCATAAGAAATCCCCCAAAATTATTATTATTTATTTTTTGTGAAAAACATTAAAATAAGGCACAACTATGGAAAAAATATTAGATATTGCAGATGCTATCGCTCATGAAAAAGGTCTTGCACCTGAGAAAGTTTTAGAATCTCTAAAAACTGCATTTGTTCAAACTGCAAAAAGAGTTATTGATAGAAACTTTGCTTTTGAAGCTCAAGTTGATGAAGATACAAAAGCTATTAAAATTGTTCAAACTATTACAGTTGTCGCTGATGATGATAAAAGACTAGAAGATGAGGAGTTAGCTCCAGCTTATATGTCTATTTCTGATGCTAGAGAGTATGATGATCAAGTTGAATTAGATGACCAACTACAAGAGGAACATGACCTTCAAAAGTATGGAAGAACTGGTGCTGCTGCACTTCATAGAGAGATAGAATTTCATATCCAAAGACTTGTTGAGGATGAGATTTATAACAAATACCAATCAAAAATTGGAACTCTTGTTTCAGGAAGAGTTATCAGAGTTGATGCGAAGAATACTACTTATGTAGAGATAGATGAGATTAGAGCTATCCTTCCTATGAAAAGCCGTATTAAAGGTGAAATATTTAAAGTTGGTGACCATATTAAAGCTGTTGTTCGTAAAGTAAATATGGACAAAGAGCATGGGATGTTAATTGAGATATCAAGAACTAGCCCTAAATTTTTAGAAAAACTTTTAGAGTTACAAGTTCCTGAAATTGGGGATGGTTCTGTTATCATTGAAAGATCGGCTCGTATACCAGGGGAGAGAGCAAAAATTGCACTTATCTCTACTCATCCACAAGTTGATGCAGTTGGTGCTACTGTTGGTGTTAAGGGTGTTCGTATCAATGCAGTTAGCCAAGAGCTTATTGGTGAAAATATTGACTGTATTGAGTTTACTCCTATTATAGAACTTTTCGTATCTCGTACTATGAGTCCAGCTATTATCTCTCATGTTGAGATTGTAAAAGATAGTGAAGGTATAGATGAAAAAGCAGTTATCACTCTACCTGCTGACCAAAAATCAAAAGCTATTGGTAAAAGTGGTATAAATATCCGTCTAGCATCTATGCTTACTGGTTTAAATATAGAGTTAGTTGAAAATGATCAAACTACAAATGAAACAACTAATGAGATAGAAGAGGTAAAAGATGGTGTTGATGCACTAGAAGCTCTATTTAACTAAGAATAATTCTTAGTTAAATATTAAGATTTATATATCTCAGGATGGTCATTTTTCCATCTTCTATGAAGCCAAAACCAAAATTTTGGCTCTTTAGTAATTAGCATACTTAACCAATCAGCTTGAAGTTGAGTTGCTTTTTGAATATCACTCTGTATATCATCAGTATGTGGAACTTTTATCTCATCAAAAAGCATTAAAGTATAATTTTCCTCATCATCTGTTCTTATCGTAACAGGTATGATAGCTCCATTAAATTTTCTTGCTAAAAATGCTGGTGTAGATGTTTGTCTTATAGTTTTACCCATAAAATTAACTATAACACCCTCTTTTTTATTTATGTTTGTATCTATTAACAGTCCACATCCCACACCATTTTTCAAATTTTTTACAAGTGCTTTTACAACACTAGACTTTTCCATAGATATATTTCCAAATCTATCACGAGCAGATAGTAACCACTCCTCATACTCTCTATTTTTCATCTTTTTATAAACAGCGATAATAGGTTCTATAAATGCTCCTATACTAGCACCACCAAGTTCCCACGAGCTATAATGAGTAGTAACATAAATAACTGCCCTACCCTCATTATGAACTTTCTCAACTGCCTCAATATTTTCTATTGTTATCTTCTTTTTTAAATCCTCTTTACTCATATGTCTAAGTTCCATCGCATATAAAAAGTTTAAAGCTAAATTTTTAAAAGCATACTTTGTAATATCTTTTTTTTCATCTTCACTTAATTTACCATCAAAAGCAAAATCAAGATTCTGATAAGATACTTTTTTATATCTTGATGAAAAACAGTAGGCAATAAAACCTATAAATTTAAAAAAAGATTTTCTAAAAGCTCTTGGCAGAATCATTAAAAACTTTTCTAATAATAAAAATAGTTTATACCCCATTATAGTAATCCCCTAGCACTTTTTACAATATCACTTACCTCTATATCTTTTATAGAAAAATCATTTTTATCTATTTTAAATATATCTACAAAAGATGGAGATTCTATACCTAGATTCTGAGGTGTTTGATAAATCATTCTTTTATTTGTAGGTCCAAATAGTGTAATAGATGGAATGTTTTGACCCCAAGCCATATGTGTTGGTCCAGTATCATTACCTATTAAAAGATCCATTTCACTTATAAATGCTACCAACTCTTCAAGTGATAATTTAGGGGTTAATTTAGCATAATTTGAATTTTTACAAATCCATAAAGCTTCCTCTTTTTCTAACTTATCTCCCCAAAGTATAAAACAGTTCTCTTTAAGTTCATCACATAATTCTGCAACTTTTTCTTTTTTATACTTTTTAGATTCCCAAGATGCACCAATTACAATAGCTATGTTTTTTTGTTCACTAGAAAAATTATATAAATTTTTATCACTAAGTTTAGCATTAGGAAAAATAACTTTCTTATTTAGAATCATCTCATCATCTATCTCAAAACCAAGCCCATCGCTCACAACAAAACAGTTTCTTTTTACTATATTTTCATCATAAGCTATACTAGACTTAGTTTTATAAAAACAAGATGCTAAACCCTCTCTAGTAGAATCTTTATCGAATCCATGAGTATTCTTACTTATGATTCTTGAAACTATTGATGATTTTATAAGCCCTTGCATATCTATAACTAAGTCAAATTCACCTAAAGATTTTAGAAATGAAATACTCTTTTTTAATTGTGAAAAACTTTTCTCTTTTTTTAATCTCTTTAGATTTAGAGTATGCACCTTATCCACTAAAGGATGATTCTCTAAAAGGGGTGCAAATACCTCTTCTGTTATCCACTCTATCTTTATATCTGGAAATTTTTGTTTTATAAACTGCAAAACAACTGCACTATTTACTATATCACCCAAAGCAGAAAGTCTTACTATCGCTATACGATTCATCTGTTTTTCTAACATTTTTTATCACTTATAGAATTTTCTAATAATTCATCATTTATTAACATTATCTCTCTTCGTAAAATTTCATTATCATTTGTAAGTCTATCAATCTCACTATCTCTAGAGCCTATAATATTAAGTTTTTTTCTTGATTTTTTATATTTAAAATAAACTATTAAATATCCAATAATAGCTCCTATTATAATCCCAAGTGTTGTAAAAATAGTTACCAATCTATAATAATCTATTTGTGGATTTTCATAAATAATCTTATCTTGATAAATTATCTTTTCATTTGATTGATTAATTAATGAATCATCTATTAAAGAGAATCCATCCTCTACCATTTTATTATAGCTATCTGTTAATCTATTAATCTCATTTTTACTATATAAACTATTTTTATTTTTTAAGGATATAAATATTTTATGTATCGCTTTATCTATATTTTGAATATCTATACTTTTATCATCACTAATCACAGCTATACTTATCTTTTTATGAATAGAGAGAATCATATAATAAAGGGAGATTCTTTCTTGTGTAGTTAACTTAGTACCTAATTTATCTACTTCAATATTTAAATTATTAAAACTTGTTTGAAATGGTACTACGGAGGATAATAGGCTAAAGTTAAGCAATATAATGACCAATATTATTTTCATAGTTAATTATACCACATTTATAAGATACTATTAGCTTATCTTTTATTGCTTATAACATAGCATTATTATTTGGCTATTACATAGTTATTCTCCATAAATTCTATAACCTCTTTTAATTTATACTCTTTAACCAAATCTTTTATTTGATTAAAAAAAATCTCTTCATCTGTATCTAATTGATATTTTTCAATCTCTTGAATAATAGGCTTATATTGTTTAGTTCTTTTTGATACAAGTGCCTCTTTTAATTTTGTAAATAACTCAACTCTTTTTTCATCATTAAGTGTCAATAGTTCAATATGAGATTTTTCATCTACTACTAAATCTTTTAACTCAGTTATAACTAAATTTAATTCGCTATAAAATTTAGATAA